>NZ_JBFTJD010000034.1:0-40937 GCF_056395245.1 Arthrobacter sp. 10L430 | reverse complement strand
TTGTCCAGGGCGGTGGTGATGATGGTTCCGGCGCGGGAGGCGATGGTCCCGGCGGCGAGGTTCGCGGCGGTCTGTTCGCAGGCGGGGGGCATGGGGTGGGCGTTGAGGCCGGTGCGGGGCAGCACGGCCGCGGCGAGGGCGAGCCGGCGCCGGGCTTCGCCGATGCTGATCCGGAGCCGGACCCGGAGGTATTCGGCGGTGTTCCGGCACCCGTCATCGGCAGGCACAGACCGCACCGGCACCGGCCCCGCCGCCGCGGCCCCGGATGCTCCTGCACCGGCAGCGGTGTCGGCCGCGCTGCCGGTGTCGGTGTTGGTGCCCCAGCCGGTGGTCCAGCCTGTGGCTTTTGCCGCGGGTCCGGCGGCGTTGACCGCCTCGGTGCGGGTCCGTTCCACCGCGGCCGCGGCGAGCAGCTGAAGGTGCTCGGCCCGGCGGGAGAGCTCCTCGGTCAGGTCCGCGAAATCCGCCGCCTCCCGGAAGGAAGCCAGCCCGAGTTCATTGTCCGCGGCGTCGACCGCCGATGCCAGCGCCTCCAGACACTGTTCCAGGGCCTCAGCCGCCCCGCCACTGAAGGCGGTGCCAGTAAACGTCACGCCGGTGACGGACCCGCCGGCGGCGGCACCGCCGTCGGACGCCGCGTGATCCGTGAGCAAAGCGGGAGGGGGAACGCTGCGAAGCGCGCGGCCCCGCAGCAGGGCAGCCGCGCTGAGGCCCGGCGTTACCGCCTGGCCCGCGGTGTGATCCGCTGCGTGTTCCCCCATTGCTTCCATAGGAAAACTTTGTCAGAGGGGTCTGACATTTTTAGCTGCGCAAGGATAACCCAGTTGAAGGGAGCGAAATCTCAAATGGATGGCCACGAAGATAGGCCGAACAGCCACAGACCACGGCCTGGCGGGAAACGTTGTCGCGAACCGACCGACGGACTACGTCTCTGAAACAGCGGACTCCCGGCTCTGCGAGCTGCCCTTAGATCCGGAACCGCCCGCAGACGGCTCCTTCTGCCAAGGCCATCTGCCTGTGATTTCCAGTTCCAACGAGAAGCTCAGGAAAGTACGGATGAGCACGATGATGGCCAGCACGCCGACACTTTCAAACGTCGGAGTGACGGCTACGGTGCGGATGATGTCGGCTGCCACGAGGAGTTCCAGTCCGAGCAGAATGGAGCGGCCGAGCAGTTGGCGGTACGAGCGGTAGACGGACATGCGCCCGGCATCGGCGGGCAGGCGCCGGGGCTGGTAGCCGCGCAGTGCCATGGGGATCGAGACCACAGCGCCGATCACCATTACAGCCACGCCTGCGAAGTCCATGAACCTGCCGACTGCTTCAATAATGTGCTGAAAATCCATCGGGCCCCTCGTTGAAGTTGCGTTCGGTCCGGGGTGGTTCCCGTTCCTCCAGCGAGCTTGGTCCGGCCAGCCGGTGTTGCTTAGAGGAACAGCCTAGGGGTGCCGCACTCCGACCCCGGCCAGAATGTCGCGGTATCCCTCACGAAACGTCGGATAGGCGAAGGAATATCCGGTCCCTCGCAGCAACGCGTTGCTGCATCGCTTGTTGCCGCCGCGCGCCTCGCCAACCGGGCCCGACGGCGGGACATCGAGCCCCAGCTCCGATGCCAGGAAACACAGGACATCACCGAGTTCGGCAGGATCTTCGTCAACACCGACATAGACAGGAGCCGGTTCTTCAGCCATGGTGCACAGTCGAAGGATGGCGCCGGCGGCGTCGTCCCGGTGAATGCGGTTTGTGTACCGCTTGTCTTCGGGAAGCACGGCCGACCCGCTGCGGACCTGATCTATTAGCCTTGTACGCCCGGGCCCGTAGATGCCCCCGAGGCGTAGCACCACAGCCGTCGTGGACGTCCCGTGCAGCCGCGTCAGGAGCAGATCCTCGGCCTCGCGGAGGATGCGGCCAGAGAAGCTGCCGGGTGCCGGCGTCGTGCTTTCATCCACCCAATCGCCGCCGGCGTCGCCGTAAACGGCGGTGGAGGAGACAAACAGGACGCGACGCGGCGTCACACCGTCGCGCTCGAGCGCGTCCAGGACATGTGAAAGGCCGTCCACGTACGCCGCACGGTATGCCGCCTCAGTCGGCGAATCGGCGGCAACGGCAACGACGACGGCGGTTGTATCTGCCGGGACCGGCGGAAGGTCAGCGGTGCTCAGGTCAGCCGCCGCCCCTTCGATTTCCAGTGGCAGTTTCGCGGGCGAACGCCGCCACCCCACAACGCGGTGCCCGGCTGCGGCGAACCGCAGCCCGACTTCGGTGCCCAGGTCGCCACAGCCTGCCAGAAGGATAGTCATGCCTGCCCTTACAGCGCAGGAACCGGGAAGAACACTCGGGGATCCTGCAGCAGGGCTGGGTAGTCGAATGCTGAACGGTCAATGATTTCGGTGACTTTGAAGTTGCGGCCGAAGCGGCCGTCGTCGAGCGTGATGGGCCGGCCGAGAACCATGCCGACGGCGAACTTGCTGCCGCCTTCAAACGGTACGGCCACCGGCGACTTGCCGGGCAGGGTGGAGAAGGCCGCTTCCTGGCGCTGGCGTTTCCGCGACGGCTTCTTGACGAGCTGCTTGGGAGGCAACTTGCGGGCGACCTTGGACGGGCGACGCGAGCTTGAGTCCGCGTAGACCGGCTGGTAGTCGTCTTCGGTGCTGGCCGCAGTCAGGGTTGCACGTCCCACGGCCGGCAGTCCCACTTTGTCCAAACGTTCGGGGTCGATGTCACCCACGTGCTCGCGCAGGATCCACAGCACGTCGTCCTCCGGGTCCTCGGGCAGGAACTCGTGGCGGGGTTCAGGCCAGACATACTCCAGGTCGGCTTCCGTGTCCGGGAAAACCGGCGCATAGAACCGCGGATCCTTCCGGATGAGGTTGGAACGGTGGCTCAGGTGCAGCTCCGGGTCGCCCAGCCATGGCGGCATGGCGATTTTGGCGGCGTAATCCGGGTGGGCCGCCTGTGGGGCGAACTCGCGGATGTTGTCGCGTGTGTTGTCCGCGAACCCGCGCTTGGTCCACTCGTCGGCCATGGCCAGGCCATACATGGTGAGCGCCGGGACGTAACCCATCCACATGCGGATGGCCGGGTGTGACTGCCAGCCGTACTCCGGGATCACCAGCGCACGCAGTGTCTGCAGCGCCTCGACACGCTGCTTGCCGAGCCTGGCGGGGTCCAGCGCGGCAGCGCTTTGCTGGAAATCGGGATACGGAAGGAAGGTTTGCATCCTTTCAGTCTGACGCCCCGCGCCCGATGTGCCAATTACGGTGTCCGAGCCCACACGCTCGCACACGCCCAGCCCAAATAAAGGTGTTCACATAGTGGACCTATGCATACACCAACGTGCGCCGACCACTAAGATAGCCGAAACCTCACCAGCGTCTGGAAGCCCTCACATGACTCTTACCTCTCCCGCGCCCCTGTTGCCCGCGCCCTCAGCGGCCAAATCACACGGGTCACAGGCGCCTCAGCACTTCATTCCGAAGTACGGCAAAATGCTTGGCCCCGAGGCAAACGGCATCCTGGTTCTTGACGAGTTTACGCTCGATCCGGCGGCCGCCCGTAAGGACCAGCACCGCTTTCGCACGGCACTCGCTTCCGTCGCGTTGACTCTGCGCCGGCTGGTGGCCCTGCGCGTTGTGATCGCGATCGTCGCTGTTGCCAACCTGCCGCTGTTCCTGATGTCGACGGGCTGGTGGATTTACGCCGTCTCGCTCGCTCTGGTCATCGGAGTGCACCTGGCAGTGAACTGGCTCAACAAGCACGAACCGCGGGTGAAGCAGCGCCACGAGCTTGAACTCCACCGGCACCGCGAACTCAGCGCCAACTACCGCAAGGTGCGTGACGCCGTGAAGTTCGTCATCGACACCCCTTCCCGCATGAACGAGCACCTCTACTTGGAGCTGCTCCACGCCAAGCGGGTCGCCCTGCACCTCGCATCGGGCACAGTGGCCCTGCTGGACACGAGCGACGACGCCGCCTGGAAGGTGCGCATCGTTCGTGAACTGCCGGCAGCAGCCTAAGGCGACGCCTCAGAAGTAACGCGTGTCGCCTGCCAGGCAGCAGCCATCAGCAACTTAACAGACAACGACGCCGGGACGCCCCACAACGGGGACGTCCCGGCGTCGTATTGCTTTAAGGGAAAGACTTTGAGGGGAGGAACGCTGAAAAACGACGGCGGGCGCCACCCGCCAACGTCACGTCCCGGCCTCGTCCCCGGTTCAGCAGCGACCTGGCGCCCGGGTGCGCGAAGCGGACAGTCCGGACGCCCTACTGATTCAGGCCAACGACGCCGGGCCGCCCCGCAGAGGGGAGCGGCCCGGCGGCCGGCGTGGCGAATGACCGCCTGCTGCGGAAGGAAACACGTTCGCGCGCTGACGCATGAAAAGCCAGTTAAAAGAACGACGCCGGGCCGCCCCCACAAAGTGGAGCGGCCCGGCGTCGGACTTCAGGGGTCGGTCTGCACGACAGTGCGGAACTGTCAGCAGGCCACGGCCGCCAAATTAGGCAGGCAGCTGCAGAACCTGGCCAACGAACACCAGGTCGGGATCGGCGATGGTGGCAGCGTTGGCGTCGGCCAGGCTCTGCCAGCCGCCGTCAACACCGAGCTTGTCGGCGATCTTGCTCAGGGTGTCGCCGGCCTGGACGGTGTAGGTCTCGCCGCTAACGGCGACGGCAGCAACATGTTTGGCCTGGACGGGGGCTTCGGCCTGCACGGGAGCCTGGACCGGGGCCGCGGTGGCGACCGGGGCCTGGGCAACCGGAGCAGTCTGAACCGGTGCGGCCTGGACGGGTGCGCTCTGCGGCAGGATCTGCGGGGCAGCTGCGGTAGCGCCGCCGCTCAGACCCAGCTTGGCGGCGCAGGCGGGCCATGCGCCCCAGCCCTGGCCGGCCTGGACCTTTTCGGCTACAGCGATCTGCTGGGCGCGGGAGGCGCCTTGAGGGGAGCCGGTGCCACCGTAGGCAGCCCAGGTCTGCGGGGTGAACTGCAGGCCGCCGGAGAAACCGTTGCCGGTGTTCGTGGCCCAGTTACCGCCGCTCTCGCACTGGGCGAGGGCGTCCCAGGTGGAGGTGCTGGCGGTGGGGGTTGCGGCGTTTGCGGCGGTGGCGGAAAGTGCAAGCCCTGCAACAGAAACGGCGGCGAGAGTTACTCCACGGCGCGCGGCAGTGCTGAAAGTAGATTTCTTCATGGTGGGATGCTCCTGAGGCCACCCGCGCTCGGTCCGTCCCCGGACGTTGTCGCGCTACCGCCCGCCCCTGACAAATAGAGGTCATTTCGGTGTCCGCCGGCCGGGCAGTAACTGGTGGAGGCGGCACCGGGCATTCATGGGCCCGCGTGGCGCGGGCATGTGTTCAACGGTAAAGCAGTGAGTCCCCGTTATCAAATCGAGATCAATATTGACAGTCAAGTGGACGGCCGGAGGCCCATGTGACAGGCGCCTAAGTCGAGCGGAGGCCGCCGCAGACGGGTCCGCGGCGGCCTCTTTGGCCTCAGGATTTCAGGGCCGTGGCCAGGTACGGCGCCGTCCGACTGTCGGGTGAAAGCGCGACGGCGGCTGCCGTACCGGCGGCGACAATCTCACCGCCGGCGTCGCCGCCCGACGGTCCCAGATCGATGACCCAGTCTGCGGCGGCCACGACATCCATCTCGTGTTCTACGACGACCACCGTGTTGCCGGCATCCACCAGGCGGTGCAGCTGCGCCATGAGAAGCTGGACGTCCGCCGGGTGCAGGCCGGTGGTGGGTTCATCGAGCAGGTACAGCGTGTGGCCACGGCGGGCACGCTGCAGCTCGGTGGCGAGTTTGATGCGCTGGGCTTCGCCGCCGGAGAGCTCAGTGGCGGGCTGGCCCAGCCTGAGGTATCCCAGACCCACGTCCCGCAAGGTCTGCAGGCTGCGCGCGGCCGCCGGAACGTCGTCCAGGAATTCTGCTGCCGAGTTGACGGTCATGCCCAGGACTTCCGCCACATTCTTGCCGCGGTAGGTGACTTCCAGGGTTTCCGGGTTGTAGCGCGAGCCATGGCATTCCGGACACGGACCGTAGCTGCCGGGCAGGAACAGCAGCTCCACGGCTACGAAGCCCTCACCTTGGCAGGTTTCGCAGCGGCCGCCCACCACGTTGAAAGAGAAGCGCCCTGCGCCGAAACCCCGGGACCTGGCCCCGTCCGTGGCGGCGAATTCCTTGCGGACGGCGTCGAAGAGTCCGGTGTAGGTGGCGAGGTTGGAGCGCGGGGTCCGGCCGATCGGTTTCTGGTCCACCGTCACCAGCCGGTCCACCCGGTCCAGGCCGGACACGGGCCCGACTGACAAAGGTGCTGTGACCTCGCCGGCGTCCTCCGGTTCCTCCAACGCTGTCCTGTCCGCTGCCCTGTCCGCGGGGCTCGGCCCGGGCCCGGCCCCGGAATCGGAATGCAGCCGGGCGCCGACCACTTCCGCGAGCACCTGGCTGACCAGCGTCGACTTGCCGGAGCCGGAGACGCCGGTCACCGCGGTCAGGACGCCCAGCGGGAAGTTTGCATCAAGCTCGCGCAGGTTGTGGCGGCTGATATCCCGCAGCTCAAGCCAGCCGTCGGGTTCGCGGCGCGCGCCGCCGTCGATCGCTGGCCCGCCGCCGTCGGCTGCTGACCTGTCGGCCGAACCGCCGGCCCGGCCGCCGCCGCCGTCGGCCGCGCCGCCGCCGTCAGCGCCGCCGCCGTCAGCGCCGCCGTCGGCCGCTGACCTGGCGGAACCGTCCGGAAAGAGGAACGCCCGGGTGACGGACTCCTCCACGTCGGCCAAGCCGGCCACAGGGCCGCTGTAGAGCACCTCGCCGCCGCCTTCTCCGGCGTGCGGCCCCACGTCCACGAGCCAGTCAGCACGGCGCACCACGTCCATATTGTGCTCAACCACGAACACTGAGTTGCCGGACGACTTGAGCTGGTCGAGCACCGCCAGCAACGGTTCAGCGTCGGCGGGGTGCAGCCCGGCGGATGGCTCGTCGAGCACGTAGATCACGCCGAACAGCCCGGAGCGCAGTTGGGTGGCGATGCGGAGCCGCTGCATTTCGCCGGGGGAGAGCGTGGGGGTGGAGCGTCCCAGTGCCAGATAGCCCAGGCCGAGCTCCAGCAGCACGTTGACCCGCTGCAGGAGATCCCGCGTGATGGCGACAGCCACCTCGTTGCCTTCGCCCGAGGTCTGCTGCCGTGATGCGGTGACCGAATCGGTGAGCTCCGCGGTGGGACGGATGATCTCTGCCAGTTCGGCCATGGGAACGGCGTTCAGTCCGGCGATGGTGTGTCCGGCGAAGGTCACCGCCAACGCCTCTGGTGTCAGGCCGGTGCCGCCGCAGCGGGGACACGGCCCGGTTTCCATGTACGCCAGGACACGCTCGCGCATGGTGTTGCTCTTGGAGTCGGCGAGGGTGTGCAGGACGTAGCTCTTCGCGCTCCAGAAGCGGCCCTTGTACGGCTTGGCCACGCGGTCGCGCTGGGGCGTCACCTCCACCACGGGCTGTTCGTCGGTGAAGAGGATCCAGTCGCGGTGCTTCTTGGGGAGCTTCCGCCACGGCGTGTCCACGTCATAGCCAAGGTGGGTGAGGATGTCGCGCAGGTTCTTGCCCTGCCACGCGCCCGGCCAGGCGGCGATGGCGCCGTCCCGGATGCTGAGCGAGGTGTCGGGAACCAGGGACGCTTCGCTGACGGTGTGCGCGATGCCCAGGCCGTGGCACTCGGGGCAGGCGCCGGCGGCGGTGTTGGGGGAGAAGGCATCCGAGTCCAATTGCGCCGCACCAGCCGGATACGTCCCGGCCCGCGAAAACAGCATGCGGAGCGAGTTCGACAACGTGGTGACAGTGCCCACCGTTGACCGGCTGCTGGGCGTGCCGCGGCGCTGTTGAAGCGCGACGGCGGGAGGCAGCCCGGTGATCATCTCCACTTTCGGGTTGTGCCCCTGCTGGATGAGGCGCCGGGCGTAGGGCGCCACGGATTCGAAGTAGCGGCGCTGGGCCTCGGCGTAGATGGTGCCGAACGCCAGCGAGGATTTACCCGAGCCGGAGACGCCCGTAAAGGCGACGATCGCATCGCGCGGGACGTCCACGTCCACGTTGCGAAGGTTGTTTTCGCGGGCTCCGCGCACCCGGACAAAGCCGTCTGCTGTGTGGTCAGGCGCCAGGCCCGGCAGATGATCAGCATACTTTTCACTTCGCATCTATTCGACTCTAGCGGTGATGGCAGATCCGGGGACTATTCTGGCGGAGTGAACACTTACGACGGCGCCACCGAACCGACCGATCAAGCCCCGATTCTGGACGGAACGGAGGGCCCGGCGGCCCCGCCGCTCACGCCGTTGGCCGAACTGCACCTGCATATCGAGGGAACGCTGGAACCCGAATTGATCTTCGCACTGGCCGAGCGCAACGGCATCGAGTTGCCCTACGCGGACCTCGACGAGCTGCGGGCGCGGTACGAATTCACGGACCTGCAGTCCTTCCTGGACCTGTACTACGCCAACATGGCGGTGCTGCGGACCGAGGAGGACTTCGCTGACATGACCCGCGCCTACCTTGGCCGGGCCGCGGCTGCGGGAGTGCGTCATGCGGAGATCATGCTGGACCCGCAGGCCCATCTGTCCCGCGGCGTTTCACTGGAGACCTGCGTCAACGGTGTGGCCACAGTGCTCGCCACGTCGCAGGAGGAGTTCGGGATCTCCACCCTGCTGATCGCTGCCTTCCTGCGGGACCTGTCTGAAGAGTCCGCTCTAGAGGTTCTTGAAGCATTGATCGCGATGAACGCGCCGATTACGGGCATCGGCCTGGATTCTGCGGAGGTGGGCAATCCGCCGGCCAAGTTCGAGCGGCTGTTTGCCCGGGCCGGCGAAGCAGGCCTGCGGAAGATCGCGCACGCAGGCGAGGAGGGACCGCCGTCGTACATTATTGAGGCGCTGGACGTGCTGGGAGTCGATCGGATCGACCACGGCATCCGGTGCATGGAGGACCCCGACCTGGTGGAGCGGCTGGTGGCCGACCGGGTGCCGCTGACCGTCTGCCCGCTGTCGAACGTGCGGCTGCGGGCGGTGGACATGCTGGCCGACCATCCGCTTCCGGCGATGCTGGCTGCCGGACTGAACGTGAGCGTGAACTCGGATGATCCGGCGTATTTCGGCGGCTACGTGGATGACAACTTCGCCCAGCTGGAATCGGTCATGGGGCTGTCCGAATTCGACCGCGTCCGGCTTGCCGCGAACTCCATCGGGTCCTCGTTCGCCAGCGAAGAGCGCAAGGCGGAGCTGCTGGCTGAACTGTCAGGCTGAGGCCGCCGGCTGGCGCGGGGAGGAACCGCGCAGGATCCACCATCCCAGGGCGGCCATGGTGAGCCCGATGGGGATTCCGTACGGCGGAAGGCCCGCGTTGTAGCCCAGCACGCCGGCCACGATGAACGCCACGCCCGCCCACGCCGGGAACATCCGTGACCGCCAGCCGGTGATGCCGAAGACTATCCAGCCGAGTGCAAACAGGACATAGCTGGAGAGGCCGCCGACAGCCAGCATTCCGGATCCGCCCGCGAGGATCGCGCCCGGTGCAACGTCGGCGATCCAGGGGCCGGCGAACCCGTCGAACCACATGTTGCCGGCCATGTCCAGGGTGCCAACGAGCGCGAAACAGAAGCCGACGGCGCCGAGGCCGCCGGTACTTCCGGCGGAGCGGAAGTAGACCGATACGAGGGCGAGGACGAGGCCGATGAAGACCACCCAGTACAGTGCGTTGGTCACCACGAACGGCGTCTGGCGCATCATCTCGATCCGGTCCAGGCTCCGGTCGGCGGCGAGCAGGCGGGCGACGTCCACAGCGGCGAATGCGAGTCCGGCCACCAGGGCGATCGGCCCGGCGGCTGAGGCGAGCGGTGAGGACATCTTTCCTCCTTGGTTTCTGGTGCCCTTACATCGGGCGCATCTTGAGGGAGAAGCGCCCGACGGCGGTGGCTGAGCGGGGTGCCTTGCGCCAGGCTTTGCGGTCGAGCAGCAGGGTGGCCAGGACCGCGGCGAGCACCACGGCGAAATAGATCAGTTCAGCGCGGCCGCCGGCTGCGCCGGTGAAGCCGAAGGAACCGACAGTGAAGGTGCCCTGGCTGTTGTGGAACAGGAAGGTCAGCAGGACGCTTCCGCCCGTGCGGTTGAAGAGCCATACGTACAGGAAGGTGATGACGAACGTCGTCGGCAGTCCGATCAGGCTTAGGCCGTTGAAAAGGATGAGCGGCAGGTGCCAGATGGCGACAAGGACGCCGAGGATCGCCGCCGACTGCAGCGGCGGACGGGAGGCCTGCAGCAGGGGAAGGGCGTAGCCGCGGAAGCCCGGTTCTTCGCCTAAGGGGCCGTCCAACGGGTTGACGAGACGCACGGCGAACGCCATCAGCAGCCCGTTCCAGGTCAGGTCCGCGAGGCCTGGGGCGGATGCGCCGAGAGCGGTGTTGATGAAGCCCGTGACCAGCACCAGCAGCGCGGGAAGCAGAAGCGCGACGGCGTACCAGACCCAGCCCACGCGCCACCGCACAAGCCGCCGGCCCCAGGCCCGGAAGCCGCGCCGGCCCTCGGCCAGGGCGATCACAATGACGGCCGCCAAGAGCGGGCCGACGGGCAGGAACTCCATCCGCGGCATCAGCCCTGCCGCGTAGAGAGGCCACGATGCCCAGGCAATTGCGTAGGCCAGAATGAAGAAGGCCACAAGCCTGTGACGTCTTAGCCAGGTGTTGGAACGACGCACGGCGGCTCCAAACGGTCAATGCGTAGTGCCCCAATTGTCCTCCCGATCCGCTCCAGGGCGCCAGAGAAGGATGGGCGGCTTCCGGGGCCACGCCGGCGAGAGAGCACTGTCCCAGCTTCCGGGCCAAATGCTTGCAGCCCCTTGCCATTCCTGCTAGTCCTGTGACTGGGGTAACACAATGTGTAGTGCCCGGGCCCTAAGCAGCAGGACCAGGACAAAGCAGCGAGTCAAGGAGTGTGCAGCATGCCGCGCAAGAATCCGCGTGTTGAAGAGGCTGACGACAAAGACCTTGAGGTGGGCAGGCCGAAGGAGTGGGCAGCCGGTATGCCCGGTGTCCTGCACTCGATGCAGCCGGCCCTGAAGCACATGGGCGTGGTCAGGACCGAGAAAACGCTGCTGGCCATGAACCAGAAGGGCGGTTTCGACTGCATGAGCTGCGCGTGGCCGGATCCCGACCACCGCAAGGCCTTTGAATTCTGTGAGAACGGCGCGAAGGCCGTCACATGGGAGGCCACGCCGGTGGTGGTGGCGTCGGAGTTTTGGGCAGAGCACCCGGTCAGTGAACTGCGGCAAAAGCCCGAGTACTGGCTGGGAATGCAGGGACGCCTCACCGAGCCGGTCTACAAGCCTGCGGGGGAGGACCACTACCGGCCGGTCAGCTGGGACGAGGCATTCAGGATTCTCGGCGACAAACTCAAGGGCCTGGCCAGCCCGGACGAGGCTGCTTTCTACACGAGCGGCCGGACGTCAAACGAGGCCGCCTTCATCTACCAGCTGTATGTGCGTGCCTTTGGAACCAACAACCTGCCGGACTGCTCCAACATGTGCCACGAGTCCTCGGGCTGGGCCATGGGCCAGACTATCGGCATCGGCAAGGCCACGATTTCCTATGACGACTTCGCCAAGGCGCAGCTGATCATCATCATGGGCCAGAACCCTGGCACCAACCATCCGCGCATGCTCACGGCACTCGAGGAGGCCAAGGAGGCCGGCTGCGAGATCGTTGCCGTCAACCCGCTCCCGGAAGCCGGGCTCATGCGGTACAAGAACCCGCAAAAGGTCAAGGGAATCGTTGGCCATGGAACGGAAATAGCAGACCAGTTCCTGCAGATCCGCGTCGGCGGCGATATGGCTCTCATGCAGGCCATCTCCAAACGGGTCCTCGACGCAGAAGCGAAGAATCCCGGAACGGTGCTGGACCACCAGTTTCTCGAGGAGCATTGCCAGGGGCTGGAGGAACTCAGGGCGCACCTGGCGGAGCTGGATGAGGACGCTGTCCTTGAGGCCACGGGCCTGCGGAGCGACGAGATCGACGAACTAGCTGCACGGTACCTGAAGGCGGACAGGGTCATCGTCACGTGGGCCATGGGCATCACCCAGCACAAGAAGGGCGTCGCCACCATCAAGGAGATCATCAACCTGCTGCTCCTGCGCGGCAACATGGGCAAGCCGGGCGCGGGCGCCTCGCCCATCCGTGGGCACAGCAACGTCCAGGGCGACCGCACGATGGGCATCTGGGAGCAGATGCCGCCAGCCTTCCTGGACGCCGTCGGCAAGGAATTCGCGTTCGACCCGCCTCGTGAGCACGGCGCGGATTCCGTCCAGACCATCCGGAGAATGCGCGACGGCGACATCAAGGTTTTCGTGGCGCTGGGAGGCAACCTCGTGGCCGCCATTTCAGACACCCACGCTGCCGAGGCGGCCATGGAGAACACTGAAATGACGGTGCAGATCTCCACGAAGATCAACCGCTCGCACACCGTGACCGGCAAGGAGGCGCTCATCCTGCCCACCATGGGACGCACAGAGATCGACATGCAGGCGTCCGGCCCGCAGTTCGTCTCGGTTGAAGACACCGTGTGCGCCGTCCATTCCTCGGAGGGCAAGGTGCGGCCCGTCGCGCCGAATCTCCTGTCCGAGGTGGCCATCGTCTGCCGCCTAGCACGGGAGACTGTGGCCGGAAAGACCAGCGCGGACTGGGACGGCTTCGAGAAGAACTACGACCTCATCCGCGAGCACATTTCCCACGTCGTGGCCGGGTGTGAGAACTACAACGACAAGATCCGGCAAAAGGGCGGCTTCGTGCTGCCGAACGGCCCGAGGGACTCGCGCACGTTCCATACGCCCACGGGCAAGGCGATGCTGACGGTCAACCACCTGGAGCACGTGGAGCGGCCGGCGGGAACCCTGATCCTGCAGTCCGTGCGCTCGCACGACCAGTTCAACACCACCATCTACGGCCACGACGACCGCTACCGCGGCATCAAGAAGGGCCGGAACGTGGTGTTCGTCAGCCCCGAGGACATTGCTGAGCTCGGCCTCAGCGACGGCCAGTTCGTGGATATCCACGGAGTCTATGAGGACGACGTGGAGCGGGTCATGAAGAACCTCCGCGTGGTGTCCTATCCCACGGCCCAGGGCTGCGCAGCCACGTACTACCCCGAGGCGAATGTGCTGGTCCCGCTGGACAGCGTGGCGGAGGGAAGCAACACCCCTGTTTCGAAGGCGGTGCTAGTGCGGCTGGAGCCGGCCACGGCCTGACGGGCGCAGCCTGAGTCGCCGGGGCAGGGGTCTCGGGGCCACGGCGTCACGGGGACACGGGCGCCTCCCGCGCGTGCGCTGGCGCCGCGGGGGTGCGCTGGCGCCTCCCGCGCGTGCGCTGGCGCCGCGGGGGTGCGCTGGCGCCTCCCGCGGGTGCGCTGGCGGGCCGGCACACCTGGGTGAGCACCGCTAACGGTCATTGAGCGGTGCTGGACCAGCCCTTGCTGTCCGGGCCGCCGTCGGCTCCGTGCTCGCACAGCTGCAGCACCACCTGCGCAGCGGACTCCACGGCCTCCGTTGGCGTGGTCTTTCCGTGGTGGGCTGCAAGGCCGGCCGCGTATCCTACGAGCAGGGCGCTGACGGGCCCGGCGGAACCGTTGACAGCCTGCGCCGATTCGTCGGCGAGCCGTCGGACCAGCCCGTGGTCAACCTTGAGGTCCAGGATTTGCAGGGCCTGGGTGAGCCGCCGGGCCCACTGGTCGAGGACCTGATCTTCGCTTGTGTCGCCAGTGCCGCTGGTGCCCTCGGTGCTGCCGCTCATGGGATTCCCTTCGGTTGCTGCGGAGTCGGTTCAGGTGTCGATCGTGTTCATGTGGGGGTAGCGCGCGCCGGCAGCGGCTCCTGCCGGGGCCAGTTCATCGAGGCGCGCCAAGTCCTCTGCGGAAAGCTCGACGGCGGCCGCCCCCAGGTTTTCGTCAAGCCGCTCCCGCTTCTTGGTGCCGGGAATGGGCACGATGTGTTCGCCCTGCGCAAGGAGCCACGCGAGCGCCAGTTGTGCGGGCGAACACTGCTTCTCATCCGCAAGGTCCTTCACCCGGTCCACGAGCTCCAGGTTGCGGGTGAAGTTTTCGCCCTGGAACCGGGGCGAGTGGCGCCGGAAGTCGTCCGGGGCGAAGTCGTCAGGACTCCGCAGCTGGCCGGTCAGGAAGCCGCGGCCCAACGGACTGTAGGGGACGAATCCGATGCCGAGCTCGGCGAGCACGGGGAAGACCTTCGTTTCGGGTTCGCGCTCCCACAGGGAGTATTCGGTCTGCAGGGCCGTGATGGGGTGGACCGCGTGGCCCCGGCGGATGGTCTCGGCGCTGGCCTCGGACAGGCCCAGGTGCCGGACCTTGCCGGCCTCGACGAGCTCGGCCATGGCCCCCACGGTGTCCTCGATCGGTACCGTCTTGTCCACCCGGTGCTGGTAGTAGAGGTCGATGTAATCAACGCCGAGGCGCTGCAGGCTCGCATCGCAGGCGGACCGGACGTACTCGGGCCGCCCGTTGATGCCCACCCAGGAACCGTCCTGACGGCGTTCGTTGCCGAACTTGGTGGCAAGGACCACGTTCGAGCGGCGGCCCGCGATCGCCTTGCCCACGAGCATCTCGTTCGTGAATGGCCCGTACATGTCAGCTGTATCAAGGAGGGTGCCGCCGGCATCGAGGAAAGCGTGGATCGTGGCAATGGACTCATTTTCATCGCCAGTGCCGTAGAACTCGCTCATCCCCATGCAGCCAAGGCCGAGGGCGGAAACGGTCAGGGAACCAAGGGTGCGGGATTCCATCGGGCTCTCCTCATCAGGTATTTGCGGCGGAGTGGCTCAGGGGTGTGCAGACCGCCACTATAAGCACCTTGCTTTCGGGGCCACAATGGCCTGGGTGAGGCGCGGGTTGGACCAGCGGTTTGGACCAGCGCGGTACTGGTCGGAACGGCTAGGGCGTCGGGCTTCCGCCGTTGACGTTCAGCGTTTCTCCTACGACGAAGCTCGACTCCGCCGATGCAAGGAACACGTACGCAGGGGCAAGTTCCGCGGGCTGGCCCGCCCGTCCCAGCGGGGTGTCCTTGCCGAACTCGGGGAGGGCTTCCTTGGGCTGGCCGCTGCTGACCTGAAGCGGTGTCCAGATGGGGCCGGGAGCTACCGCGTTGACCCGGATTCCCTTCGGCGCCAGCTGTTGGGCGAGGCCCTTGGTGAAGTTGTTGATGCTGGCCTTTGTGGTTGCGTAGTCCACCAGGGTGGGCGAGGGGTTGTAGGCCTGGATCGACGTCGTGTTGATGATGGTGGAGCCCGCCGGAAGATGCGGTACCGCTGCTTTGGTGAGCCAGAACATGGCGTAGACGTTGGTCTTCAGCGTGTGGTCGAACTGTTCGTCGGTGATGTCGGCGATCTCCTCCTGTGCCACCTGCTTGCCGGCGTTGTTCACGAGGAGGTCCAGTCCGCCAAGCTCGCGGAGCGCAGTGTCCACCAGCTCGCGGCACGTGTTCGCGTCCTTAAGGTCGCCGGGAACCTTCACGGCCTTTCGCCCGGCCTTTTCGATCAGGTTGGCGATCTTCGCGGCGTCCTCTTCCTCTTCAGGAAGGTAGGAGAGGACGACGTCGGCACCCTCGCGCGCGAACGCAATCGCCGTGGCAGCGCCGATGCCGGAGTCGGCGCCCGTGACAATCGCCTTGCGCCCTTCGAGGCGGCCCATCCCGCGGTAGGTGTCCTCACCCAGATCGGCCTTGGGTTCCAGTTTTGCGTCCAGGCCGGGCTCGGGCTGGTGCTGCTTCGGCGGCTCGATGTGCTCGTAAGCCGTGACGGGATTCTTGAACGTGTACTGATCGGTCATGGTGCTCCTCCTGATGGCGGGGTTGAACACGGACAGTTCGCATGTGGATTAACAAGCTCCCAGCAGAATGCTAAGCATGCTTACGTTCAAGCCTAGCGAACGGTCTGCCGCGTGGCCAGCGCGATCGGTGCCTGGGGGTCCCGTGCAGTGCTGGGTGCTGTGCGGTCAGGCCCTTTCGCGGACGGGCCAGCCTCACTAGGCTGGCAATTCCAGGCCTGCTGAGCCGGCTGGCATTGGCGAGCCGCATGATGTGAGGAGTGCAAGCGATGGACAATCAGGACATTCTGCAGCGGATCCAGTCGCTGGTTGACGAAGAGCACCGACTGCGCGAGGTGGGGGAAGGGCACGCGTCGGACGTCGCCAGCCCGGAGCCGGGGGATCGACTGGCCAGGCTGCGGCAGGTGGAGGAGGCTTTGGATCAATGCTGGGATCTGCTGCGGCAGCGCCGAGCCAAGGCGAAGGCCGGGGAGGATCCTGACGAGGCCGACGTGCGGCCCGCCAGCGAAGTCGAGGGCTACCGGCAGTAGGCCCGGACTCCGCCCGCTGCCGGGTGGCCGCCGCAATCCGGCGTGCCGACGTCGGGAGCTTTTACTGCTTCGGCGCTTTACTGCTCAGCTCCGCCGTGCAGGCCGTCGTCGCTGCTGTCGCCCGAAGTTGCATCCCCGGTGTCATCCGACAAGTCCATATTGCCGCGCGCTTCGGCCATGGTGGGCCCGCCGGACGGGATGTCGTAGCGCTCGGGGCGGATTCCGTGGGACTGTTCCTCGATCAGCGCCTGCTCTTCACTGAAGCGGATTGCGTTGGCGTCGTCGCCCGCGTCGCCAGGGCCGTCGTCGCGGATCTTTGACGGGTTCGGGACTATGAAGCCGTCTTCCTTGGCATTGTGCTCGCTCATGGCCTTCATCCTTTCCAGTGCTGTGCTGTCCTGGTGATCAACGCACATGGTAAGCCTACTTTCTACTGCGCGCGGCGGGAAATGCACTCCTTTGTCAACCACCCGGTCAGCTGGTTTTGGCTGCACCACCGCGGCGGCCGACGTCCGGAAATCCGAGACTCCAGGCTCAGATCGGGTGTAATCCGCGTCATATCCGGTCGCGACACGCGGTATTTACCATTTCAAGTCGCCAGATTTACCGTCTACTTGGCAAACTACTGGGGGAACAATCGCTCTTTAAGGGGAACCATGCGCAAGACTGCCGCAGAAAACACCAACTTCCGGCTGAAGGCCGTGCTGGACGTTCTGGCGGAGGGGGTGTTGACTGGTGAGTCGCAGAATGCTGGCGAAGTACTCGCCGAGGCACTCATCCGAGTTCCGTTGAACGCCTACGAGGCTGAACTGCTCAGCGGGGGGATCCCCCGCGGCCACAAGTCGCTCACCACTGCCACGGCCAAGCTGGTCAAGGCCGGTTGGCTGGTCAAGGGCCGCTCCGGCTGGACCATCACCGAGGACGGCCTGCGAGCCACTGTCGCGTTCGCGGACGCCGACAGCTTCGCTGTAGCGCTCGACGCCGGAACGCCGGTTCCTGCCAACACGCCCCTTCCGGTGGCCGTGCCCGCCAAACCTGCCGCTAAGAAGGCAGCAGCCGTCAAGGCTGAGAAGGCTCCGTCCAAGGCTGCGAAGGTCGTTGACAAGGCTGCCAAGCTGATCGAGGACGCGGTTGCCCCCGTTGCCAAGGCGGTTCGCAGCAAGAAGGCCGAGGCGAGCTCCGAAACTGAAGCTCCCGCCGTCGAAACTGCCCCGCAGCCGGAAGCGGTAGCGGTTGCCGGTGACTTCAACACGCTGCTGGGTGCCCCGGAGAACTGGGCTCCGCAGTATGACGAAGCCCAGATGGAGCTCGACGCCCTCGACCAGCTGTGGAAGCTGACGGCTGACATTCCGGCCGGCCACTACACGTTCAAGATCGCGCTGAACCGCTCCTGGGAGGAGAACTACGGCGCTTTCGGTGCGTTCGACGGTGCAAACCACGAACTGCACCACGACGGCGGCCGCCTCACCATCCGGTACGACCACCGCACTCGGGACATCACCGTTAACGCATGACCCGGCGCGCCAACTGACCCGGGTCAGTACGCGGCCCGCCAACTGACGCGGCCCGTGAACTGGGACAGGTCAGTACGCAGCTGAGAAGCCCCGTTGCCGCAACCGCGGCAGCGGGGCTTCGCTGTTCGTCCGGAAGCACCGAGCGTCATTCGTGGGCGGACAGGGTCTTTTCCCGGTCCTCGAACACTTCCTCTCCCGGGCCGCTGAAGGCGCGCGACCTCTCCACTGCTTCCATCGAACCGGTGAACAGCTGGGAGTCGCGCGGATCGGACGGCTGCCGGGGGTGCGCCTCAAGCTGCGGGCGCCGGGGCGAGGCACTCGTGGCATGTGGCTGCGTTGAATTTTGCTGAGAGGAATTGACGGTTTCCCAGCGGATATGGGGCAGTGCCTGCGGATGCTGCCGCTGCAGAAATCCCACCAGCTCCTCGCGAACGAGGCAGCGCAGGTCGAACAGGGAGGCGCTGTCCGCGGCACTCACGAGGATCCGGACGCGCACGAAGCCGCTGGTGGCATCGGTGACCTGGAGGATGCCCACGCGTTCATCCCAGAGTTCGGTGCCGGCCAGCAGGGTCTTGAGTTCGGCGCGCATTGCTTCGACGGGGGCGCGCCAGTCGAGATCGAATTCCACAGTGCCCATGACCTCGGACCGCCTACGCGTCCAGTTTTCGAAGGGTGTGGTGGTGAAGTAGGTGGAGGGAAGAATGAGGCGGCGGTCATCCCAGATGTGGACCACCACGTAGGTCAGGGTAATCTCCTCGATCCGGCCCCATTCCTTCTGCACCACCACTACGTCGTCAACGCGGATGGCATCGGTGAAGGCCAGCTGGACACCGGCGAAAACGTTGACCAGTGCGGACTGTACCGCCAGGCCGGCAACGATGGAGATCAGTCCGGCCGAGGCCAGGATGCCTGCCCCGAGGGCCCGGACGTCCGGGAAGGTGAGTAGTGCGATGCCGAGCGCCAAAATGACCACCAGAGCTATGCCGATGCGCCTGGCGAGAATCACCTGGGTGCGCAGGCGTCTTGCGCGGCGGTTGTCCGCCACATCCACGCTGTAGTGCGTGAGCATCAGCGCTTCGATGATCAGCAGGATGGCAACTGCCAGCCAGGCCACAGAGGCGATGAGCGCGATCAGCAGGATGTGGTCCACGTTCGTGCGCCACGGGGCGTCGTCCGTGGTGAGTGCCAGGGCGATCCGGATGCCGGTCAGGCAGAGGGCCAGGCGGAGCGGAACCCGGCCCATGCGGGAGGTCTCGCGCAGCGCGGGGAGCCTTCGGTTGAACCGGAGGAGGATCTTCCGGAGCAGCCAGGAGAGGAACAGCCCTGCGGCTACGGCAACGGCTATTGCGAGAAAGGGCATTGCTGGGTTTACAAGGTCTTGCATGCGTTAACCCTTACCAACCTCTCCTCAGCCTGTTGAAATCGTCGGGAATGGGCTATGGCGGCATCGGTTCGGTTGCGATCGGGCCGATTCCAAGGTTTTCCCAAGGTCGGCTGCCGCACAATTAATCCATCGTCTTTTCTAATCTTTGAGGAGGGGCCTTGATGCGCCGAGCAGCATCATCAGCAGTGACGGTTTTCTCGGGTGTGTGCGTGGCGCTCACGCTCGCTTCCTGCGGTTCGCCGGCATCGGCTCCGCCCACAACGTCTCCGGCAGGGGAATCGCCCACAGCGTCCGCCAGCGCGAGCGCCACCTCGTCGCCGTCGGCTACCCCTTCGGCGGGCGCCACCACGCCCGCCGAAGGCTGGAAGACCTTCACGACGACGGACGGTTCGCTGTCCTTTGATTACCCGGCCGACTGGACCATCAAGGATCCGGCCGGGCAAACGCCCGCAGGCGGCGGCGCTTTTGTGGAAGTCTCCAAGGCCAACGGAAAGTCCATGGCCACCCTGCGCACCAACGTGGTCACCGGCGCCGAGTGCACCAAGAAGCAGCCTTACGGAATGCTGGACTCCCAGCCTCTGCCCGCGCTGGCCCAGGCAGGAAAGACACCCCGGTTCGCCTTCGAGTCCCGCATGGACCCCGAAGCAACCGACCCGACGAAGGCGAATATCCTTGCCTACGGCATCACATCCGCGCCGGAGCCCACCGGAACTGAGGCCTGCCCGATTTTCCACTTCTTCACCTGGCCGCCGAGCGGTGCGATGTTTGGCGGTGTCTACAACCCGTTCGACACGACGCCCGGCAACGAACCGTTCGTGGACACACCTGAGGCATACAAGGAGACGGCCGAGTACAGGGACATCCGCAAGATGATCACATCCCTCCGTCCCGCGGGCTGACAACCGCTGGGCGATGACTGCGTGCTGGTCGGGCCTGTCGGGACCGTCCCGCTGGTCGGTGAGGGTGTGCTGCTCGAGCCTGTCGGGACCGAAGACCCGGCGCTACATTGGACTCATGACTCACTCAAATGCGTCAGATGCGGACAGCGTGCGCCTCACGGCGCGCGTCACCGGGGCAGTCCAGGGCGTCGGCTTTCGCTACTGGACGGCGCGCAAAGCCGACGAGTTGGGAATCACCGGTTCGGTAAGGAATGACGACGACGGTTCGGTCGCCGTCGTCGCCGAGGGGCCGCAGCCGGTCATCATCGAATTCCGGCGCTGGCTCGGATCCAGCCAAGCTCCCGGCCGGGTAGCCCACGTTGACGAGAAGATGACTCCGGCCGAGGGGAAGTTCAACACTTTCAACGTGGTGGGCTGACGGGGTTTGTTGACCGGCACACTGGACAGCTGCCGGGTGGACGGTCCTCCGACGTTTGGGCTGTCGGCGTCGACTAAACGCTCACAGCCGGGGAGGGCGCGGACTGAGCCCGATGAAAGCACCCAGCTCCTCCAAAGCCGAGGGTTTGTTGGGCATGTAGTTTGTCAGCTCGGGGGAGCGGACGATCACCGCCCGCCACTGGCCGCGTGACACAGCAACGTTGATGCGGTTTCGGTTCAGGAGGAACTCTGCGCCGCGGGGTGCTTCGGCAATGGCAGAGCAACCCATGGACACGAGCACCACGGGAGCTTCCTGCCCCTGGAACTTGTCGACCGTTCCCACCCGCACCTCTGCCAGCCCCTTCCGGTCGAGCGCATGCCGGATGGCCTGCACCTGGGCGTTGTAGGCGGCCACCACCAGGATGTCTTTCGCCTCGAGCCGGCGGACCGGCTCAGCCATGCCGGGAGTCCATTTGAGGCCGATATGGTCGTTTGCCAGTTCGACGATCTTCGCGGCCTCCTCTTTGGAACTCGTCGTGTTGCCGGTGTGCTCCACGAGGACCGTCTCCACACCGGCCGGCACGCCGTCCAGCTGCCGATACGTTGCAGCCGGCGCTGACTCGAGCCTGCCGTCGTAGCTGAGGAGCGAAACCGCCTGACACAGCTGGGGATGCATCCGCCAGGAATCGGCGAGGAAGTAGCCCAGCTCGGCGGGCATGGTGGCGTGGCCGGCGGACAGCCAGCCGAGGGCCGACTCGTCAACAGGCTGCGGATGGGAGCCTTGGGTGACTTGGGGCAGTTGCTGGGGATCGCCGAGCAGCAGGAGGCGCTTTCCAGACCGGGCAACGGCAAGGGTGTTGGCCAGCGAATACTGGCCCGCCTCGTCGATGACCAGCAAGTCCAGTGAGCCGGCGGGAACACACTTGCCGGTCATGGTCCAGGCCGTCCCGCCGATCAAGCAACCGCCCTCGCCGTCGAGGATCCGTGCGACGTCATTGTCCGTGGTGAGGTGCCAGGGGACCTCGGAGCCGGAGCGCGGAGCCCTGACGTCCTTGGCCACAACCCGCGGGTCGACGCCCGCCTTCTCGATGGCCGTGCAGAGCATGTTCTCGACGACCGCGTGCGACTGGGCAACGACGCCCACCTTCCACCCGCGTCGCACCAGGCGTGCGATGACGTGCGAGCCAACGTACGTCTTGCCCGTTCCCGGCGGCCCCTGGACTGCGAGGTAGGACCTGTCCAGATCGCCGAGGGCTTCAGTGATGGCTGAGACGTAGTCAGCGTTGCCGGAGTCGTCGTGGGTGACTGCCGGGAGTGCTTCCAGCGTGGCCAGGCGCGGGGGCACCCGGCGGAGGACGTCGAGTCCGGAGTGCTTGGGCAGCGATGGAAGCGTGGACCCTACGAGTTGCGCGAGGTCGGCCAGGGCCGCCTCGATGTTCGCTGTGGGAATGGGCCGGTCCGGGGTGAGGGCCATGGGCAACTGGAAGTACGGCGGTACCTTGCCTGTTGACTTCTCGGTGATGGTGATGATGGTCTTGCCCGGCTGGCCGGGGTGGTCCTCAACCGCCTCCACCAGAGTGCCGAAGATTCCGTCGCGGGACAGCGCCTCCCGCCCAATTGAATCGGCGGCTGTGCCCGGAGCCCGCGGCGTACGGCCGCCGTCTACCTCTCCGAGACCGTCGGGCAGGGGATCCTCGAACATCCGGAACCACGTGGAGCCTGTGCGGAACTCCGAGCCTTCGCTCATGGTGCCGGTGAGCCGCAGGGTCCTGGATTCCGTGCGGGCGCGGGAGCTGGGCGGTGCCCAGTCGGAGACCACGGAAGCGTCCTCAACCACGAAGACGTTGCGCTGGTCCGACCAGCGGTCCACCTCCGATTCAAGGCGGTCGAAATGCTCCCACCAGAACTGCTTGCGTTCCCGGCGGTGATAGCCCGTAGCCGCCGCCACCATCGCCACGGCCTGTTCGTCGGCGGTGAGCTCACGGTTGTCCGGGAGTGAATCCAGATAGGAGCGAAGGGCTTCTTCCTCCGCAGGCGGTTCCGCGCCGGACTCGGCGGCACCGCCCTCAGCGGCGATGGCCGGGACGGTCGCCTCACGGGAGGCGTCAGAGGCGGACGGCCCGCGCAGCTGCAGCAGCCAGTCGCGCAGGCGCAGGGTGGAGAGGCAGTCGTACTGGTTGTAGTCGGAGATGGAGGAAAGGATGGCAGCGGCCTCGGCCTGAGTCTCGGGTCCGCCGTCGCGTGCGGTGCAGAACGCCGCGTAGGCCACCACCGAAGCACCGGCGTCTTTGACGTCTCCGGACCTCAGGTTGCTCCCCATGTACAGCGGCTCGAGTTTCTTGATGGAGTAGGAGGCCTCGGAAATCCTGAGCGAGTGCCGCACCGTGGCGTAGAGGTCCACGAGGACTCCCTCGCGAAGCCAGGAATCCACAATGTCCTCGCCGGCGACGTGAGTCAGCGAGAGGTGGCGCAGCGCTGTCTTTTCGTACGGCGCGTAGTGATAGACGTGCATCTCCGGATACCTGGCGCGGCGTTCCTCCACGTAGGCGAGGAAGTCGAGGAACGCCTGCCGTTCACCAGAACGGGAATGCGCCCAGAAAGGCCGGAACACGGGCGTCGCGCCGGGCGGATCCCCGGGCAGGGGCGCCTCGATCACACCGAAGAGGTATTCCAATCCCCACTGGCCCGTGACGGGATCCTGCCACAGCGGGTCGCCTTCGAAGTCGAAGAAGATGTCGCCGTCGCTGGGAGCGGGGATGCTGGCCAGGGCGTTCTCAGGCAACACTTTGAAGGTGACGGTATGTTCCTGGCCGTCCTTGAGGAAGGTCCGCGAACCGTCCGGAGAGTCACGGGCGGTCTGCATGCGGGCCTGGTCACGCAGGCGCCGGGTTGACCCGGTGGCCTTCTCCGGAGGCAACTCGGCGAGGGCATCGATGCTGGTGATGCCGCCGGCGATCAGTTTTTTCCGCTGGACGGAGGTCATGCCGGCCACCATCAGCAGGTCGCGGTGTTCGGACACCTGCTCGGCGCAGTAGTCGCACCTTCCGCAATAGCCGATGCCCGGCTGCTGCCACGCCACGGGAACACCGGAGACGCGGTGTGCGGCGGTCAGTTCGCGGAAGCGGTCGCGGCGCTCGCGGTACACCGGCAGCAGGTCGGTGAGCGAGTGGATGCTTCGTTCGAGGTTGCCCAGCACCAGCGTGACGCGGGGAGCGGGATCAAGTCCGAGTTTGATCAGCTGATCCCCATAGGCGGCAAGCTGCAGAAGCGCGCCCACCTTGGCGTGCCTGGCCAGCTTGGTGTCCCATACGGCGTAGCGGCCGCCGTCGGCGTCATGACCGCGTTTGTCCGCGGCCTCGCTGCCAGTGCTCTCGCTGCCTGCGCCCTCCCCGCGAGTGCTCTTGCTGCCAGCGCCCTCGCTGTCAGTGCCATCCTTGACCAGGAAGTCCGCATAGCCGAGGAATTCGCCGTCGAAAAAGGTTGCTTGGAAGACCACCTCGGCCCCTGCCCGGAGCGCCGCTGCCGTTTCTTCGTGCTTGGCGGCCAGGTCTGACCGGGCGGTGGGTCCGCGCTCCACGCAGTACACGCCGGTGCCGCGGGCCGGATCCCAGGCGCCGTACTCTGCGATGAGGCCGGCCAGCACCTTGTGCTCGTGGAGATCGCCGAGTTTTCCGGCGCGGGCCTGCATCTCGTCGGCGGGAAAGTCGGCCTTGGGGGAGCGGCCGAGCTTCTCGTCCAGGATCCGGAGGGTGCGGTATTCGCACTCGCTTGCGGCCACGAGGTCGCTGGCCGAGAACACCAGATCGGCGGGTGCTTCCGGCAGGGCATCGAGCAGGAACATGGGGCCTCCCCATTGGCAGCCTCACTCCGGGAGGGCTCCCGGTGTGCTAATTCGAATCTAGCAAGTGGCTCTGACAATGAAGGCTCTGACGGTGAAGGCCATCTGCAGCCATGGCGGAAGTGCCCCGATCGGCTTACGTGTGGGCGTACGTAAGGCAGTCGGCGTTGTCCGGGCCCGGGCCCACGTGGACTTCCGGTGCCTGGCACATCAGGTGGTCGTTATGGACGCACTCCCCGCGCTGGCAGGCACCGACTCCGGCAAGGACCTTGGGCAGCCCGCCGTGGATTCCGGTGTCGATGAACGTGGCACAGGACGCGTGGTCTGTGGTGCCGCCGACAGTGATGGCCTCGGCATTGCAATGGGTGTGATCATTGAAGGAGCAGTTGGATACGCTGCAGTCGGCGACATGCGTGGACATGGCAAGTTCCTCCATGGTTCTGGCCATCCCGGCTGGACGGCCCGCTTGTTCCAACGTAGGCCTGCCCGGCCTGATCAAAAAGACCCAATAGTGTTGCGTATTTATCCGCCACCAGGCCCTGCCGGGCGATGATCACGGAACGTTATAGACCTCACCAAGGCGGGCGTCTTAGACTGGCGGCACCCTCCACCATCAAAGGCACCGACGACGCCGTCCGGTCTGCCGTCTGTACCCGCCCTGGAGGGAACATCAGGACGCTTGATGAATCACAGCCGGCCCTTCATTGGGGAGGGTCCGTGACGCCAGGAGGAAAAGATGGAAGGGAACAAAGCCGTTGCCTACAAAGGGCCCGGCAAGGTGGAAGTCATTGATATCGACTACCCCAGCTTTGAACTCAAGGACGGGCCGGGCGTTAACCCGGCAAACGTGGGGCGTTCGGTTCCTCACGGGGCAATTCTCAAGACGGTGGCCACCAACATCTGCGGCTCCGACCAGCACATGGTCCGCGGGCGGACAACGGCGCCGCCGGACCTGGTTCTGGGCCACGAAATCACCGGCGAGGTAGTGGAAGTGGGGCCGGGCGTCGAGTTCATCAAGGTGGGTGACCTCTGCTCGGTGCCGTTCAACATTGCCTGCGGCCGCTGCCGGAACTGCAAGGAGCGCAAGACCGGCATCTGCCTGAACGTGAACCCGGACCGCCCGGGCAGCGCCTACGGCTACGTGGATATGGGCGGCTGGGTGGGCGGCCAGGCCAACTATGTGCTGGTGCCGTACGCCGACTGGAACCTGCTGAAGTTCCCGGACAAGGACCGGGCCATGGAGAAAATCCTCGACCTCGCCATGCTCTCGGACATCTTCCCCACCGGCTACCACGGAGCCGTGAGTGCCGGCGTGGGTGTCGGCTCCACTGTTTACGTTGCCGGTGCCGGTCCTGTTGGCCTCGCTGCGGCGACCAGCGCGCAGTTACTGGGTGCCGCCGTCGTAATTGTCGGTGACCTGAATGAGCAGCGGCTCGCGCAGGCGCGCAGCTTCGGGTGCGAAACCGTGGACCTGTCCAAGGGCGGTCCGGCGGAGCAGATCGAGCAGATCCTCGGCGTGCCGGAGGTGGATTGTGGCGTGGATGCCGTGGGCTTCGAGGCCAAGGGCCACGGCTCCGGTGCGCAGGAGGCCCCGGCCACCGTGTTGAACTCACTCATGGAAATCACGGGCGCGGGGGGCGCACTCGGGATTCCCGGGCTCTACGTGACGGGCGACCCCGGGGGCGTGGACGAGGCCGCAAAGAAGGGATCGCTCAGCCTGAGTCTGGGCACGGGCTGGGCGAAATCGCTGAGCTTCACCACGGGGCAGTGTCCGGTGATGAAGTACAACCGGCAACTGATGATGGCCATCCTGCACGACAGGGTGCAAATCGCCAAGAACGTCAACGCGAAGCCGATTCTGCTGGACGAGGCACCCAAGGGCTACGCCGAATTCGACGCCGGCGCCGCCACCAAGTACGTCCTCAACCCGAACGGATACCTGAGCTGACGGCATGAGCAGCAGCGCGGGGTCAGCGGCCACTCAATATCCTGCGAGGATCCGGCCGTGATCGACCCCGCGTTGCTGGGGCCATGACCGATGTTCCCGCACCGCACGTCGCACTCGAGGACGCTGCTGAAGCGGACGCCATTCAGCAGTCGGCAGCAACCCCCGGCGGGGACGAGGAGGACTACCCGTTTGCGGGAGAGGAACAGGAGTAGGGGAGCCGAAACAGCGGGATCCGGCTATTCGCAGCCCACGCCGTCGCCGTCGCGGTCCAGCTTTCCGCTGTAGCCCGGCTGGCCGGCGTGGATGGGCGCGGCACCGGCCGCCCGGACTGCCGCGCAGTTGGCGTAGTAGGCGGCAGCGGGAGCCGGCGCGGCTTGCGCGGCCTCGGCCGCTGCAGGCGCCGCTGCCGCTGCCGCTGCGGGCGCTACGGGAGCCGCGGAAGCTGGCGCGGGAACCGCGGGCGCCGCTTGGGCCGGAGCCGTGCCCGAGCCGCTCCCGTTCGTCGGAGACAGGCCGCCGGCACACTTGGACAGCACCGTGGCCATGGCATCGTGCTCGGCCCGCGTGACCCAGAGCTTATAGGTGGTCTTGACCGAGATCTGCCGGGCGACGTACGCACAGCGGTAGACCGTGTTTCGCGGCAGCCAGGTGGCAGCGTCGCCGTCGCTCTTTTGCTGGTTTGCGGGGCCGGAAACGGCGAGGAGGTTCAGGGGATCGTTGGCAAAGGCCGTGCGCTGCGCCTCTGTCAGCTGCTGGGCACCCTTCTGCCAGGCGTCGCTGAGAGCCACGACGTGGTCGATCTGCACCGCGCTGCTCGTGTTGACCCCGCGCTGGAATGCGATGACGGTGGCCGTGTACGGATCATTCAGCGTGCCCGAGAGGACCACGCAGCTTCGGGTCCCCGGCTTCAGCGTCGTGGCCGTGAGGTCCCTGGTGAGGATGTCGTTCCGGGTGTCGCAGCCGTTGTGGTCCGTGTCCGCCCACGCCTGCCCGAACTGCGCCCGGTCGTAGCCGGTTTTCGGCGCCCGGCCTTTGATGGGCAGGGTGGCGAGCAGCTCCGCGGCCTTGGTGGCGTAGGCAGGCCGTGCCTTGACCGCGTCCAGCCGTGCGGGCTCGAACGGCGGCGCAGTGGCAGTGGCTGAGGCGGTGGGTGGGGCGGCGGTTGCCGGCACATCCGCCGAGGTGCTTGTTCGGGCGCCCGACGACGGCTCTTGCGTTGCGCTGACGGCTCCGCCGCAGGCTGTGGTGACCAGGATGACGGTGGCGACGATGCCGCCTTTGACCCAGTCGACAGCGCCGAAGGATGCGCTGGTGCCGAAGGCTCCGCTGTAGTTGCCGCGCGGCAGTGGACGTGCTCTCTTCAACTTCTTGTGCCCCCGTGGCGGTCGTTGTGCGTTCAACGATCGTACCCACCAAGCGAGCTGGATCGGGGATCTTGCGCCAAGCCTGCGTAAAGCGTGGGAACAGCAGTTAAGCGGAAGGGCCTCGCGTCACCTGTCGGTGTGCGAGGCCCCTCCTAGCGGCAGGACCACCGCAACTGGGGGACGCGGTGGGCCTGTTAACAAAGATAAAGAGGTTTCCTGAAAATTGGCTAGGAGTTTTGGGGGGACTGGCAGCGGCCGGTAAGGGGGAGTGGGGGACCAAGCTTGGAAGACCTTGTGGAGGGCGAGGCCCCCATTACTTCCGCGCGCGGGCGGAAGGTTCGGCGGGACCTTGACTTCACTCCCGGCCTGAACCAGTGTGGAAATCGCACCGTTTCAGCTGGTTTTCACCCTTTTAGGAGATGTGCAATGACGCTTCCCTCAGGCCTGACCCCGGGCACCTGGACCCTTGATATGTCGCACAGCGAGATTGGATTTACCGTCCGGCATGCCGGGATCAGCAAGGTCCGTGGCCGGTTCACGGATGCCAATGCCGAAGCCCGTGTCCGGGAATCGCTGGCTGAATCCTCCGTGCGCGCCACAGTGAAGACCGCGAGTTTCGACTCCGGTGACGCCAACCGCGACGGCCACGTGCGGGGTGCGGACTTCTTCGACGTCGAGCAGTATCCCGAGATGACGTTCCGGGCCAAGGGCATCGAGGGCGACGGCGAGGATTACACGGTCACCGGCGACCTGACGATCCGGGGGATCACCAAGCCCGTCGAACTGGAAGTTGAGTTCACCGGCGTGGCGGTTGATCCGTTCGGTGCCACCCGGGCAGGTTTCTCGGCGGAGACGGAAATCAGTCGCAAGGAGTTTGGCCTGACGTGGAACGCAGCGCTGGAGACCGGCGGATTCCTGGTCAGTGACAAGGTGAAGATCAATCTCGAGGCTGCACTGGTCAAGCAAGACCAGGCCGTACCGGGCCAAGCCTGACCATGAGTAGCAGCCGCGCGTCTGTCCGAGGTGAATCGAACTAGGACAGGCGCGCGATGCTCCGCCGGATCGGCCGTGAGGCCGTGCCGTCCGAAAAGAGATCAGGCGAGGATGCCTGAATCCGTTTGACGTCTTCGAAAACGCCCCGGAGGTGGACGCGCAGGGAGCTGTCGGCGTCGGCGATATTGTTGGCTTCCAACGCGTCTACCACTGCCGTGTGCTGCTCAATCAGCGTGGACACAGGCCTCGTATCGATCAGGCTCAAGCGCCGGGCGCGGTCCAGGTGCGCCTTGGCCGAATTGACGGCCGTCCAGGCCGACTCGTGCCCCGCCAGCCGGAGGAGTTCACGGTGGAAGTCTTCGTCCAGCCGGAAGAATTCCTCCACATCACCCTGGGCCTCGGCCTCGCGCTGGCTGGCAAGAATCTGCCGCAGGCCGCCAATCCCCGGCGCGTCCACCACCAGGTCACCAAGGGATGCGCATTCGATGGCCTCCCGGACGAACTGAGCTTCGGCAACCCGGCCCAGATCCACGAGGGAGACGAAGGATCCGATTTGCGGGAAGACCTGCACCAGCCCCTCTTCGCGCAGCAGAATCAGGCTTTCCCGCACCGGTGTCCGGCTGACGCCGAGCTCCTGCGCTAGCTCGTTTTCGGACAGCGGCTCACCGGGAGGGAGCTGCAGGGAAATGATCCGACGACGGAGGGTTTCCAGTGTCTGATCACGCACCGAGAGCCTCGGCGACTGTCCTTTATCGGGTTTTCCTATTGCCATGCGTCCAGTCTAGCCATCGTTGACAAACTAGAATGGTAGTGCTTGTATGGTAGTAAGAAGCCGCCGGAAAAAGCCCCGTACGCCAAACCTGCTCAGCAGAGCGTGCACCCGGGAAGGCGGCCACCCTCGCACCGCAGACATCGCCACCTCCCTTTTTCATCGCCTGCAAAGGAGCACCAGATGACCGAGAGCATTGCGCCACCCACCACCAAGCCGGAGACGAGGACCACCCGTGACCTGGCCAGGGTCGCAGTTTCAGGCTGGCTCGGGACCGCCATGGAGTTCATGGACTTCCAGCTCTACTCCCTGGCCGCAGCCATCGTCTTCAACAAGATCTTCTTCCCTGAGGTGAGCCCCGTGCTCGGCCTCATCGCCGCGATGGCCACCTACGGCGTGGGCTACGTCGCCCGCCTCGCAGGAGCCGTCTACTTCGGCCGCATGGGTGACAGGATCGGCCGCAAGAAGGTCCTCTTCATCACCATCGCCCTCATGGGCGCGTCCACCACGCTCATCGGTGTCCTCCCCACGTACGCGATGATCGGCATCTGGGCTCCGATCCTGCTTGTAGCACTGCGCCTCATCCAGGGCTTCGGAGCCGGCGCCGAGATCGCCGGGGCCACCGTGATGCTCGCGGAATACGCCCCCGCCAAACGACGCGGCCTGATCTCCTCGCTCGTCTGCCTTGGCACCAACTCCGGCACACTCGGAGCCTCTGCCCTCTGGGCGATCCTGGTCGCGGTCCTGCCGGAGGACCAACTGCTCAGCTGGGGCTGGCGCATCCCGTTCCTGGCCAGCTTCCTGCTGATGATCTTCGCAGTCTGGATCCGCCGCTCGCTCAAGGAAAGCCCGGTCTTCGAACAGCGGGCCGACGTCGTGGACGGTGTTGCCCTCGCCAAGAAGGACATCGCCCAGGCCGCCGTACCAGCCGGCACCAGCACCATTGAAGCCGCGCTGCACCAGCGCAAGGGCCGGGCCTTCCTGATCGCCCTGGGCCTCCGGTTCGGACAGGCCGGCAACTCCGGGCTCGTGCAGACCTTCCTCATCGGCTACCTCGCCACCGTGCTTTTGGTCGACAAGACCGTGGGCACCAGCGCCATCATGTACGGCTCCCTGCTGGGCTTCATCACCATCCCCATCATGGGTCTCCTGGGCGACCGCTTCGGCCGGAAACCGCTGTACCTGGTCCTCAGTACCCTCACGGCGCTGTTCGCCATCCCGATGATGCTCATGGTCACGAGCGGCAACACCACCCTGATCACCGTGGCCATCGTGGCCGGACTGAACCTCGGCGTCCTGAGCCTGTTCGCCATGGAAAGCGTGACCATGGCCGAGTTCTTCGGAGCCCGCACCCGCTTCACCCAGCTGGCCCTCGCCAAGGAAATCGGCGGCATCCTCGCCACGGCCATCGGCCCGCTGCTGGCCGCCACGCTCACGGCCATCACGGGACACTGGTGGCCGCTCGCCGCGATGCTCATCGGCTACTCCCTGATCACCCTGGTCGCCGCAGCCGTGGGACCCGAGGTCCGCGGCCGCGACATGGTCCGCCTGGAAGACGCCGTATGAAAGCGGTAGTAGTCCACGGACCGAACGACCTTCGCATCGACGACCGCCCGGAACCCGTAGCCGGACCCGGCGAGGTCGTGCTCGACGTCGAGTGGGGCGGGATCTGCGGCTCCGACCTTTCGTACTGGCGCCACGGCGCCTCGGGGACGGCGGCACTGAAGTCGCCGCTCGTCCTCGGCCACGAGGTGGCCGGCCGGATCGCGCAGCTCGGGTCCGGAGTGGAAAACCTCGACGTCGGCCAGCCGGTTACGGTGCACCCCGCGGAACTCGTGGGGGACGGGACCATGCCGGCACGGCTCGCGGGCAGGACCAACCTCTACCCGCAGATCCGCTACTTCGGGTCAGCTGCCTTCGACCCCCACACCGACGGCGGCTTCAGCGAACGGAAGCTTGTGCGGGCTTCGCAGATCCGGGCCCTGCCCGACGGCGTGGACACCCTTCGCGGGGCGCTCGCCGAACCGCTCGCCGTCGCCATGCACGCCGTAAGCAGGGCCGGATCCCTGGCCGGACGGGATGTCCTGGTCAACGGTGCCGGACCTATCGGCTCGCTGGTGATCGCAGCAGCCAAGTACGCCGGGGCCAGGACGGTGATCGCAGCCGACATCAACGATGCCTCGCTGCGGATCGCCGCAGCAATGGGCGCCGACGAGCTCCGAAACCTTTCCGGAGTCGGCGCACTTCCAGAGGACATGGAGGTGGTGTTCGAAGCCACCGGCATCCCGGGCGTGCTGGGCGGCGTCCTCCGCGCCACGGCCCGCGGCGGAACCGTTGTCCAGGTGGGCAACCTGCCGGGCACACCGGCGCCCGCGGCGCTCGGAGACCTGGTGACCCGGGAAATCACCTGGATCGGCTCATACCGGTTCGCGGACGAAATCAGCGACGCCCTCCGCGCCATGGCCGAAGGCCTGGACGTATCGCCCGTCATCACCCACAAGTTCGGCATCGACCAGGCCGAGGAAGCCATGCGGGTTTCGGCCGATCCTGCGTCCGGCAGCAGCAAGGTCATGCTCCGCCTCACCGCCAACTGACTGGCAGCAGGTGTCGTTATGAGGGCTCAAAACGACACCTACTGCAAGCTTCTTGCAAATCTCCCACGCACCCACGAAGGACCAACCAGTGAAAATCACCGACGCACGGGTAGTGGTTTCGTCCCCCGGACGAAACTACGTCACGCTCGTTATTGAAACCGAGGACGGCATCACCGGCATCGGCGACGCCACCCTGAACGGCCGCGAACTGGCCGTGGCGTCCTACCTGTCCGAGCACCTCTGCCCGCTGCTGATCGGCCGCGACGCCCGCCGGATCGAGGACGCGTGGCAGTACTTCTACAAGGGTGCCTACTGGCGCCGCGGGCCGGTGACCATGACCGCGATCGCCGCGATCGACGTCGCGCTGTGGGACATCAAGGGCAAGGCGGCCGGCATGCCGGTCTACGAACTCCTGGGGGGTGCCGCCCGCGAGGGCGTCATGGTCTACGGGCACGCCAGCGGCTCAAGCCTGGAGGACCTGAGCGCCGATTTCCAGCACCACCTGGACCTCGGCTACAAGGCAATCCGCGCCCAGGCTGCGGTGCCCGGGCTGGAGAAAACCTACGGGATCGCGCCCGTGGATGGCAGGACGTACGAACCGGCCAGCGGCAACGTTCCACAGGAGGACCTGTGGGAGACCACGTCCTACCTGGACTTCGCGCCAAAAATGATGGCGCACGTCCGCGAACAGTTCGGCTACGGCGTCCACGTCCTGCACGATGTCCACCACCGGCTGACGCCCATCGAGGCCGGCCGGCTGGGCGCCTCGCTGGAACAGTACCGGCCGTTCTGGATCGAGGACCCGACGCCCGCCGAGGACCAGTCGGCGTTCCGCCTGATCCGCCAGCACACCACCACGCCCATCGCCGTGGGGGAGGTGTTCAACTCGATCTGGGACTGCCAGCAGCTGATCACCGAACGCCTGATCGACTACATCCGCACGTCCGTCTCGCACGCCGGCGGCATCACGCACCTGCGCCGCATCTTCTCGCTGGCCGACCTGTACGGGGTCCGGTCCGGCTCGCACGGCGCCGGCGACCTGTCCCCGGTGTCGTTCGCTGCGGCGCTGCACGTGGACATGAGCATTCCCAACTTCGGCGTCCAGGAATACATGGGCCACCGCGACCCCGCCGGTGACGTCTTCAAGACTTCCTACACCTTCACCGACGGCTACATGCACCCGGGTGATGCCCCGGGACTCGGCGTGGAATTCAACGAGGAAGCGGCAGCAGCCTTCCCGTTCGAGCCGAAGTACCTCCCCATCAACCGCCGGCTCGACGGGTCGGTGCACGACTGGTGAGCGCCTCACGACTGGTGAACACCGCACCGCAAGAATCCCAGCCCAAGCCCTTCGACGTCGTCGTGATGGGTGAAATCCTGCTGGAAGTCGCCACTGACGCCCCGTTCGGCCACGGCGTTCCGGCGCAGCTGGGCATCTCCGGCGATGCGCTGAACGTTGCGGCGTCCGCCGCCGCGGCCGGTGCCCGCGTGGGGCTGCTATCGGTACTGCCCGACGACGAACTCGGCCAGGCGATCGCCGCCAGGATCCGGGAACTCGGCATTTCAACCGAGCTCCTGAAATTCAGAACCGGACAGCAGGGCGTCTACCTGGTGCACTGCGATCCCGACGGGCAGCGGGAGTTTTCATACGCCCGCAGCGGCAGCGTAGGTTCCACGCTGTCCCCGGAGGATATTGACCCGGCCGTCTTCTCGGCGGCCGGGGCAGTGATTGGCGGCGGGATCGCCTGCGCCATCTCCGCGTCCTCGCGTGCGGCGGTCCTGAAGGCTGCGGCCCTGTCCCGCCGTTTCGTTTTCGACCCCAACTTCCGTCCCCGGCTCACCTCCGTGGAGGACGCGACGGCGGTCCTCGCCGAGCTCGCGCCGCGGACGTTCCTGGTCACTCCGTCCTTCCCCGGGGAGACGTCGGCCCTGCTGGCCTGCTCCTCACCGAAGGAAGCCGCCGCCAAGCTGCGCAGCCTTGGCGCGGCGAACGTCGCCGTGACCTGCGGGGCGGAAGGAATCCAGCTTGAAGGCGAACAGGACTCCGCCTGGATCGACTCCATTCCCGCGCCGTCGGTGGTGGACCAGACAGGGGCGGGCGACGCGTTCGTCGGAACGCTGACCGCACGGATGGTGCTCGGGGACTCCCTTCCCGTGGCCGCCCGGTTTGGTGCGGCAGCCGCATCGCTCGTCGTGGGCGGCAAGGGCGGGACCGGGTTCATTCCCACCTTCAAACAGACCCGCGCCCACGCTTCCGCCGGAGCCAAGGGAGGCCTGCCATCGCACGCCTAAACGCCTCCTCGCTTGCAGCTCATGGGGACCACCGGCCCCTGCTGCAACGCGACACGCTCCGGCCCGGCATGGTGCACCTTGGCTTGGGCGCCTTTGCCCGCGCCCACACGGCCGTCATCACCGAAAACGCGATGCTTGCCTCCGGCGATTTCGATTGGGGGATCACCGGAGTCACCCAGCGCTCGGACACCGTCGCGCGACAACTGACGCCGCAGGACGGACTCTTCACCGTAACCGAAAGGGGCAGCGGTGCGGCGCCCCTCCGGGTGGTGTCCAGCATCGTGGAAGCCATCTCGGGACGGGACAATCCGGCGTCGGTAGTGGACCGGATCGCCGCCGAGGCGACGTCGGTGCTCACGCTCACCATCACGGAAAAGGGGTACCGGATCGATCCGCGGACCGGAACCCTCAACGTCGCTGATGACCAGGTCCGGGCGGATCTTGCCGGCCAGGCGCCGCAGTCGGCGATCGGCCAGATCGCGAGGGGACTCCAGCAACGCTCTCGTGCCGACGCAGGCCCCCTCACCGTGGTCTCGTGCGACAACCTGCCGGGCAACGGGGAGCTGACCCGCAAGCTGGTGCACGCCTTTGCCGCCGCGCTGCCTTCCGGGGAGGCGGAGCCGCTGCTGGCCTGGCTCGACGCGCATGTCACCTTCCCCGACACCATGGTGGACCGGATGGTGCCGGCCACGACGGCCGGTGACCTGGACGCCGTCGAACGTCAACTCGGGCTCCGGGACGAGGCCGCCGTGGTGGCCGAACCGTTCCTGCAGTGGGTGATCGAGGACAACTTCGCCGCCCGCCGCCCTCGGTGGGAGGACGCCGGGGCGCTGTTCAGCTCCGACGTTGCAGCGTGGGAGGCAGCCAAGCTGCGGCTGCTGAACGCGAGCCACTCCATGCTGGCTTACCTGGGGCTGGCTGCGGGCAAGACCACGATCAGCGACGCCGTGGGGGAGGACGTGTTCCTCACTGCCTGCCGGCGCATGATGGCCGAGGACGCGCTGCCCACCATCAGCCTGCCCCAGGGACTCGACGGCGAAAGCTACTGCGACCAGGTGCTGGGCCGGTTCGCGAATCCTGCCCTGGGCCACACCACCGCGAAGGTGGGCAGCGACGGCTCGCAGAAAATCGGGCTGCGGTTGCTGAGCACCGTCCGTGGAAATCTCGACGCCGGCCGCGAACCACGGTGGGCCGCCCTGGCGGTGGCAGCCTGGATGCGCCATGTGGCGACCACTCCCGAAGGTCAGCTTGACGACCCGTTGGCCGCAGAGCTCCATGCTGCGCTTCCTTCATCGCGCAGTGCCGCCACGGTGGTCCCGGCGCTCCTCGGCTGCCGCAGCATCTTCGACGGCGAGCTGGCCGCGCACGGCGGTTTCGCCGAGCTTCTCACTCACTGGTACCGCATTATCGACATCCACGGGCTGGACGGCCTGAGAAATGAGATCAACCATGGCTGACGCCACCAGCGTCCTGCACGTTTCCCCGGTCATCCCGGTGGTGACGATCGACGATCCGCAGCATGCCGTTCCGGTGGCCCGGGCACTCGCCGACGGCGGCATCCGCATCATCGAGCTCACATTGCGGACCGAGAGTGCGCTGACATCGTTGAAGCTGATCGCCAACGAGGTGCCGGACATCCTGGTCGGAGCGGGCACGGTCCTGACGCCCGGCCATGCGGATGCTGCGGTAGCCGCCGGCGCGCAGTTCCTGGTCAGCCCGGGCGTGACACCCGCGCTGCTCCGTCACATGCTGACCCTCAACATTCCGGTGCTGCCCGGCGTGGCCACGGTGGGCGAAGTGATGGCAGTCCTGGAAAGCGGTCTCGACGCCATGAAGTTCTTCCCCGCCGGACCTGCCGGCGGTCCGAAATACCTCGCGGCGATCGGCGCACCCATTCCGCAGGTGCAGTTCTGCCCCACCGGAGGCATTAGCCTCGCCTCGGCACCGGACTACCTGAAACTGCCCAACGTCTCGTGCGTCGGCGGCAGCTGGCTCACGCCCCGCGACGCCGTGGAGAGCAATGACTGGGGCCGGATCACGGAGCTGGCCCGGGAAGCCGCTGGACTCGGCCAGCTGCGCGAACTCTAGGGGACATCCGGCGTCGCGGACCGGCACATAAAGTCGGGGACGTGACCGCTTACCGTTCCCCGGCCCGCCGCCGGCGCGCTCGCGTGCCTGTTCCCACTCGGAAAGGGTGCACCGGTATAAGTGCCCCGCCGCCGGGGTTAGGCTGCTACAAAGGCAGCTACCAAGGAGTTCGACGATGACTGATGTCACCATCCGCCACACCCCTGACCGGGAGCGCTTTGAAGTGCTCGCCGACGGCCACGTCATCGGCAAGGCCTTGTACAAGATGTACGACGACGGCGGGTCGCCACAGCGGATTTTCTATCACACCGTGATCAACGAGGAGTACGGCGGCCAGGGGCTGGCCGGCCGGCTCGCAACCGTGGCACTGGACGAGACGGCGGACGCGGGTCTGACCATTGTGCCGGTGTGTCCCTTCATCAAGAAGTTCCTCACCAAGCACCCTGAGTACTCTGAGAACACGACAGCCACCACACACCAGCACTTGGCGTTCCTGAATGAGGCGCTTGCCGCGCACGCAAAGACTCAGGCGTAGTTCCCACCGACGTTGTCACGGGGGCTAGTTGGGTGAGGGCCGCCACACGGGTGCCTCAGGTGTACATGAGGGAACCCGGCGTGGTGAGGATCTGCCCGGTTTCGAGCCATGTCTTCAGGCCGGACAGGATCATCGGCCAGCCGCCATAGAGCTGCTCGTTGGCGCCTTCGCGGAGCTGGTCATGGGTGACCGTGAGGTGGCAGGAGTCGCCAACAGGTTCGATCTCCCAGGTGATCCGCGAAGTGCCCTCGGCCTTGACGTCCTCGCCCCAGAGCGCGCGCATGGTCTGCACGAGCCGGCGCGGCGGGTCGACTTCGACGTTCTCGCCCTCGCCAAGCAGATCCCCTCCGCTGGGAGCCATCTCGAACCGGGACCCCGGCGTGAAGTCTGACTTGATGTGCATTCCGAACTGGTATTTGCCGCGGATCTCGCTGTCCGTGATGGCTTCCCAGAGCTGTTCCGGAGTGGTCTTGATGTAGATTTCGAAGATCTTTTCCATGGGACTTTCCAATCTGGATTTGAGGTCGCTGAGGGCAGCGGCCCATGGTTCTGAATATTTGCTCACCCAGCGGTCGTGGACGAGCCTGATGGGCACCGGATTCAGGAAGTGCAGCTTCTCGCGGCCGCGGCGCCGGGTCACCACGAGGCCGGCTTCCTCAAGGATCTTGAGGTGCTTCATGACCCCGAAGCGGGTGATCTCGAAGTGTGCTTCCAGGGCGCTGAGTGTTTGGCCGTCTTCGCGGAAAAGCTGGTCCAGCAGCTCCCTGCGGATCGGGTCAGCCAAGGCCTTAAACACCGCGTCCATACGGTTCAGAATAGGTGACCATTTGGTCACATGTCAACGGGTGTGGGTAGCTGCCCGCCCGTTCTCAGGGCTGGGAACGGCGAGTGCTGCTACCCGTTGGGAGGACTCGAACGCGGCGAGAGTTAACAGGCGTAAGGGAGTAGAAGGGGGTGAATCTGGCTCTGGTTCCGGGGGAAATATCCGACCGGACCACCGAAGCGGCCTCCAGTGCCGCAAGGTGGTACCGGACGATGTCCCTGGTGGCGCCAAGAGCGCTGCTGAGCTCCGACACTCTGCTCGCCCCGTTGTGTGCCAGATACTCGACGATCCGGGATCTGATCTGGTTGCTCCGAACCTTCGGCTCGTGATTGCCAGCGTGGACCGTCATCTGGCTGCTCGGGACGCTAACTACCTCAGTCAATGCAACTGCCTTTCAGTGTGCTCAGGAAAGTGTGCGCAGGAAATGCAGGCCGGCAGGATCCGGGATGGCGGGGCATAAACGCCGTGGCATCAGAGCCCGGACCGGCCGGCCGGGTGGGTGTGGTCCGGTCAGTGCGTTGCGGCTTCCAGCTCTTTGACCTCGTGCACGTCCTGAGCCGCGAGTGAATCCTCGCGGGGAGCAGCCTTGTCGTGGTTTCGGCCGATGACTGCGGTGGCGATGGCGTTTCCGAGGATGTTGGTGGCGGTGCGTCCCATGTCCAGGAGCTGGTCGATCACCAGCAGGACACCGATGCCTGCTGCCGGGATGCCGAAGGCCGGGACGACGGCGGCGACCACGACGAGTGACCCGCGCGGCACGCCGGCCATGCCCTTGCTGCTGAGCAGAAGCATGGCGGTCATCGCGATCTGCTGGCCAAGGTCCATGTCGATGCCGTAGGCGTTGATCAGGAAGACCGACGCGAACGTCATGTACATCATGGAACCGTCGACGTTGAAGGAGTATCCCAGCGGCAGCACGAAACCGGTGGTGCGTTTCTCGATGCCGAACTTGGTCAGGCCTTCAATGAGTTTGGGCAGTGCGGCCTCGCTGCTGGAGGTGGCGAAGGCAATGACCATGGGTTCGCGCACGATCCGGACGAGACGGAAGGCCGCGCGTCCGAGGAATACGACGGCCACGGCGATCATGAGGGCCCACAGCGCCGTGAGAGAGACGTAGAATCCGCCGATGAAAGAGGCGTAGGTCGCAAACGCATCAAGGCCCTGGGATGTGAAGGCGGAAGCGATTCCCGCGAAAACGCCTACGGGCGCCGCCAGCATCACGTAGCCGGTGACTTTGAGCATGATGCCCATCAATTCATCGATGGCATTCGCTATGGAGGAGTGGCCCTTCTTCCGAAGATTCAGCAGGGCGATGCCGAAGAGTGCGCCAAAGACGAGGATCTGGAGCGGGTTGTTGTTCGTCAGTGCGGAAAATACGCTCGTGGGAATGATATGGGTGATGAACTCCTGGTAATCAAGGGCCTTCGTTTCCATGCCGGCATCCCCGGTGGGCGCAAGGTGGAGACCGTCGCCCACGTTGAGTACATGCGCAGTAATGAATCCGAAGGCGCCGACCAGGACGGAGGCGGACAGGAACCAGATCATCGAACGGCCGAAGAGCTTTCCCACCCCTGCGGATTTGGCAGCTCCTGCGATGCCGGAGACGAGGGTGGCAAAGATCAGCGGGGCGATGATCATCTTGATGAGATTCAGGAACATGTGCGTGACAGTGTCGAGGACGGCTACGACAGTTTCGCGCGCTGCTCCGGCGAGCAGCCAGTGGCACACGAGGCCGCTGATGATCCCGAACAGGAGCGCTGCCAGAATCCACATCGTTGTTTTGTTTTTCATGGTCAATCCTTCGGGTAGGTCCGGTTTCACGGGGGCGGGACGGGACGGTTCCGGGCACGACGGCGTGCACCTAACCGCGGTGCGGGGAAAGGTGATGGGTTGCGCCGGTCGAGCTTGTCGAGACCGTGTTGGGCTACGCCGGTTATTTGCTGAGGTTGGCGAGGCGTTCGGGGCTGAGGAGTTCCTGGAGTTGGTTTGCGGTGAGGAGGCCGTGTTCGAGGACGAGTTCGGCCACGCCCTTGCCGGTGGCGAGGGCTTCCTGGGCGATGGCGGTGGCGGTGGCGTAGCCCAGGTGGGGGTTCAGGGCGGTGACCAGGCCGATGGATTGTTCCACGGTGAGGCGGAGGTGTTCGGTGTTCGCGGTGATGCCCCGGACGCAGCGTGCGGTGAGGGTGCGGCAGGCGGCTTCGAGGTGGGAGATGCTCTTGTGGAGGCTGTGGACGATGACGGGTTCGAAGGCGTTGAGCTGGAGCTGCCCGGCTTCGGCGGCCATGGTGATGGTGACGTCGTTGCCGATGACTTCGTAGGCGACCTGGCTGACGACTTCCGGGATCACCGGGTTGATCTTGCCGGGCATGATGGAGGATCCGGACTGCACGGCCGGAAGGTTGATCTCGYCGAACCCGGCGCGGGGGCCGGAGGAGAGCAGGCGCAGGTCGTTGCAGATCTTGGAGAGTTTCACGGCCACGCGTTTGAGGACGCCGGAGAGGTGCACGAACGCGCCGACGTCCTGGGTGGCCTCGATCAGGTCCACGGCGGTGACCAGCGGCAGGCCGGTGATGTCGGCCAGGTGCCGGCAGGCGGTGTCGGCGTAGCCGGGCGGKGCGTTCAGGCCGGTGCCGATGGCGGTGGCGCCGAGGTTGATCTCGTGGATGAGCAGGTCCGCTTCGGCGAGGCGGAGCCGGTCCTCGCCGATGGTGACGGCGTAGGTGCCGAATTCCTGGCCCAGGGTCATGGGSACGGCGTCCTGGAGCTGGGTGCGGCCCATYTTCACGACGGTGCGGAACTCGGCGGCTTTSGCCGCGAACGCGTCYTCGAGTTCGGCCAGGGCGGCGAGGAGTTCSCGGGCGGCGAAGATGGTGCCGAGCTTGACGGCGGTGGGGTAGACGTCGTTGGTGGACTGGGAGAGGTTTACGTGGTCGTTGGGGTGCAGCCGGGCGTAGTCGCCCTTGGGGTGGCCGAGGATTTCCAGGGCCCGGTTGGCGATGACCTCGTTGGCGTTCATGTTCGAGGAGGTCCCGGCGCCGCCCTGGATGACGTCGACGACGAACTGGTCGTTCAGGAGCCCGTTGAGCACGTCGGTGCA
>NZ_JBFTJD010000033.1:0-45479 GCF_056395245.1 Arthrobacter sp. 10L430 | reverse complement strand
CCCGGCAACCAACGCCACCGTCGACGTCAACCTCGGCAACACCACCGGCGCAGGCACCGAAACCATCCCGGCAACCAACGCCACCGTCGACGTCAACCTCGGCAACACCACCGGCGCAGGCACCGAAACCATCCCGGCAACCAACGCCACCGTCGACGTCAACCTCGGCAACACCACCGGCGCAGGCACCGAAACCATCCCGGCAGCCAACGCCACCGTCGACGTCAACCTCGGCGAAACGGGTCTCCTGGGCGATGGCGGCGCGGCAGCCGAAGGCACCGTCGACGTCACCCTTGGCACCGGGACGGGTACTTCCCCTGGTCTGAGTATCGACCTTGGCGTCCACCTCGGTACTGACATGGGCACCACACCCCCTGCGTCAGATCCCACGGACGGATCCGGAACGGGATCCGATCCTGCTGACGGATCCGGAACGGACGCCGGCACCACCGACGGCACAGGCACCACCGACGGCACCGGCACCACGGACCCCGGCACCGACGGCACAGGCACCACGGACCCCGGCACCGGCGGGACCGACAGTTCCGGCACCGCAACGGGATCGGACTCCGGAGCCCTTGCCACCGGCGGGACCGGATCCGGAATCGTTGTCCTGCCTGCGGGTTCAATGACAACGGACTCGTCAATGGCAGCCAACACGTCCGCGGCAGCCATGGGCTCCGGCCAGACAGTAGGCGCCAAGCAGTCCCTCGCCAACACCGGCGCAGACGCTGGCTTGCTGCCCCTCGCCCTCGCACTCCTTGCCATCGGAATGCTGATGGTCATCCGGAGGAAGAAGGCGTAGCCCCCTGAAGGAAAAATCAGCCGGGACCGCGCGTCCGGGCTGAGCACAACGGACCCATATCGGCGGTCCGGCTTCGACTGGTCCTTGGACGCTCCGAAGCCGGACTGCCGATAAGGCCGTGTCCGGGGCTGGCCAGTTCGGGGCATCCCCTGCGGCATCTCGGCGTCCTCCGCTCCGCGCGCGTATTACCCTTAACGGGACCCACTGCGGATAAGGACGGCAAAGTGTTGGAAGATTCGCCCAGCGGGATGACGGCTGATGTGCTGGACGGCCGCTACAGGCTCGGAGAAATAATTGGCCGCGGAGGCATGTCATCGGTCTACACGGCCCGCGACGAGAACCTCGGCAGGGACGTGGCGCTGAAGCTCTTCGCTCCCCAGGCTGCTGACGCGGATGAGCTCAAGCGTCAGGAAGCCGAGATCAAGCTGCTCGCCACGCTCAACCATCCGAGCCTCGTGACACTGTTCGACGCCGGCGTGGACACCCGTGTGCCTGACCAGCCGCGGCCGTTCCTCACGATGGAACTCGTGGCGGGCCAGGACCTTCGGGGCCGCCTCCGCCACAGCCGGGTTCCGCTCGAGGAGCTGGCCGTGATCGGAGCCGGGGTCGCCGACGCGCTGGCGTATGTGCACGGTCTGGGCATCATCCACCGCGACATCAAACCGGCCAATATCCTTCTCGTGCAGGTGCGCCCGGGAGAACCGGTGCGGCCCAAGCTGACCGACTTCGGCATCGCCCGGATCGTCGACGGCACCCGGCTCACGGCGACCGGTACCATGGTGGGCACCGCGGCGTACCTGAGCCCGGAACAGGCCATGGGCTCGCCGCTGTCGCCGGCCACGGACATCTACTCCCTGGGCCTCGTGCTGCTGGAATGCATCAAGGGAACCGTGGAATATCCGGGCAGCGCCGTGGAATCAGCGGTTGCCCGGCTGCACCGCGCACCCGAGCTTCCCGCGGACCTCCCGGAAGAGTGGCAGCACCTTCTGGCCTCCATGACAGCCCTCGATCCACTGGACAGACCCACCGCCGCAGACCTGGAGGTCGCACTGCGCCAGGCCCTGGTTTCGCCGGAATCCGTGCCGGGCGACGTGGCCGAGGAGCATACCCGCGTCCTGCCCGCCCTGCCGTCGCGGCCGCCGTCGTCAGTGCTTCCGGAAGGCTACGCCCAGACCGAGGAGCCCGCTGAAGACACTGCCACCGCACGGCAGAACAGCGACACACGCCGGGACGGCAAGAGGCCCAGCCGGCGCGTCTGGCTGGCGTCCGCCGTCGCCGCTGCCGCCCTGCTCGCCGGTGGAGCGGCGGTGGCCGCCGCCGTAATGGCCCCAAAAACGCCCGACGTCGTGACGTATCCCACGGTGACCGGAACCATGGGTGATCATCTCGCTGAGCTGCAAAAGAGCGTTCAACCGTGATCCCGCACGCCGGGTTGGGCCCGCAGGGCATCCGGCGGAGCAGCGCGTTGTCGGCTCTCGCCGCCGGCGCGCTTGCCGTCAGCCTTGCGGGCTGCGGCGGCACTGCCCCGGAGTTGGAGACCGCTGCCGCGGGGCATCTGCAGCAGCGCGTGCTCGCTGTCACCAAGGCAGCCGCGGGGAAGAATCCGGCCACCGCACTCAAGTCCCTTGACCAGCTGACATTGGAGCTCGACGCCGCCGCTGCCGCCGGCCAGGTTTCCTTCCGGCGCCACCAGAGCATCACGGTGGCCGTCAACGCGGTGCGCGCCGACCTCGCGGCCGTGCAGGCGGCCACGAAGTCCGCGGCGAAGGCCGCTCCTCCCGCGTCTCCCGCGACGACTTCACCGGTTGCCGTCTCTCCGGCGCCCGCGCCGGCCACGGGCGGACAGCCGGGCTCCGGGCAGGGCAAGTCACGGCAGAGCGAAAAGGGCAAGGGATCAGACAAAGGCAAGGGCTAGTCCGCGGTCAGCGCCGTTTAAGGTCCGGGCGGGCAGGACGCACGACGGCGGTGCTTCCTGCCTGCCCGGCCTTCAGCAGGCAGCTGGCCTGTTAGGTGTTCTCCGGTCCTGCCGCTGACGCCGGGAAACGCTCCCACGCCCGGTGCGCTGCCAGCAGTTCCTGGATCGCGGGCAGGACATCTTCCGGACCGTCACCCAGCACTACGCCGGCTGCGTCCTCCGTGATGCTGGCTGCATCCACTCCCGCGGCACCTGATCCCCATGCCCCGATTGCCTTGGCATGACGGAAGGCCTCAGACAGCAGGAGCACCACCCGGGGATCAAGCGAGGCACCCGGTTCGCCGGCCTTGGCATCGAGCCCCGGCTCAGCATTGTCGGCGGGGGCGCCGGAGCCGGCCACAACTACTGCGTCGAACTCCGTGGAGCGCGCGGTGAGATAGGTCCGCTGAACCGGGATCCCGCCGTCGTTCTCCGCGCCGAGCGTTCCTCCCACGGGCGCGATCACCAGCGGAACGATTCCGGCGGCATGAAGGGTCTTGCGTGCTGCGCGGACGGCATCAAGATCGCTGGATCCGTCCGCGACGATGCCCACTACCCGGCCGGCAACGGGCCAGGTCTGCCCCAGCTGGGACAGAGCTGGGCTCGGATCCGCGTCAGGCACTGCCTCGGTGGCCTCGGGCGCCAGCATGCCGAGTCCCTGCGCCACAGCCGCGCACAGCCTGGAATCGATATTGGCCAGGGCAAGCAGCTGCCGCTCACGGATCGCCTTCTCGTAGCACTTGCCCAGTTCGAACGTATACGCCTGGATCACGTGCTCCTGCTCCACCGGCGTCAGGCTGCGGAAGAACAGCTGCGGCTGGCTGAAATGGTCGTCAAAGCTCGCCGGAGACTTCCGCTCCTTGATGGCCTCGGCAATTGCTTCCGGCACCTCCACGAACGCGCCCAGATCCTGCCCGGCTTTGAAGGGGCACCCGCCGTCCAGCGAATTCGGCCGGTACGGGGCGACTCCCCCGTGAACGGCCGTCTGGTGCATGCCGTCCCGCAGCATGTCGTTCACGGGAGCCTGCGGACGGTTAATGGGGATCTGGCCGAAGTTGGGACCGCCAAGCCGGGAGATCTGCGTGTCAAGGTAGGAGAACAGCCGGACCTGAAGGAGCGGATCGTTGGTGACATCGATTCCGGGAACCAGGTGGCCCGGGTGGAAAGCAACCTGCTCTGTCTCCGCAAAGTAGTTGACTGGGTTGGCGTTGAGTGTCATGAGACCGATGGGCTGCACGGGCGCGAGTTCCTCGGGCACGAACTTCGTGGGGTCCAGGAGGTCGATCCCCTCGAACATCTGATCTTCAGTGTCCGGGAAGGTCTGGATGCCCAGCTCCCACTCCGGATAGGCGCCTGCCTCGATCGCATCGGCAAGATCCCTGCGGTGAAAGTCAGGGTCCATGCCGTTGATGATCTGTGCTTCTTCCCAGACCAGAGAGTGCACGCCCTGCTTGGGCTTCCAGTGGAATTTGACGAGCGTGGTGATGCCCTCGGCATCTACCAAGCGGAAAGTGTGAACGCCGAAGCCTTCCATGGTCCGGTAGGAACGCGGGATACCGCGGTCGGACATGTTCCACATCGTGTGCGCCTGGGCCTCGGTGTGAAGCGAGACGAAATCCCAGAAGGTGTCATGGGCGCTCTGGGCCTGCGGGATCTCGCGGTCCGGATGCGGTTTGGCCGCGTGGACAACGTCCGGGAACTTGATGCCGTCCTGGATGAAGAACACCGGGATGTTGTTGCCGACAAGGTCGTAGGTGCCTTCGTCGGTGTAGAACTTGGTGGAGAATCCCCGGGTGTCCCGCACCGTATCTGCCGACCCCCTCGAGCCCAGGACGGTGGAGAACCTCACGAATACAGGGGTCTCCACGTCCTTGGCCAGGAAGCCAGCCCGGGTGATTTTCGCGGCCGTTCCATACGACCTGAAGACTCCGTGTGCGCCGGCGCCCCGGGCGTGGACGACCCGCTCGGGGATCCGCTCGTGGTCGAAATGCGTGATTTTCTCGCGAAGATGGTGGTCCTGCAGCAGGATGGGACCGCGCGAGCCTGCCTTCAGGGAATGGTCAGTGTCGCTGAGCCGCAGTCCTTGCGCGGTCGTAAGGTACTGGCCGGACTGCGCCCGGGAATTGGCTGGGGCGCCGGTGGGGGTGCCGGTTGGGGACACTGCCTCGGGCCCCTGTTGGTCAGGCTTGGGAGGTAGCGGCTCCCGGGGCGTAGTGGGCTCCTCGGCGCTGGGAGGCTCGGGAGCGGGCGCACCAGGGATATTGATGTTGGTCTCTGCTGACATGAAATGCTCCTTCTATCTTGGACAGCCTTGGCAAGATTCGGCACACAATAGAAAAGCTAAGCCTGCTTAGCACTCTATGGAATATGCCTTCAGGCCACAACCGAGGTCCGTTTTTCGATGGACGCCGTCTTGGTCAGCAAAGGTACTGTCTCTCTTCAATTGCATCGCGCTTCGGACTAGCTTGGAGATGTTCCACCGAACGTGCAGCTATCAGAACCGCGGGCTGACCGCCCGCTCCCTGAAGGAGTGAACTACGCATGGCAACTGTTCAGGAATCCATCGACGTCGATGTCCCCGTGACCAAGGCCTACAACCAATGGACGCAGTTCGAGGACTTCCCGCACTTCATGAGCGGCGTTGACGCGGTGCGCCAGCTCGATGACACCACCGTTCATTTCGAGACAAGCATCGCCGGCGTCAAGCGTGAATACGACGCCCAGATCACCGTGCAGGAGCCTGACCAGCGTGTCAGCTGGGAGAGCCTGAACGAGCCCCGCAACGCAGGAACCGTATGGTTCGAGTCCCTGGGACCTGAGCAGACCAAGGTCAATGTCGAACTCACCTGGGAACCGGATTCCGCGGTGGAGAAGGCTGGCGCCGCCCTGGGCCTGGATTCCCGCCAGGTTGCCTCGGACCTGAAGAAGTTCAAGAAATACATCGAGAGCCAGGACTCCGAAACCGGCGCGTGGCGTGAAAGTGTCCGCGACGGCGACGTCGAAGACACAGCCGGGCCAACGGGTACCGCTGCGGCTGCAGGAGTTCCTTCGCCGACCGGAGGGGCCGGGGCTGCCGGAGTAGCCGGGGCTTCCGGCGCTGGAGTTGGGGCGGCCGGCGCTGCTCCGGCCGGTAGCTACGGAACAGACGACGACGGCACGGGCTATGCGGCCGGACCCGGAATGGACGCGACCCCCGGCCGCACCTACGAATCCGGTGACGGCTACGACACCGCAGCCACCGAAAGGCCGGTGGATGCGGATCCTGACATGGCGGTCGAAGCCCCCTACGGCGACACGGAAACGGGGGAGCCCCGGATAGACACCAGGGGTGACACCCGGCGAGACGAAACCCCGGACCGGTAGACCCCGCCGGTCCGACCCCGCTGAGCCGGCCGGGCTAACCCGGACGGCCGGGGCTAAGCCGGCCGGTCAGAGCAAACCAAAGCAGAAGCGCCCCGCCMCWCGAGTGGCGGGGCGCTTCCGATCTGTTGAGACTGTAGTCGCTAGCTCAGGCTCGCAATAACCTTGTTAAGCGTCGCGGAGGGCCGCATGACAGCAGCGGCTTTCTCGGCGTCCGGGCGGTAGTAGCCACCAATGTCCACGGGTGAACCCTGGACGCTCAGCAGTTCGGAAACAATGGCGTCCTCGTTGGAGGCCAGGGCCTCGGCGATGGCGGAGAAGGACGCAGCCAGTTCGCCGTCCTCGGTCTGCTTGGCCAGCTCCTGCGCCCAGTACAGGGCCAGGTAGAAGTGGCTGCCTCGGTTGTCGAGTTCGCCGACCTTGCGCTTCGGGGACTTGTTCTCCAGCAGGAACGTGCCGGTTGCACGGTCCAGCGTGTCCGCGAGCACCTGTGCACGGGCGTTGTCGGTGGACGTGGCCAGGTGCTCGAAGCTGACAGCGAGGGCCAGGAATTCGCCGAGGCTGTCCCAGCGGAGGTGGTTTTCGTTCAGCAGCTGCTGGACGTGCTTCGGAGCGGATCCGCCTGCACCGGTCTCGAAAAGGCCGCCGCCGTTGATCAGCGGAACCACGGAGAGCATCTTGGCGCTGGTACCAAGTTCGAGGATCGGGAAGAGGTCCGTCAGGTAGTCACGCAGCACGTTGCCGGACACGGAGATGGTGTCCTCGCCCTTGCGGATGCGCTCCAGGGTGAAGGCCGTGGCCTTGTCCGGAGACATGATCTCGATCTGCAGGCCCTCAGTGTCGTGCTCCTTGAGGTATTCACGGACCTTTTCGATGAGCTTGGCGTCGTGGGCGCGGTCTTCGTCCAGCCAGAAGACGGCAGGTGTGTTGGACGCGCGGGCGCGAGTCACGGCCAGCTTGACCCAGTCGCGGATCGGCAGGTCCTTGGTCTGGCAGGCGCGCCAGATGTCACCCGGGGCCACCTCGTGCTCGACCAGGACCGCTCCGGAACCGTCAACGATCTGGACCTTGCCGGGGACCTGGACCTCGAAGGTCTTGTCGTGGCTGCCGTACTCCTCTGCGGCCTGGGCCATGAGGCCGACGTTCGGCACCGTGCCCATGGTGGTGGGGTCGAAGGCACCATTGGCACGGCAATCGTCGATGACAACCTGGTAGATGCCGGCGTAGGAGCTGTCCGGGAGAACTGCCAGAGTGTCGGCTTCCTTGCCGTCCGGTCCCCACATGTGGCCGGAGCTGCGGATCATGGCCGGCATCGAGGCGTCCACGATGATGTCGCTCGGGACGTGCAGGCTGGTGATGCCCTTATCAGAATCGACCATGGCCAGCGCCGGGCCTTCTTCCAGGCCCTTCTTGATCGCGGCCTGGACGCCGTCGCGGACGTCCTCCGGAAGGTCTTCAAGCCCGTTGAGGATCGCGGCAAGTCCGTTGTTGGGGCTGATGCCGGCGGCGGCGAGCTGCTTGCCGTAGGTGTCGAACAGTTCGGAGAAGTAGGCCTTGACCACGTGGCCGAAGATGATGGGGTCCGAGACCTTCATCATGGTGGCCTTCAGGTGTGCCGAGAAGAGCACGCCTTCTTCCTTGGCGCGCACCACCTGGGCCGCGAGGAACTCGTCGAGGGCCGCGGCTCGCATCACGGTGCCGTCGATCACTTCGCCGGCGAGGACGGGGAACGCCTTCTTGAGGACCTTGACCGTGCCGTCTTCGCGGACCAGCTGGATCTCGATGGTGCCGTCAGCCGGGATCACCACGGTCTTTTCGTTGGAACGGAAGTCATTTTCTTCCATGTGCGCAACGTTGGTTTTCGATTCGGAAGACCATGCGCCCATGGAGTGCGGGTTCTGGCGGGCATAGTTCTTTACGGACAGCGGAGCGCGGCGGTCGGAGTTGCCCTCGCGCAGGACCGGGTTCACGGCGGAGCCCTTGATCTTGTCGTAGCGGGAGCGGATGACGGTCTCTTCATCGGAGGACGGGTTGTCCGGGTAGTCCGGCAGGTTGTAGCCCTTGGCCTGCAGCTCTGCGATGGCGGCCTTCAGCTGCGGCACCGAGGCGCTGATGTTGGGAAGTTTGATGATGTTGGCTTCCGGCTTCTTCGCCAGGTCCCCGAGCTCAGCCAGGGCGTCGCCGATCTGCTGCTCTTCGGTGAGGTAGTCGCCAAAGACAGCGATGATGCGGCCGGCCAGCGAAATGTCGCGGGTCTCCACCTGCACACCTGCCGTGGAAGCGAAAGCCTCAACGATCGGCAGGAACGAATATGTAGCCAACATCGGCGCTTCGTCGGTGTGGGTATAGATAATTTTGGCCATGCTCGGGCGTCTCCCTGGAGGTCGGCTTGTATATGGAATCCGGTCTATTTCACCAACCTTTAACTTACCCGAGGACGCCGCGTTGAACCCCACCCGAGCGGCCGGATCCCGTTCCGTGACCTCACGCCACGCCCCCAAGGTGACCAATCCCATTGTCCCCAGCCCGGCGGACCTTTATCTTTAGGTCATGGAAGAAAACCGCTTAGGCGGCTGAACGTCATTCAGTAACCCCTTGCGGCAGGGGCAGAGCGCATTACCCCTACCTGGAATACATAACTTGAAATGTCTATCTACAGAGCTTGTCATACCCGGGTAGGTTCAATCCGTCACTCGGCGGGCAGCACCATCGCCCGCCCCACCCCGATAGGTAGGACCACAATGACGAGCACAAAGTCTCTGGCCACTAGCCTCATAAGCCTTTCAGCAGGCTTGCTGCTGGCGCTGTCCGCAGCTGGCGGCGCAACGGCCTCTCCTTCAAAGTCGCAGGATTCGGGCCAGCCGCAGGTCGCCACCTCCACCGTCGCGAGTGCAACCACCACCGTCGCGAGTGCAACCACGGCAGGTTATTGGACGCCTGAGCGCATGCGCGCCGCCATTCCCGGCGATGTGCTGGCTGACCGGGCGGTTGCCCGGCAAAACTCCAAAGGCACCAATTCCGGCCCCAGCGTGGAGGAGAAGGGTTCCAGCACCAAAATCGCCGGCACGTCCGGAAAGGGCAGCAAGACAACCGCACTGCACAAGGATGAGCTTCCGGTAAACCACATCGGGAAGGTGTTCTTCACCCTCGGGGGCGCCAACTTCGTGTGCTCCGGGAACTCCGTGGTTTCGACCAACAAGAGCACCGTCTCCACGGCCGGACACTGCGTGAATGAGGGCCCGGGCGCCTTCGCCACCAACTTTGTCTTCGTTCCGCAGTACAAGGACGGTGCGGCACCCCTCGGCAAATGGCCGGCCAAGGCGCTGTTTGCGCCGAAGCAGTGGAGCGGCGACGGAAACATGCAGTATGACACCGGCTTCGCGGTCGTTTCCCAGCTCAACGGCCAGAACCTTGCCGACGTCGCGGGCGCCTCGGGTGTCGCTTTCAACCAGGCACGCGGACTGAATTACAAGTCGTATGGTTACCCGGCCGCCGCACCGTTTACCGGCCAGACCCTTGTGAGCTGCACCGGCAAGTCAGCCAATGACGTCATCAACCCGCAGTTCGACACCCAAGGTATTCCTTGCGACATGACCGGCGGTTCCTCGGGCGGGCCATGGTTCATGGGCTCGGACGCTACGGCGTTCCAGAACTCCATCAACAGCTATGGCTATGGCACGCGCTCCACAACGATGTTCGGTCCTTACTGGGGCGACACAATCCAGCAGGCCTACAAGAGTGCATCGGCCACCAAGTAAGGACGGCCCGCCACCCGACGAGGAGGACCCGGTAAGCCGCTCCGACGCCAGCCAGACCCCGGAAGAAATTCTGGAGTACTGGACGCCGGAGCGGATGGCGGAAGCGAAACCGCGTGAGGTCCGGCTCCCGGACCCTCGAGGCCGACCGGACCCTCAAGGGGAACCCGGCCCACAAAGTGAACCAGGCCTCCAAGGTGAAGCAGGACCGTCACCTGAGGACGACTGAATCAAGTTAAAGCCCGACGGCGGTTGTCCCCATAAGGGGGCAACCGCCGTCGACGTTTCACTGCGTTCTAGTGGAAACTGCGCTCTAGTGGAAGAAGTGGCGCGCGCCCGTGAAGTACATCGTGATGCCTGCCGCGTTGGCTGCCGCGATGACCTCATCGTCCCGGACGGAACCGCCGGGCTGGACCACGGCGCGGACGCCGGCGTCGACCAGGATCTGCAGGCCGTCGGCGAACGGGAAGAACGCGTCCGAGGCAGCCACGGCGCCGCGGGCACGCTCCGGCGCCCCGCTCGCGTCGGTGCCGGCGGCGCCGCCGGCGGCGTCGACGTCGGACGTCACGGTGACGCCCAGGCTGTTGGCGCGCTCAACGGCAAGCTTGCAGGAGTCCAGGCGGTTGACCTGGCCCATGCCGATGCCCACGGCAGCGCCGTCTGCAGCGAGCAGGATGGCATTGGACTTGGCTGCGCGGCAGGCGGTCCAGGCGAAGGCGAGGTCGGCGAGGGTGGCCTCGTCCGCAGCTTCACCGGCGGCGAGGGTCCAGTTGGCGGGGTTGTCGCCTTCGGCGTCCACCTTGTCGGAGACCTGGACCAGAACGCCGCCGGAGACCTGGCGGATTTCTGCCGGGTAGCGGCCGTAGCCCTCCGGGAGGGACAGGAGGCGGATGTTCTTCTTCTTGGAGAGGATCTCGACGGCTTCGGGCTCGAAGCCGGGGGCGATGACCACTTCGGTAAAGATGCCGGCCACGGTGCGGGCCATGCCGGCAGTGACGGTGCGGTTGGCTGCGATTACGCCGCCGAAGGCGGAGACAGGGTCGCAGGCGTGCGCCTTGGCGTGGGCGTCCGCGATCGGGTCTTCGGCTGAGTCCGAGCCGACGGCCACACCGCACGGGTTGGCGTGCTTGATGATGGCGACGGCGGGCTCGGTGAAGTCGTAGGCTGCGCGCAGGGCGGCGTCGGCATCCACGAAATTGTTGTAGCTCATGGCCTTGCCGTGCAGCTGGTCGGCCTGGGCGATGCCGGCGGGGGCTGCCCTGTCCACGTACAGGGCGGCCTGCTGGTGCGGGTTTTCGCCGTAGCGGAGAACTTCGGAGCGTTCCAGCGCAAGGCCGGCGTAGGCCGGCCAGTCAATGATTCCGTCGCCGTCTTCGTCCAGGAACTGGCTCGCCGTCCAGGTGGCCACGGCGTTGTCGTAGGTGGCGGTGTGCGCGAAGGCCTTGGCGGCCAGCCGGCGCCGGGTCTTCAGGTCGAAGCCGCCTTCACCGGCGGCGCGGACAACCTCACCGTAGAACGTGGGATCAACCACAATCGCGACGGCGGCGTGGTTCTTCGCGGCGGATCGCACCATCGCGGGGCCACCGATATCGATCTGCTCCACCACGTCGTCCTGGGCGGCGCCGGACTTGACGGTCTCCACGAACGGGTAAAGGTTCACCACCACGAGGTCGAAGGTTTCGATCTCCATGTTGGCGAGGGTATCCATGTGGGCCGGAACGCGGCGGTCGGCCAGGATACCGCCGTGCACGCGCGGATGGAGGGTCTTGACGCGGCCGTCCAGCATTTCCGGAGAGCCGGTGACTTCCTCGACTTCCTGGACCGGGATGCCGGCCGCGGCGATCTTCTTGGCCGTGGAGCCGGTCGAGACGATCTTGACGCCTGCTGCGTGCAGGCCCTTGGCCAGCTCCTCCAGACCGGTCTTGTCGTAAACCGAGATCAGGGCTCGGCGGATGGGAACACGGTCTAGCTGCGTGAAGCTCACAAAGGTCTCCGTCTTTTTACGCGGTTGTTGCCGCGGTTGGTGGGGATAGGGCCAGTTTATCGCGTTGCCGGACGTGTCCTTCCTGCCCGCCCGAGTGTGAAGGCCGCCCACTTCCGGAGCGCCGCAACGTAAGGTTTTAACAGGAGGCCGAGATGAACACTTACACCACTGTGCCCAGCGGCGAACAGGTGGTCCAGGAACTGCCGTGGCGCTGGAAGGTGCAGGGCCGGATTTTCGTGATCGGCGGCCTTGGATTCATGTTTGATGCCTGGGACGTGACGCTGAACGGCATCCTGATTCCGCTGCTGTCCACCCACTGGCAGCTCACCCCCGGCGAGGCCGGCTGGATCGGCACGGCCAACCTGATCGGCATGGCGCTCGGTGCGTTTATCTGGGGCACCATCGCCGACACCATCGGGCGCAAGAAGGCCTTCACGGCCACGCTGCTGATCTTCTCGCTGTTCACCGTTTTCGGGGCGTTCTCCCCCGACTTCACCTGGTTCTGCGTCTTCCGCTTCATGGCCGGATTCGGCCTGGGCGGCTGTATCCCCGTGGACTACGCGCTCGTGGGCGAGTTCACTCCGCGCCGGCAGCGCGGCAGGGTCCTCACCGCCATGGACGGGTGGTGGCCGGTGGGAGCCGCGCTGTGCGGCTTCGTTTCGGCGGGGCTGGTGGCGGCCTTCGCGGACTGGCGCCTGACCATGCTGGTGATGGTACTGCCAGCCCTGCTGGTTTTCTGGATCCGCCGCAGCGTCCCCGAATCGCCCTTGTTCCTCATCCGCAAGGGCCGCCGCGAGGAAGCCGCCAAGGTCATCGACGATCTGGTCCTGGCCACCGGCGCGGAGCCTCGCGCCTACAGCCTGCCCGATCCCGGGGCCGTCCCGCGACTATCGGCCGGCAGCGCCTGGCAGCAGCTGCGCGGCGTCTGGCAGTTCAACTGGAAAATCACCGCCACCGCCTGGGCGCTGTTCTTCAGTATCCTGCTGGTCTACTACCTGTCCCTGACCTGGATGCCCCGCATTCTAATCGGCGCCGGGTTCGCCGAGTACAAGGCGTTCCTGACGACGGCGGGGATGGCCGCCGTCGGACTTCTTGGCGTGGTGGCAGCGGCGCTGCTGGTGGAGCGGATGGGCCGCAAGTGGCTGCTGGCCATCACCGGACCGCTGTCCGCCCTGACGCTGGTGATCGTGGCCTTTGTGGTGGACATTCCGACGGCGGCCGTGTTCTGGCTGCTGGTGTTCGGCTTCGTGGTGCAGGTGGCCATTCCGGTGCTCTACACCTACGTCTCCGAGCTATACCCCACGGAGCTGCGCGGCACCGGCTTCGGCTGGGCGTCCACGTTCTCGCGGCTGGGCGCGGGCTTCGGCCCGCTGATCTTCGCGAACTACTTCTGGCCCGAGCTGGGGCTGGCCACATCATTCGCCCTCGCCGGCGGCCTGGTGGCGCTGGCCGTGCTGTGGATGATGTTCTTCTCCCCCGAAACCAGGCAGCGCCGCCTCGAATAGCGTTTCGAGCTAGTTGGGAGAGTGCGCCACGGCCAGCTCGGCGAGGGTGGACACCAGAAGCCGGCGTTCCACCACCTTGATGCGTTCATGCAGGGTGTCTTCGGTGTCGCCGTCCTCGATGGCCACGGCTTCCTGGGCGATGATGGGCCCCGTGTCCACGCCCGCGTCAGCCCAGTGAACGGTGCAGCCCGTCACCTTCACGCCGTAGGCCATGGCATCCCGCACACCGTGGGCGCCGGGGAAGGACGGCAGCAGGGCGGGGTGCGTGTTGAGGTATTTCCCGTCGAACGCGTCGATGAATTCCGGGCTCACGATCCTCATGAAACCGGAGGAAACCACAACGTCCGGCTGGTACGCCTCCACGGCTTCCGTTAGAGCGGCGTTCCAGGCGGCACGGTCCGGATAGGCCTTGAAGTCCACCACGAACGTGTCGATCCCGGCGTCGGCCGAGCGCTCCACCCCGAACGTTCCCGGCCGGTCCGCCCCCACCGCGGCGATCTCCACGTCCAGCTGCCCCGCTTGCACTGCGTCGATGACAGCCTGGAGGTTGGAGCCGGTTCCGGAGACGAGGACTACGATGCGCATTGCTCCAGCTTATGCGGCCGCTCGCGTAGGCTGGAAAACATGAACCCCACCCCCGGCCCGAACGGCTCACAGCGGACAAGGCATCCGCTCAGCGAGGACGCAAAGTCCTCGCTGCTGAAGACGCACACCCTCTTTCGCATGTTCATCGTGGCGGTGCTGGGCTCGTTCTTCGTCTTCCAGCTGGACGTCGGCTACCTGTGGCTGGCGTCAATCCTGACCGTGGCCGGGATCATCCTGGGGATCATGGTGCTCATCCGTGCCGTCAGGCTCAAGGAATCCAGGCTGGTGCTCTTCGGAACCATCTCGGGCCTGGTGGTGTCCGCCGTGATGGTGCTGCTGGTGCTGGCCTCCGCCTTGTTCTTCAACCAGGTGCGCGACTACCAGCAGTGCGCCCGCCACGCCCTGACCAGCCAGGCGAGCAACGACTGCCGCGCCCAGCTTGAGAACTCGATGCCCGGCCAGTTCCGCTGAGTGTACGGGCTACTTGCCCGGTGCCGTCCCGAGGTCGGCTTCCCGCAGTTGCTGGCGGCGTTCCAGCCACGGCCCGGCTGCGTAACCGACGACGACGCCGATGCCCGCTTCCGCTGCCACCCAGACTGCCGTCCACAAGGGGTCGGGGCCGATCTCCGTGAGCCGGCCGATTCCGGCCGAGCCGCCCGCAATCCACGCCAGGACGCCGGCCAGCAGGCCGGCGGCGACGCCGATGATGATGCCGAGGAACAGCGTCGAGGCGGCGGCCGTGAACCAGCGGACGCGGACCTTGATGGACAGCCACTCGTCGAGGTGGTTCTCGCCTTCACGCAGGAACCACCAGCCGGCCAGGACACCGGCGAGTACCGGCGCCACCAGCGCCACGAGGCCGTAATCCAGCGGTCCGGCGGGAATTGCTGCAAGCACGGGTACTGATGGAAGCGGCCCGGCTGCGGTGCCCAGCGGGCCCACCTGTGAACCAGCACCGAGGGCGAAGCCCGAGCCGGACACCCAGGCGAGCGCGAAGACGGCAAGGTTGGGAATGAAGCCGAGCTGTGCGATGGTGAGGACCGCGCCTCCCATGGCCCCGGCGTCGAGCCCTTCATATACAGCCACCACCAGGTTCCAGTGGATGACGAGATCCACCGCCAGCAGGGCCGCCGACAAGGCGAGCGCCGCCATGATGGCCACGAACCCGGCCTTCGCGGCAGAGGCCAAGTACGATCCCGCCCAGCGTGAATGCTGGCTGGTCCGGGCGATCCAGTCAACGGCGTCGACGCCGATCAGCCGGCTCCACGAGCCAGCCTCGCGCCGCGCACCGATCACCATGCCCAGGGCAAAGGGAACCAGCGGCAGTAGCGCAGCCCACCAGAGGAAGACCCCAACGTCGTCCGTGCGGCAGACAAATCCCGTGGCCACACCGAAGGCAGAATAAACGAGCCAGGACCCCAGCAGCGCCTGCCAGAGCTGGTCAGTATAGGAGGCCCGGGCCAGGCGCCGGCCCGCCCGCCAGGCCAGCAGGAACGGTATCAGCGTCAGGCCCAGGGGAATCAGCGAGAGCGTGCCCGTTTCCGGCCGGGCCGCAGCCCCCTCGGCGACGACGGTCAGGTACAGGGGCACCCCGTGAATGACCAGCCAGGCCTGGCCGGCAAGCCGCGCCAATACGTCGACGTGTGTGTCCTGGAAACCGGACGTTGCCCACACGGCCACGATAGGGGCGACGACCACCAGCGCGGAAATTATCGCCGCCTGGGCCGACTCCAGCCCGCCCTGCAGCCACAAGGGCATGGGAAGGCCACGGTCTCCGGTCTGATCAGCGCGCAGTTTCATCGTGTCCCATCGTGCCACGGGCGGCCTGGCTCTCCTGATTTCGACAGGCTCAATGCCGGCAGAAGACAGGCCGGAGTGAATCCGCGCAGGCTTCTATGCAGGCAACGCCCAGCGCTTTTTCGGGCGTACCGACGTAAAATTACTGTGTCCGCAATCAGTGGTTGGAGGCAGAAAATGACTACCGCATCCCCACATGCACACGGCGTTCACTTTGGTCGGACAGACGTCCAGAACGTTGGCATGGGTGTTGGTATTGTCGCGTTGGTGGTTGGTGTCCTGGGGTTCATCCCTGGTATTACCGCACGTTATGGCGAAATGATGTTCCTTGGGCCTGATTCGCACGCCATGTTCCTAGGCCTGTTCCAGGTATCCATGCTGCTCAACATTGTGCAGCTGGTCATCGGCGGAACCGGCTGGGCCATGTCACGCAATGAAATGGGTGCGCGCAGGTTCCTCATGGGCGCCGGGGCGCTGTACATCATCCTCAGCATCTACGGGCTCAGTGTCGGCGTGGATTCGGCGGCCAATTTCCTGTCGCTGAACATGACGGACAGCTGGACCCTCCTGGTGGTGGGTGTACTGATGATTGCCGCCGGCTGGATGTTCTCGCGGCATCTGGCCGAGGACAGGAAATAACCCGGAACGCGAACGCCCGGGAACTAGGAGCCGCGAATGAGTAGATATCTAATCTGAGTATTCGTACTACCGGTTGGTGCAGGTGCCACACGAAAGTCCGTGGGCGGCTGCACCAACTTTGCGACCGGGTACTGTCAGCTGAACCGGACCTCGTGGCGGAGCGTCGTGAGACCCGCGCCGGGTCCGGCGGTTCGACGGCGTCCCTTGCGTTTAGAAGCGGATCAGGGAATACGGCAGGCTCGGCAGATTGCCCGCAGTCCAGGGCCGTTGAGGCGGTTCGGACGGGACATTGCCGCGACCGTCGCGCAACACCACCACGACCGTGCCGATGATTGCCAGCGCTGCAATTACGGCAAGGATTACCAGGACGACGACGATCGATCCAGACATCACTCCAACACCTCTGACATCAATTTTACGGCGGAACGGGCATCGCCATCAGGGTTGTTCTGCCCGCCAGCCTGCCGATAGTAAGCAGGCGAATATTTTGACTCTGGACGGAACCGGCGCCCGGGCATATGCTGATCTCCCATTGCCTCTGGGGGGTGAATCGGAATGGGCAGCAGCCTGCGTCTTCTTTGCGCCATATCGTTGCGCGCGCTCCTGCTGCCCACAGTGATCGCGCTGGCCTGGCTCATCTGGGGTGCAGGACCGGCGACGGCATCGTCTCCGGACACCGGAACGCTCAGTTCAGGGTCGCTGAATTCCGGATCATTACTCGCCAAGCCCCTCAGGTCCGGCCTGGCCGGTGACGTGGCCGCGGCAGTGACAGGAGCCCTCGGACAGAACACCGGCCGGAACACCGGTCATCGCACCGCCGTCTCCAGTGTCCTCCCGGCGGTTCCAGCGCTTCCCGGAGCCACGCGTCCCGTCACCGCAGCGATCTCAGCGGTGACCGACTCTGCCGAGGCAGTCATCGGGAAGGCATCGGGGGTGGTTTCCACCGTGACCGGGACGGCTGCGCCGGTGCTGTCCGAGGTCGACAAAGTCGTTGGCACCGTAAATGATGCCCTTGCCTCAGTGGATCCGCGGCTGCCACGGATCCCGGTGCCGGACGTCACCGTACCGGTAGTCCAGGTGCCGGGCGTCACCGTTCCCGAGGTCCCCGTGCCGGGCGTCACCATTCCAGGGGTCCAGGTCCCGGGCGTCACCTTTCCTGGGGTCCAGGTCCCGTCTGTGGACGTTCCTACCGTTCCCACACCGCTCCCCTCGGAGCCGCGGCCGGTTCCCGCTCCCGACGCCGAACGCCCGGCGGCGGCGGTTCCTTCGCCGTCAATTGGTGAACCCAAAGCTCCGGCGGCTTCCGTGGTTGAGGCACCGTCCACGACGGGAAGAGTATCCGTCGCAAAGAACGCCGCACCGGCATCACCGGGCGCCAACTTTGCGGACTCCGATTCACGCGGCCAGACGCTGGCGCAGCTTGCCATGACGTCCTCGGGACGCCCCCTGGCGGCAGTCACACTCCATGCGCGGCCGCTCGTGCACACCCCGCTCGCCCCGGAGCACGCCTACCTCGCCGCGACACAGGGCGAGTCCGGTTCCTCGCTCTCGGGCTCTGACGGCCCGGGCGGGCAGGCTGCAGATGTCACAGGGGCGTGGCGCAACTTCTCCCGGGACCTCGGGGCGCGCGTCCTCGACGCCGCCACTGCGCTGCCTTCCAGTCCGGCATTCGATCCGGGGTCTTCCCCCGACTGAACAGGTCAACTCTGCCTTCATAACGGCAGAAACGACCACCTGCGCCACCGGCGTACGGATCCCAAAGTTCAGTCAAGGAGAACATGTCATGTCTACCCACGCCTCGATGCTCGCTGCGTCCCGTTGCCCCCTGCCCTCGTCCGGAAGCGCGCACAGCCACTCCGGCCCTTCCCGCGCCGGCATCGGCAACTGGCCCGACCCCATGCGCGGACGCATCGGTAACTGGCCCGACCCGATGGCCGGTTTCATCGGCAATTGGCCGGACCCGATGGCCAAGGGCAGCCTCGCTGCCGGGTCTTGAAAAACACGAGAAGAAAGCAGTAAAAAGCACTGCCCCCGCTCCACCAGGCGGTGGAGCGGGCACAGCGCTTCTTCGCATTCAGTTTTCCGGACTGCTTTCCGGCGGCCCCGCCTTCTCTGCGGTCTCAGCCACTGATTCATCTGGGCGCACTTCTTCAGGTTCTGTTTTCCCCGAACGGACTGCCTCTGCCTTGGGCGGACCGGGAAAGTAGCTGATCACCCGCGAGAGCTCCCGGCTGAGCACAGTGCCGCCAACCATGTCCGGAGGCAGGGCCTCGTTCTCCACCCTCCGGGCTGCCGCCAGAGCCTGCAGCCCGGCTTCCGTTATCGCCACCTCGTTGCTGCGCCGGTCCGTGGAACTGGACCGGCGGGAAACAAGCCCGGCTCCCTCAAGCCGCGCGAGCACCCTGCCCAGCGATTGGCTGCGGACTTTGATGTCGGCGGCAAGCCGCTCCTGGTTGAGCGGCCCGGCCGCGAGGCCTTGAAGGGCGATGACGGCCGCATGGGTGAGGCCCAGGTCAGCAAGGGCCTGATCCTGTCGGCGCTGGATGAGCCGGGCGGCCATGGACAGCAAGTGATGGGGCCCCCACGGCTCGGCGTCAGCATTCGGGACCATCGGTTCCGTCCTTCCTTCTCAAGCCTGAGTTGGTCAGGAGCAATGCCCCGGCCGCCGCGACCACGGGGGCCGGTACCGCCCGGCCCCCGTGCTTTGCGTGTCAGCGACGGGTGTCGTCAACGCCGTCGGTCTCGATGCGCTCCTTGCGGACTTCCTCATCAACTGTGACCTCGTCCGTGACGGTTTCGGTGTCCAGGCGGACCCGTTCCACGGGCACAGTCTCCTTGTCCACGACCGGCCGTTCTTCGTGGAGGATTACCTCGTGTTCCTCTTCGCTGAGGTCCGGTCCGCTCATTGCGTCACCTGCGTTCCCGTCCGTGATGGGTTCGCGTTCCACCCGTACTTCCTCACGACGCACCGGTACCGTCTGCGTGACATTTTCCGTCGTCACGTACTTGCGCAGCCGCGCCCTGCCGGTGGCCTGCCTCTCGGTGCCCACGTTGAGGCGCTCCTCGGAACGAGTCATGGCGTCGTCCGTGGTGGGGCCCGAAGTGTCCCGGCCCACCGTGCCTGATTCGTCCGCTGCGTTGTAGGTGCCGCCACTTGCAGCAAAGCCGGCGTCGCGCTCCGTGTTCGAGTACCGCTCTGTGTTCGAGGACCGCTCTGGGTTCGAGGACTCGGTGTCGCGGTCGATGACACCGCCAGTGCCCTGACCTGCTGTGGCGTCCGTGCCTGATGTGGCGTCCGGGTAGGTCCCGCCGCCGCTGAGCTGATAGTGGTCGTACAGACGTTCCTCCTCCGAGGGCTCAAGGTGGCCGTCTGTGTCCACCCGCGGGGCGTCCTTGACCTGTTCCTTCGTGTAAGGGACCACGATGTTGTCACCATCGACGCGGGCGCCTTCAAGGGGAACGAAGGACTCGGAAGTCCCGAAGAGGCCCGTCCGCGCCGTCACCCAGGTGGGCTGGCCGTTGTCGTCATCCGCGTAGATCTGGCCGATAGAGCCAATCTTGCCCCCGTCAGTGGAGAGGATGTTTCCATCCCGCTGGAGCAGGTCGTCGATATGTTCCTTGGTGAGCATTCTTGTCTCCTTGGATCTTGACTATTGATGCAACTGGCTTGCTGGGCTGGACGCCCTGATGTTGCGGGCGCTTTGCCGGTGCGGCCCGGTGGCAGGGATACCTCTGGCTGAGGAACCGGCCGTCCGCTGGCGAGATTTCTGAAGGTCAACCTCGCATCTACACCCTAAGCATGCTTACTATCGTATTGGCAAGCCTGCTTAGCATTTTAATGTTTTCGGAAGGCCGGCCAGCAAGGGGGCGCCGACCCTGGTGACGTGGCGCCGGCGCCCGCTGAAAGCGGCGGCAATCCCGAAAATCTCCATCGCAAGTCAAGAAAAAAGACAAGGGTGCTTACTATTTATTAGTAAACATGCTTACCATTGCATGCCAGCAACGCTGGTTCTTGAACAGCAGCTGACCCTTTCGGAAAGAGAGAGCGAAGATGACAGAGAACCAATGGCCGCAGGACGGGAGCCTCACGGTTCCCCCGGCTACACCGAACTCACCGGCTTACGGCTCGGGCGTCTCCTCCGGGAGCCCGGCGTCAGCCTCGAAGACCGACACGGCGAAGGAAGAAGCCGCCAATGTGGCTGGCCAGGCCGCCGGCGCCGCCCAGAATGTGGCAGGCACCGCCAAGGCCGAGGCAGCAAATGTGGCTTCCGAAGTGAAGACCAATGCCAAGGATCTCCTGCACCAGGCGAAGTCCGATCTGACAAGCCAGGCCGGCACCCAGCAGCAGAAGGTAGCCGAGGGACTTCGGTCCATTTCCGGCGAACTGCATAACATGGCCAACGCCTCGGATCAGCCCGGCGTCGCCTCGGACCTCGTCCGCCAGGCGGCAGAGCGCTCACAGTCCGTAGCATCATGGCTGGACAACAGGGATCCGGGGTCGCTGCTGGACGAAGTGAAGTCCTTTGCCCGCCAGCGCCCAGGCACCTTCCTGCTCCTCGCTGCCGGCGCAGGCGTCCTTGCGGGCCGGCTGGGCAGGAGCCTGCAGGCCGGGGCCCCCGCCGCTACCCCGGCAACCGGCACCGCCGTTCCGCCCCAGCCGGTTCAGCCGCCCGTCACGGAAACCGCAGTCGGAGCCGGCATAGGTGAGCCGTTCTACGACGAATCCGCACTCGGTGCGCCCGCCTTCGGCGAGCCGGCCTACGGGGAGCAGACCTACGGCACCCCCGCGTACGGCGAACCGGCCGCCGGGGAGCCCGCTTTCGGCGAGCCTGCTTTCGGGGAGCCCGCTCGGCCCGGCATGGCAGGTCCGGCCTCGGCGCAAACCCTTCCGGGAGGTTCCCCGGCAGGAGTTCCGCTGCGTGACGTCGATGACCCCTTTGCCGAAGGCGAAGGACGCCACCTGTGAGCAGCCAGATACCGGAGACCCACTCCACTGCCGCGCATGCCAAGGCGGATTCGACGTCCCTGGGAGATCTCCTGGGTGAAGTCACCCGGGACCTGTCCACCCTGATCAGGCAGGAAATAGAACTCGCCAAGGCCGAACTCAAGCAGTCCGGCACCCGGGCCGGCAAGGGCGGCGGCATGCTCGCCGGCGCCGGCGTGGCCGGGCACTTCGTGCTCCTGTTCCTGTCCATCGCCCTCTGGTACGCCCTCGGCGAGCTGATGGGCCTCGGCTGGTCCGCCGTCGTCGTTGCAGTCATCTGGGGCATCATCGCCGCAGTGCTGGCATCGGTAGGACGCAAGGAACTCAAGGCCATCAAGGGCATGCCCCAGACCGTTGAGACCGTCCAGGAAATCCCGCCCACCCTGAAACCCAATGGAGACCACCGATGAGTGAAAACCCGGACGCCATCCGCGCCGACATCGAAACGACCCGTGCACGCCTCGGCACCAACGTGGACGCGGTCGCCGACAAAGTATCACCGTCCAACATCGTCCACAGGCAGACTGACAAGGTCAAGGACGCCGTCTTTGGAGTGAAGGAGAAAGTCATGGGAGCTGCGGACCACGCCTCAGGCAACGTCCATTCGGTCTCGGGCACCGCCGGATCCGCAATCGGCGACGCCGGCGCGGCCATCAGCGACGCCCCGCACAAGGCAGCGGTGAAGACGCAGGGCAACCCGCTGGCAGCCGGGCTGATCGCGTTCGGCGCGGGCCTGCTTGTCTCGGCCCTTATCCCGCCGAGCGAGAAAGAACGCGAGGCTGCCGACGCCCTGAAGACCGCAGCGGAACCGGTCACCACCCAGCTGACCGAAGCCGCCAAGGACATGGCCCAGGGCTTGAAGGAACCGGCCCAGGAAGCCATGGAGAACGTCAGGGCGACCGCTACCGACGCTGCTGACCACGTCAAGGGAGAGGGCCAGGCGGCCGTCTCCGACGTCAAGTCCAGCGCCACGGATGCGAAGGACCACGTGCAGAACACCTAAGGTCCAAACCTTTCGGACCTGAAGCACGACGACGGCCGCCTCACCTTCGGGTGGGGCGGCCGTTTCGCGTGCCGGGACTTCCGCCAGGACCGCAGCGGGCGCATTCCAAGCGGATGACGGCCTCCTGCGTCGCTGCCCGATTCTTAGAGGCCGTTGCGTTCGATGGCCTGGCCAATAATGCGGGCCCCTTCCGGGAAGGCACCCGGGTTGGGTCCGGCGTAGTTGAGTCGGATGAAGGGCCCCGCCGGTTCGGCAGGGAACCATTCGGTGCCGGCGGCGATGATGACTCCCGCACTCTCGCAATCGCGGGTGAGCTGTTCGAGGTCGGTCCCGTCCGGCAGGCGTGCCCAGAGGTTCAGACCCCCCTTGGGAACCTGCTCGATGTGCGCCTGCGGGGCGTGCTCGCGCATGCTGGTGACCAGCAGGTCCCGGCGGGACTCAAGCTGGTGGCGGACGCCGCGCAGGTGCGTCTGCCACCCGGGCTGCGTCACGACGTCGAGCGCTGCCGCCTGAAGCAGGCCGCTGACGTACATCGATTCCGCCGCCCGGTCGGCCAGGATGCGTTCGCGCGCCGGGCCGCGGGCGATGACCGCGGCGACACGGATCGCCGGGGATACGCTCTTCGTCAGAGAGCGAAGGTAGACAACGTGGCCGGAGTCGTCGCGCGCTGCGATGGGCACGGGGGTCGTCGTGATGCCGAAGTCATGGGCCCAGTCGTCCTCCACAAGGAACGCACCGTTCTCGCGTACGACGTCCAGGACTTGTTCGCCCCGCCGGGCGGGCCATTGCGCCCCGGTGGGGTTCGCGTAGTTGGGCTGTGCGTAGAACACGCGAGCGCCGGTCTCGTCAAAGGCGCGGGCCAGTTCTTCCGGCTCCGGACCGTCGGGGCCGCTGGGCACCGGGACTACGCGCACACCGGCCTGCGCGGCGGCCAGGATGGCGCCCCAATACGAGGGCGATTCCAGCAGCAGCGGCTGCCCCGTGCCCACCAGTGCGCTGAAGATGGAGCTCAGCCCGCTTTGGCTTCCAGGGAGTACGACGACGTCGCTCGGGTTCGGCGGTGTGGTCCCCGCCGGCGTCGAGGTGCCGAGCTCGTGTGCGAACCAGGACTGAAGCTCCGGCAGGCCGGCGGCGGGTGGACGGGACAGGGCTGCATCGCCCCGGGCCGCGCGCACGAGGGCGGCGCGCACGAGCCGCTCCGGCAGGAGTTCGCGGTCCGGGTAACCGGAGTGGAAGGAGATCGCATCATTCGGCACAGTGCGCATGGTGCTGGAGGCCGGGGGCAGCGGTGCCAGAGGTGACCGCAGCGCCGCAGTCTGCCAGCCGTAGTCGGACGGGCGTGCGGTCCGGACAGCCCGCACAAAGGTCCCGACGCCCGGCCGGCTCTCGATCAGGCCCTGCGCCGTGAGGGTCTGCAGGGCCTTCTGCACCGTCACGGGGCTGGCCTGGTATTCGGCCACCAGTGACCGCGTGGACGGGAGTCTGGATCCCGGTGCGGCCTTGGCGATCCATTCCCGCAGTCGCGTCGCTATTCGGGAACTGCTATCGTTGTTCATGAGAGACAATAGTAGCGCTACTACGCTAGTTCGGCCAGTGATATCGCCACGACAACCCACGGGCCTGTGGTGGGGGCTCATCGGAGTAGCGGCCTTCTCGTTCACCGTTCCCTTCACCCGGGTGGCTGTCGCAGGACTGTCGCCGTTGTTCATCGGCTCCGGCCGGGCGGTCGTAGCCGCAGTTTTGGCCGCCTTCGCCCTCGCACTCACCCGGCAGCGACTCCCACGCGGCATGCAGTGGGCCCGACTCGCGGTGGTGGCCGCCGGCGTCGTCGTCGGGTTTCCCCTGCTCACGTCCTTCGCGCTTGCCACCACCCCCGCCAGCCACGGCGCCGTGGTGATCGCTCTTCTCCCAGCCGCGACGGCCACGGCGGCGGTTCTCCGTGGGCGCGAGCGTCCACCGCTGGCGTTCTGGCTCATCACCGGCGTGGGCGCGCTGGCTGCCATCGTCTTCGCTTCCATGCAGTCCGGCGGCCTCGGGCAGCTGCACTGGGCGGACGTGCTGCTCCTCGGAGCCGTGGTGGCTGCGGCCATCGGCTACGCCGAGGGCGGCCTGCTGGCCCGCGAGCTCGGCGCGTGGCAGACGGTGTCCTGGGCCCTCGTCCTCGCATCGCCGCTGATGGTGTTCCTCGGCGCCCTCTCCGTGGCTCAGCAGCCGCCTTCCGCTACCCCGGTCCAGTGGCTGGCCTTCGCCTACCTCGGCGTCGTGAGCATGTTCCTTGGCTTCTTCGCCTGGTACCGCGGCCTGGCCATCGGACCGATGGCCAAGGTCAGCCAGGTCCAACTCATCCAGCCGGTCCTGAGCATCTGCTGGGCCGGGCTCCTGCTGGGCGAGAGCCTGACCTGGACCACCATCATCGGCGGCCTCGCCGTCATCCTCTGTGCCGGCATCGCGGTCCGCGTACGGCTCAACCCGCCGCGCCCGGCACAGAATCCCTGACGATTCAGACCCAACAGATCCTTCATCCACCAAAGGAAGTCCCCATGTACGTCCCAACGCATTTCGCAGCCGGCCCCGACGCAATCCATGATCTCCTCACGCGGCCCGCCGCTGCCAATCTGGTCACTATGACCTCGCAGGGCCTGCTCGCCACACTGCTGCCGTTCGTCTTTGAGCCCTCGATTGGTGAACACGGCGCGCTGCACGCGCACCTCGCACGGAACAACGCCCAGTGGTCCGAACCCGCGATCGGGGAGGCACTCGCAATCCTCCAGGGCCCGGACGCCTACATCTCGCCCTCCTGGTACCCATCGAAGGCCGAACACGGACGCGTCGTACCAACCTGGAACTACTCCACCGCCCATGTGTACGGCAAGCTGGTTATCCACGACGACCCGGCCTGGCTCAGCCATCACGTGAGGCGGCTGACCGACCTCAACGAAGCCGAGGCCGAGCGGCCCTGGTCCGTGGACGATGCACCTGAGCGCTACGTCTCCGGCCAGCTGCGCGCCATCGTGGGCGTCGAACTGCTGATCACAAGGATCGACGCGAAGACCAAACTCAGCCAGAACCGGCCCGACGCCGACGTCGACGGCGTCGTGGCAGGACTTAGGGCCCGAGGCCAAGCTGCGAGCGCGGCCGATGTGGAACGGGCAAATTCAGCCCGGCCGTCAGTCCGTGACTAGGACGCAGGTCTCCGTCTCCCGGGCGGGGCTCCGGGCGGCGCCGGTTGAAGACCCGTCCCGCGGCCACGCCGGGCACGAGCATGCCGGGCAAAAACACTGGAGAATGGACGTATGACAGCCATCATCCTGGCGTGGGACCCCGACCGCAGGAACGGCTGGAACCATGCCGCCGCCGTCGAACTGGTGACGGAAACGGGCCAGTGCCTGGCCACGTGGAGCGTGGCTTGCCAAGCGGACATCCGTTCCGGCACGGAAGCCTGGCTATGGCTGCAGGCCCGCACCCACAGCGGTCTCCTCGGCCACGGCACGGTGGTCTCGGAGGACCTGCCGGCTGAGACACCAGATGGGCCAACCGTCCGGACCGGCGGCGGGGAGCCTGAACTGGCTGCCACCGCGATGCGGCACATCCGGGTGGCCTTTGACGCTCTGCTGCCCGTCGGCGACCAGGTTCCGCCCCATGCTCTCGCTGAAGCCCTGCCCCGTCTGAACTGGGACGGCCAGGACCTGCCGGACATCGTCCTCGACGTGCTCGACGCCGCGCGTATTCGGAACGTATGGAAGGAGTTCGGCCCTGCTCCAGCCTCGGACCCCACCCATCCCGTGCCCGGCACGTACCCTGAGAGCGCAGTCAGCAAGGTGCAGGTTAACCGGTACGAGCGCAGCCCCGACGCGCGGCGGATCTGCGTGGCGCACCATGGGGAAAGCTGCGCCGCCTGCGGCTTCTCCTTCGAAGCTGCCTACGGCGAGGCCGGCAGGGGCTTCATCCAGGTCCACCACATCGTCCCGGCGTCACAGATCGGCGGCGTGTACCAGCTGGATCCGGTCGCGGACCTGGTGCCGCTGTGCCCGAACTGCCACGCGATGGCGCATCTTGGGGTGGGCACGCCGCGCACCGTGGCCGAGCTGAGGCGGATCATGGCCGGGGCCGGTTACCTGGCCGGGCAAACGGTGGCCGCGGAAGAGATGGAGGCCCAGCGGAACGCCCGGCGGATCCTGGAACAGCAGGAGTAGTCGCCGGTCGCCCCGGCCCCGGGCCACCCGCCGTCGTTCCGCAAGGGCCGGAAGACCCAAGTACCCAGGCGTCCTGAAGGTGTTCCGCAAATCGCTGGACTTCCTGATAGCGGGCCGACAAGACTGTCTCTTAAGCAGGCAGCCAGGTCCGCCGGCTCGACGCTTTACCTTTTTCAATGATGTGAAAGGAAACACTCGTGGAGGCTCTGTCAGCTTTCTTCCCGCTAATATCGATCATCCTTGGGGTGCTGGTTGGCGTCGGCGCTATTTGGCTGGCCGTAAAACTGATGTGGAAGGTGGCTGAACCCAACGAGGCGCTCATCATTTCCGGCCTGACCCGCGGAACGCTTGAGGGCACCGACGGGATGGACTTCAAGATCGTCACCGGTAAGGGTGCGCTCGTGGTTCCGGGGCTACAGACCGTCAGGGCCTTGTCCCTGACACTGAATGAAACCGAGCTCAAGGTTTCTTGTGTCACGTCCCAAGGCATCCAGGTCATTGTGGACGGTGTGGTCATTTACAAAATCGGCGATGCACCCGCCTTCATTGCCAATGCGGCCAGAAGGTTTCTCGGCCAGCAGCCCAAAATGGAAAGCCAGGTCTACAACGTCTTCGAGGGCCATCTCAGGTCCATCATCGGCAGCATGACGATGGAGGAAATCATCCGCGAGCGCGACAAGCTCGCGTCCCAGGTCCGCGGCGCCAGCGGCGTGGAAATGGAAAAGCTCGGCCTGGTGGTTGATTCGCTTCAGATAAAGGACCTGCAGGATCCCACGGGGTACATCCAAAACATCGCGAAACCGCACATTGCACAGGTCAAGATGGAGGCCCGCATCGCCGAGGCCACTAGGAACCGGGAGGCGGCAGAGAAGGAAGCCGAAGCTGCGGCGCAGATCGCAGACGCCCAGAGCGTCTCGGCCATCAAGCAGTCCGTTGCCCAGGCCAATGCCGAACGTGCCAGGGCCAACGCGGCCCAGGCCGGACCGCTGGCGGAAGCCACGGCGCGGCAGCAGGTGGTAGTCCAGGAGACCGAAGTGGCCAAGCTTGAGGCGGACCGCGAGGAACAGAAACTGCAGACCAGCATCCGCAAACCCGCAGACGCCAAGGCCTACGCCCAGCGCACCGAGGCGGAGGCCCAAAAGTCCGCCGACATCAGCGCCGCCGAAGCACGAGCCAAGCGGACCGAGCTCGAAGCGCAGGCCAACGCCCGGCGGGTGGAAGTCGAGGCGCAGGCCAACGCCACGGCCGCGGCCGCCATCGCGGGGGCAACCCGCGTGACAGGTGAAGCCGAAGCGGCCGCCACGAAAGCCCGCGGCGATGCAGCCGCGTCGGCAATCAAGGCCAAGGCCCTCGCGGAGGCGGACGGCATCAAGGCCCGCGGCGAGGCACTCGGGACCAACCAGGACGCCGTGATCGCCCAGCAGTTGGCGGAGAACATGCCGGCAATTGTGGCTGCCGCCGCGGAACCGTTCGGCCACGTGGACCAGATGACGGTCCTTAACGGCGCGGACGGCGTCAACAGCATGCTCGGCGGCATCCTCTCCCAGGCCGGCACGTTCCTTCCCCGCCTTTCCTCGGCGCTCAAGAACGGTCAGGATCCTGCCAAGCATGCCCCCAAGCCTCCCAGTGCATAGGAATGTGGACCGGAGCCTCACCGGAAAGATCGGCAGGGTCACCGGGCGGATCGGGCCGGGCACCATCGGCGAGGTGATGCTTCCGTTCCGCGGCGGAACCAACGCCTTCCACGCCCACCCGTTCGATAAGACCAGCATCTTCTCTGTAGGTGAAAAGGTCCTCGTCATTTACTTCGAGCCGCCGCAGACCGTTTATGTGGACGAGCTGCCGGACGTCCTGAGGTCCGACCCCGCCGGTTGAGCCCGTCGAAACCCTGGCCGCCCGCCGGTTGAGCCGGTCGAAACCCTGGCCGCCCGCCGGTTGAGCCCGTCGAAACCCCGGCCCTCCTGTTAACCCAACCTTCCCCTTCCCGTCACGCCCGCTCCCCCGCAACGTCAGACGCCGGGCACACCGTGGAGGGGTGAGGATCGCAATAGTCGCTGAATCATTCCTGCCGCTGATGAACGGGGTTACGCACTCCATCCTGCGGGTGCTGGAGCATCTGCAGGAGCGGGGAGACGAGGTGATGGTGATTGCGCCGTCGACGTCGGACACAGATGTTCTGGACGTTGTTTACGGCGCGTTTGTGCACCGGCTCCCCTCCGTCCCGCTGGCCGGGTACACGAATCTCCGAGTGGCGCTGGGCGGTGTGAACCGGGTCAAGAGAATCCTTGCCGATTACGCACCGGACGTGGTCCACCTGGCGTCACCGTTTGTACTCGGCTGGCGGGCAGCGCAGGCGGCGCAACAGCTGGGCATCCCGAGTGTGGCGATTTACCAGACCGAGGTTCCCAGCTACGCGGCGCGGTATGGGGTCCCGTTCCTCGAGAACTGGGCGTGGAACCGGGTGGAGAACATTCACCTGCTGGCCTCCCGGACGCTGGCGCCCTCCACTTTCGCGCTGAACCAGTTGCGCGGCCGCGGGATTCCGCGGGTGGACATGTGGCGGCGCGGTGTGGATACCGCGCGGTTCTCGCCGGAAAAGCGCGACGACGGCTGGCGGGCTTCCGTGGCTCCCGGCGGCGAACGGATCATCGGCTATGTGGGCAGGCTGGCCATCGAGAAGCAGGTGGAGGACCTGGCGGTGCTGGCCGACATCCCCGGCACCCGGCTGGTCGTTGTGGGTGACGGGCCGCAGCGTGCCGCCCTGGAGGAGGCGCTTCCCGGTGCCGTGTTCGCGGGGTTCCTCGGCGGCGAGGAGCTGGCCCGTGCGGTGGCATCCTTCGACCTGTTCGTTCATCCGGGCGAGTTCGAGACGTTCTGCCAGACCATCCAGGAGGCCATGGCATCGGGTGTGCCGGTGGTGGCCACGGGCCGCGGCGGGCCGCTGGATCTGGTGGAGAACTCCCGCACCGGGTGGCTGTACGAACCCGGCGATCTGGCCGGACTGCGCGGGCACGTCGTGGACCTGATGGGCGACGACGCCAAGCGCCGCGCGTTCGCGGCGGCGGCGCACGCTTCGGTCCAGGGCCGGACGTGGCCGGCGCTCAGCGCGGAACTGGTCCGGCATTACAAGGCAGTCATTGCGGGTACGCCGGTTTCGACGGGCCCTACCAGCGAAATCTACAGCCCCCCGCCGGTTGAGCGTCTCGATCCTGAGGCCCTCCGTACCAACCCAGCCCGCAGCACCGAAGGAGCCGCCCTGTGAAAATCTCCGTGATCGGCTGCGGCTACCTCGGCGCCGTGCATGCTGCCACTCTCGCCTCGATGGGCCACACCGTGGTGGGGATCGACGTCGACCCCGCCAAGGTGGACCATCTCGCCAGGGGCACTGCGCCCTTCTTCGAGCCTGGGCTGGACGAGCTCCTCAGCGACGGCCGCACCACCGGCCGGCTCACCTTCTCTACGGACTTCGCCGATGCCGCAGACGCCCGGGTCCACTTCCTCTGCGTGGGCACCCCGCAGTCCAAAATCTCCGACGGCGCCGACCTCAGCTACCTGGTCTCCGCCACCCGAACGCTCCTTCCGCATCTGGGCCGCGGTGCCGCCGTCGTCGGTAAATCGACCGTGCCCGTGGGCACCGTCGACATGCTCGGCAAGATGCTCGCCCGCCGGCCGGACGTCCTGCTCGGCTGGAACCCGGAGTTCCTGCGACAGGGAACCGCAGTGAAGGACACGCTGGTGCCGGACCGGCTCGTGTACGGTGTGGCGGGCGGCAAGGAATCCGCCTTCGCGCGAGGGAGCGGAATTGCGCGGGGTGTGACCGCCGTGCTGGATGCCGTCTACGAGCCGCTGCTGTGCGCTGGCATTCCGCGGCTGGTCTGCAACTTCGCCACGGCGGAACTGATCAAATCGGCGTCGAACGCGTACCTGGCCACAAAGGTCAGCTTCATCAACGCGATGTCCGAGTTGTGCGACGCCTCCGGCGCTGACGTGAGCGAGCTCAGCGAGGCGATGGGCCTTGATCCGCGTATCGGGAACCGGTATCTGCACGCGGGCCTGGGGTTCGGCGGCGGCTGTCTGCCGAAGGATATCCGCAGCCTCAAGACGCAGGCTTCCTCACTGGGCGTTGGTGCGGTGAGCGACTGGATGGGGCTGGTGGATTCCATCAACACTGGGCAGCGGAGCCGGACGGTGCAGCTCGCCCGCGACCTCTGCGACGGGCACCTGGCCGGGCGGACGGTGACCGTGCTGGGCGCCGCGTTCAAGCCGGACACTGACGACATCCGCGACTCCCCCGCCCTGGACGTCGCACTCCAACTCGCTGCGGCCGGGGCGCACGTGACGGTGACGGACCCCAAGGCCATCAACAACGCGTGGATGCGCTACCCGCAGCTGCGCTTCGAGTCAGCTCCTGGGCGGGCGCTGGAGGGTGCCGAACTGGTGCTGTTGCTGACCGAGTGGGACCAGTACCGCTCCATGTCGCCGGCCCTCGTTGGGCAGCTGGTACGACGGCGGACGGTGCTGGACGCGCGCAACGTGCTGGACGCTGCGGCTTGGGAAGCGGAAGGCTGGACAGTGCGCGGGCTGGGTACGAACGCCCGGCCGGTCGCCTCGCCGGTTTCGACAAGCTCAACCAGCGGCAGCCAGACCCGCTGATCGAGCCTGTCGAGATCAAGGGACAGCCGGGTCCGACAAGCTCAACCAGCGGCAGCCAGACCCGCTGATCGAGCCTGTATTTCGCCGATCGAGCCTGTCGAGATCAAGGGACAGCCGGTTTCGACAAGCTCAACCAGCGGCGTTGCTCAGGCACCGGAGGTGCCCAGCACCGCCCACCCATATGCCGGCAGACTCACAGCGTCCCTGCCTGGCTGTTTCTCGCCCCGGCCTGCCAGCAACCCTGTAGCCGGCTTGGGCACAGCCAGCCGGGCCGGTTCACCGGACAGGTTCAGGGCCACGACCAGGGCGCCGCCGTTGGCGCGGGCCTCGAAAACAAGGTGCTCGTTGCTGAGGGTCAGGACCTCGGTGTGCGCGCCGTGCAGCCACGGGTGGCGCCGGCGGAGGCTGATCAGTTCCTGGTGCACGTGGTAGACGGGCCGCCCCACCGTTGCCAGATCCGAGGGCGCGGCGGGGAAAGCCGGCCGGACGGCGTCGTCTCCCCCGGCTCTGTCCTCCTTGACGCCGCGGAATGCCTGCTCGTCGCCGTAGTAGATAGACGGTGTTCCGCCGATTGTCAGGAGTACGGTGAGGGCGAGCGGCAGCAGGTCCGGATTCTCCAGCTTGCTCGCGATGCGGGTGACGTCGTGGTTCCCTACGAAGGTCAGGGGCAAAAAGGTATCGAGGAACCCGTTGTGCCGTTCCAGTGCCGCCGCGAGCTCGTAAAAGTTACCGTCGTTGAGTGAGCTCCAGATGGCCTTCCAGAGTTCATACTGCGTGACCGAATCCAGGGTGCTCGCACGCACTTCCGCCGCGTAGTCCCCGTGAATGTACTCGCCGAGGAAATACGCCTCCGGATACTCGCGGCGTACCTCCGCCAGGACAGGCTTCCAGAACGACGGCGGGACCGCGTACGCCGCGTCGAGGCGCCACCCGTCGGCGCCGCGGCCGAGCCAGTGCTTCATCACGTCCGTGACGAAGTGGGCGACCTCGGGTTCTTCGTGGTTCAGCGCCACTAGGTGATGGTGGCCCTCGAAGTCTTCGTACTCTGGCTCGCTCCCCGGGGACCAGGCGGAGTCCGGCCATGTCAGCCGGAACCAGGAGGCCGTGGCTGCCTGCGGGCCTTCGGCGAGAACGCGCTGGAACGGCTCGAAGCTGCGGCCGGTGTGGTTGAAGACGCCGTCGAGCAGGACCTTGAGACCCCGCGCGTGCGCCTGCGCAATCAGTTCGTCAAAGTCGGCGTCGTCGCCCAGGCGGGGGTCGATGGTGTAGTAGTCCGTGGTGTCGTATCCGTGCGATTCCGACGAAAAGACGGGACCGAGCGCCAGCCCGGACGCCCCGAGCCCCACCACATAATCAAGCCAAGGAAGCAGCTGCCCGAGTCGGTGGGTCAGCCGCCGTTCCGGCGCCATCCCGGGTTCGGCCCCGACAAAGCCGAGCGGATACACCTGCCACCAGATGGCGTGCTGGACCCATTCGGGCTCCGTCATAAGGAATCCTTCCGTCAAAGCCCAAACATACCCTGAGGTCCTGACAAGAATGGGAACACTTCCGGCGGGACGGCGCCCCTAGTCTCCCTGAAGCGACTGGACTTGGAGCAGGAACTTCAGTCCGCCGTCAGTGAGCACAGGCGGCTTGGTCCAGCGCGGCTCGGGATGAACCAGGTCGAGACATTCCAGCGTCCACCGGACGTCAAGGTAAAGATCCTGGGCCAAGTCAAGAGGGACGGAGTTTCCGGAAGTCATCCGGAACCCCGCTCGCTCCAGCGAATCGGCAATGATCCGCTCGCGCCTGTCCCCCGCCGGCGTGGACCCGTCGATCATCCACTGGACCACGAGTGCGGTCACCAATCTCATGGCGTCTTCTTTCGGGAAAGCCACTCGCTCGGCGATGTAGTCCCAAAGTGGCCGCCCGCCGTCGTGCATTTTCCGAGCCGCAGGCGTCAGGTGCAGGCGCCCTTTCAGCTTCCTGATGAGCTTCCACGCCTGCAGCTGTTCACGGAGACGCAGAACGGGCAACGTCTGGACCTCGCGGTTCGCTTTTCCCGGCCACCTATACTCCCACCCGAGCTCATCCATCATCTGCCGGACCACGGCCGGTTTGAGGTAGCCGTCCTTGGTGAGTTCCAGACCGGCCGGAGGCATCTGGCCGAGCAACCAGAGGACGGGACGGAGCACGGCACTGAGTTCAGCGTCGGAAAGCGGTTCCGGCCAGATTTTCCGGCTCAGCGCGCGAAGCCGCCCGTTGATGTCGGCCAGGTCCACAAATGAGGGGTTAAACGTGCCGCCACCGTCACCGGTCGCGAACTTGTACCAGTCCGCCATCTCCTGATGATCGTGGTGGCCCGGATCGGCCAGGACTTCGATCAGCCGCCGGTATCCGCCGATTCCGCCGGCGTCCTCCACCGGGCCGCGGTTGGCGCCCTCCACACAAATCATGGTGCAGGCCGGTACCGAGGCCTCACCCAGGACTTCGACTTCGTGGATCCATGAGTCACCGAAGTCATACTCGTACTCCAGTTTCGCGGGGCCTGGATTGCGGGTGTCCGCCAGTTCAAAGAGCACGACGCCGGACGCGGGCTCCGCGTCGGTGTCCTCTGCCGCTTCATCAGGTCCCATGATGCTTCGGTAACTGCCGTGGCGGTCGACGGCGGTGATGGCGTAGAGGTGCCGGTTCTCCCAGCCGAAGGCCACCTGGATGGCGCTGTGAAGTTCGGGAACAGTAATGGTCTCCGGGACGTGCAACCGGCGCCAGATAAGGGGTTCGGTGCCCCGGATGCTGATGCGGAGATCGTAGGCTGGGACAGTGCCGGCTGGTTCCATGCTGGCTATTTTGCCAGAGGCTGCCGGGTCGGATGCTCCGGTTGATTGGCTGGCGGACACCGCGGGGTAGAGCCTGTCAGGTCAGCCCTCTATGATTTCCCCAAGGGGGTTGGCACTCAATGAAGGATTCGTGGTCTCACACGGTGGTCGGTTAATGGATGCTCCTTTGCGGCCCGAGCAGCATGAGGATCCGCGTCCGCACTACCAGGCAATCTTCGATGCGCTTCCGGACGCTGTGCTGGTCATCGCCGAGGACGGCGTCATCAGCTTGGCCAACACCGCGGCGGGAACAATGTTTGGGTACGCGCGGCAGGAGCTGGTCGGCCAGAATCACCGCTTCATCCTTGCTGAAGGCTTTCGCGACGGCTTCGAGCGGCTCTTCGCCAGCCTCCGCCGCGGCCACGGAACGGCCGAGGGCGCCGCGGCCCACCTTCCGTTTGAGACCTATGGCCTCCGCCGCGACGGCACAGAGTTCCAGGGCGAGGTGGCCTGTTCCCTGCTCGGCTCGGAGCAGGGCGCTTCCATGACCGTGTCCGTGCGAACCACAGCGCACCGCAAGGAGGCCGACGCCGGGTTGCGGGAGGCAATGTCGTTGCTCAGCGCCACATTGGAGTCGACGGCCGACGGCATCCTGGTGGTGGGCTCGGACGGCCAAATCGCCGGCCTCAACGATCAGTTTGTGTCCATGTGGGGAATTCCGCGTGAGCTGCTGGCCACGCATGACGACGAGGCTGTGATGGGGTTCGTGCTGGGTCAGCTCTCAGACCCCGCGACGTTTCTGGACAAGGTGCATGAGCTCTATACCCATCCCACCGCTGAAAGCCACGACGTCCTTGAGTTCATTGACGGGCGAACGTTCGAGAGGTATTCGCGTCCGCAGAAGGTTGACCACCAGGTAGTTGGCCGGGTGTGGAGCTTCCGCGATGTCACACCACGGCGCAAAGCGCAGGAGCAGGCCCGGCAGGCGTTATCGGACCTTGCCGCACAGGCGGCCCAGCTCAAGGCGATGGCGTTCCAGGACCCGTTGACCGGGCTGGCCAACCGCAAGCTGTTCCACGACCAGCTGACCGAGGCCCTGCACGGCGAGTGCAGTGCCGCCGTCGACGTCCTTCTCCTGGATCTGGACGACTTCAAGGAGGTCAACGACATTCTGGGCCACCACGCCGGGGACCAGATGCTGATCGAGGTGGCCCGGCGTTTGCGGTCCTGCGTTGGGTCCGAGGACACTGTGGCCCGTCTCGGCGGCGACGAATTCGTGGTGCTCCTGACGGGTTCGCAGGACGCAGAGTCGGTGGCGGCATGCATTGTGGAATCCCTGAATGTGCCGGTATGGATCGAGGGGGCCATGCTGCGGCCCAGCCTGAGCCTGGGACTCGCTTCGAGCCAGGATGCTGTAGTCGCTTCGGAGCTGCTGCGCCACGCAGACGTGGCCATGTATGCGGCGAAGGCTGCTGGCAAGAACCGCTACATGCGGTTCGAACCTGAGATGATGACGGCGCTGGTCCAGCGGACTGACATGGAGGCCGGCCTGCGGCTCGCCGTGGACAACGGCGAGCTCACGGTCAACTTCCAGCCCATCGTGTCACCTCTGCTTGAATCCGTGACCCAGTTCGAGGCACTTGCCCGGTGGGACCGGGACGGGGAGAGGATCCCGCCGTCGCTGTTCATTCCGGCGGCGGAGCGCAGCGGGCTGATGTCCGCCATCGGCACGCATATGCTGCAGGAAAGCTTCACCCAGCTGCGGCCCTGGCTCGCCGGCGACCCCAGACACTCCCTGGCGGTGAACGTTTCCGGAACGCAGTTGAAGGAGCGCGACTTCGCCGATGGTGTGCTCTGCCTTGCGGAATCCTGTGACATGGACGCCAGGCAGCTCGTGCTGGAAGTCACGGAGAGTGTGTTCTTCGACCCCGATGAGCACGTCATCGAGCAGTTGGGCTGCCTGCGCCGGGCGGGTGTGAGGGTGGCGCTGGATGATTTTGGAACCGGCTATTCATCGCTGGGCCGGCTTCAGGACCTGCCCGTGGACGCCGTGAAGATTGACCGGTCCTTTGTCTCCATGATCCGAACGGGCGCGGAGAAGCTGCCGATTCTCAGTTCCATGATCAACATGGCCCACAGCCTGGGCCTAACCGTCACGGCGGAAGGCGTCGAGACGGCAGCCCAGGCCGCCTATCTGACGGACCTGCGCTGCGATTCTATGCAGGGCTACCTGTTCTCCCACCCGGAACCCGAGACGGGACTGGAACTCGCCATCCTGCGCTCGGCGGACGCCATCGACGCGCTGGAGGAGCTCCGGCTCAAGCGGTGAGGGCAGGCCGCTGGTTGAGGGCTGGATCGCTGGTTGAGTCTGCCGAAACCGAGCACCGAGTGCCGCTGGTTGAGCCTGCCGAAACCCTGGATCACGACAGGCTCGATCAGCCACACCGCTGGTTGAGCCTGCCGAAACCCTGGATCTCGACAAGCTCGATCAGCAAAGTCTGAGCTCCACGAGCGCCCGAGCAATTACCGCTTCTCGCAGGAGATGCCGTCGTTGTCGCGGTCAAGGTCGTATTCGCGGAGATAGCGCTTCGGTGCACCGTCGTTGTACGCGTAAACAGTGTTATTGACCGTGAAGTTAGTGACTGGTCTGCCGGAGGTCCGGTCCCGGGCGCCCTTCCTGCCCACACCGTGGGGATAGACGCGGTTGAGTTCAGTGCAGTTCTTGTACGACCTCGGTGCCGGGGCAGCATTTGCCGGCACGGAAACAGTCAACAGCAGACCCGCGGCCGCCACAGTTGCCACGAGAATTATCTTCACGCTCATAAGAATGACTCCCCCATTGAAAAACGCCTCCGGCCACTGGTCGGCGGGAGCTAGAGGAATGCTATCCCATGCCGGCGCTCCTTCAGCGCTGGCAGAACGAAATACTTGCATTAGCCGTGTCATATTTTCGAGGAACCATTGACGACGGATCGGCCGGTGCTACGCTCGCCTCACACTTCGCACACCTTGTGAATTAATGGGGCATCAATGAACACGAGCCAGTACTTCAGCGCGCGCAAAAGCGCTTTCCTCGACGGACCAGCTGCCCGCGCACGCGTCAAATGGCTGGCCCTGCCTAGCCTGCTGCTGCTGCTGACGGTGACCGCCTGTGGAAATGGAGCGGCGGCCAGCAGCAGCGTTCTGGCCAACGGTGGCACTGGGCAGCCGCAGGTAGCCACGGAAACTCCTTCAGAGAGCACGCTGGCAATGACCCCGTGTGCGTCAGAAAAGGACCAGATGCCGCAGTCGTCGGAGGCCTTCATCTGCACCAAGGACGCCTCCGGCCAGCTCGTGTGGCTCGAAGCATCCGCCTCCAAAGCCGTCACGGACCAGCGGGCTGCGGACGTTTTAGCCAAAGCTGCCAAGGCCAAGGCCGCTGCCACGAAAGTTGCCGCTGCCAAGGCCGCAGCGAAGGCTGCGGCCGACAAGGCCGCGAAGCTGGCAGCCGAAAAGGCTGCGGCAAAGAAAGCTGCCGCGGACGCCGCGGCCGCCCGAGTTGCATCGCAGCGAGCTGCCGAGGCTCGAGCTGCACGGGATGCAGCCGCCGCCCAGGCCGCGGCGGAACAGGCTGCCCAGCAGGCGCTGGTAGCGCCTCCGGGGCCGGCGGCATCGGACTGCGACCCTAACTACTCGGGCGCGTGCGTGCCCATCGCATCAGACGTCGACTGTTCAGGGGGCAGCGGCAACGGCCCCGCCTACGTGCAGGGACCGGTCCAGGTCGTTGGCACTGATATCTACCGGTTGGACGGCAACCACGACGGCTACGGCTGCGAGGGCTGACCCCGGCCACTGGTTGGGCCTGTCGAAACCCTGGATCTCGACAAGCTCGATCAGCGGGGCCGCGCTCGATAGAGGCAGCCTCGGCTACCGGCGGTCGAGCTCAGGCCTCTCCACGGGCTCCTCTTCCTTGACCATCTCCGCGCTCCGGTCCCACAGCTCCCGCGCGAGCTCAGCGTCGTACGCCTGTTTATTGGCCTTCGCCAGGGCCCGCTTGGCGTAGTACGCACCGGGCACCCAGTCCTGGCCGGGGGTTGACGTGGCGAGCCACACCAGCGTGTCGGCGCCCTGTTCTGAAGTCAGCAGGAAGCGGTTCAGGAATGTCTTGTAGGCGTGCCGCATCCAGCTGGTCGAGTCCGCGGCGAAGTTGGTGGCGACAACGCCGGGGTGGAAGGCCGCCGTCGAAATTCCTGCCGCGCCGAAGCGGTTCTGCAGCTCCGACGTGAACAGGATGTTCGCGAGTTTGGCCGTGCCGTAAGCGCGGTTCGTCGAGTACTTCCGGGCGGATTGGAGGTCGGCCAGATCAAGGTTCCCGAACGCGTTGGCGCCACTGGCGGTGTTGATGACCGTTGCGCTGCTGGCCACCAGCACGTCCATGAGTTCAGTGGTAAGCAGGAACGGGGCCAGGTGGTTGATTTGGAAGGTCTTCTCGTAGCCATCCACGGTGAGCTCGCGCTGGCCCATGATGCCGCCGGCGTTGTTGACCAGCACATCAATCCGCGCGTACTTTTCCTTCAGCGCGGTGGCCAGGTCACGCACCTGCGACAGCTCGGCGAAGTCGCTGATGAAGTAATCGGCTCCCAGGCCGGCGGCCACCGCCTTGGTCTTTTCGGGAGAACGGCCGACGACGACGATCCGCTCGCCTGCCTTCGCCAGGTTCCGCGCGGCTGCTGCGCCGATACCGTCGCTGGCTCCGGTGATGACGATGGTGCGCTGGGGCATGAATTGTCCTTTGACGTCGGTGGTTGAACGTGCGGGAACCTGGAATACCTGCCCCACATCCCGCTCACACAACGACATCCGGCCGGGTTATGTTCCGCGGCCGGATGTCGGGTATTTCAACGGGCACTGAGAATGTGAGTTGACTATATATTCAACGGCCCCCTCAGGCTAAGCGCGTTGCCAGCATTGAGCAATTTCGGGCCGATCCCCAGCATTTCCTCGGTTGATCGCAACAAGGAGTAGTGGCTGTAGGAGCCCTGCACAACCGTGCCCGTGACCACCGACGGTGCCACGACGAAATTCGGGAGGGGCGTGTCTTCGTCGAAAAGCACAAATACGGCGGTACGTCCTGCCTGGTAGCTCTGGCTGGCCAGGATGATGGGCAGCCATCGGGAAAGCCAGGTGTCGCCGGTAGCGATGCTGCAGTCATGCATGTCATTGCAGACGTTCGGGGTGAGGAAGGAGAAAGCCGGCAGGGTGTTGTTGGCGAGGTCCCCGGCAAGGTTTCCCGAAGTCGTGGTACCCATGGGCACGTTGTTGGTGGCACAGGCGGTTCTGTCCCCCGGTCCCTGGTAGTAGATTTCGGGGTTGTGCCGTTCCGCGTACAGGCCGGACGCACTCAGTCTGCAGTTCGATGGCATGTCTTCCATATAGCTCTTCTGCGACTGGCCCGATGCCCTCACTTGCCGGAAGATGTTGTCGGCTGTTATCGGTGGCAGGCCGCTCGGATTGGAGTCTGAGGTTACGCCTTGTGTGCTGCCGGATGTCATGGCCAGATAGCTCGGCAGCGACGGCAAGCCGAGTCCCGCGTCACTCCACGTGGACACTGAGGCGCACTGCCTGGCAGTTTGCGTCATGTAGGGCGCGTTGGCGCTTCCTATGACCTGCGAGTACGTCTTGTTCTCGAAGAGCACCCAGATGACATGGTCGTATGTCGCCGGCGGCGCTGCCGCCTTGCCACAGGCACTTGACGGCGGAGGGGGCGGTGGTGGCGGCGGAGGGGGTGGCGGGGGCGGTGGCGGCGCTGTGCCAGTCGTCAGAATCAGTTGGGGACGGCGCGTCGCGTCGGAAGTTTCCTTCGAACTGTAAATTACGCCGTCGGACGAAGTGTTATTGATCCTGAACGAGTAAGTGCCGTCTCCCCTAACAACGCTGAATACATCAATTTCCACAAAGGTGTTGATGGATACGGCTCCGCGCGATGCCACAACCGTGGTCTCGGCCACCGGCGCGTTGTTGAAGTTGATCGTGCTTTCAGTCCATGAGTTGTTCAGAACACGGCGGAACTGACCACCCAGGTTGGAGGGGTCGGCAACGAACAGCCTGAGTTTCGCAGCGGTGACGTTGGTCCCGGCACCGGATACTGTGAATTTCAAGAACGACATTTCCACCGGCGAATTGTCGGCCTTAAGGCCAGTTGCCGTGCCGTAGTTGGTAGTGGGAGTGTCACGCTTGACGACAGCGTCCGCCGAAGCGGGAAACGTCAATGTGGCAGCTTCCGCCGGCTCAGCAATGATGGAAACTGTGGCCGCTAGAAAAAGAGTTGTGGCCACAGATATCCAACGTTTACGCAAATGCGCGTATCCAGGCCGAGGTTTTTTGGGATTGTTGCCTGAGGCATATTCTTTGGGATTTTTGTTGCCGAAGGCAAAGTTCGATTTGAGGCTCATCGTGGGACTCCTAAGTCCGATTCACGCACCCCCAATGCCTTGAGCCCACATTAAGCCCTAATGGCCAGTAGGGATCCAAAGAATTTGCTGCAAAAATGCACAGCGCAAATAATTATGCGCAAAAATGCGCCGCACATTTGTATTCCCCGAATAGAATATTGGTATTCCATTCGCGGCATAAACACCTCAACTGCGAAAACATTGTTAAATGGCTCTTCATAATCCAGGGTGTAGCAGCGGCCTGAAGCCGCCGGTCTCGAGTAGCGATCTGGCGATGTAGGTGGTGAGGTTGCGGAACCCGAGGGCGGAGCCGCGGAGGTGTTCGAGTCGTAGGTCGGCGCCGGTGAGCAGGGTCCTCCGGGCGGCGTAGAGCGTGTCGTCCTTGTGACCGCGGTAGCCGTGGATCGCGAGTTGGACCCGACGCCGGCACGACTCGCTAATATGGGGCACACCAAAGCAAAGGAGTGCCCCGTGGGCAAGGTGGTCATGTACAGCTCGGTGTCGGTGGACGGCTTCGTCGCGGACGAGAACGACCAGCCCGGACCGCTGTTCGACTGGTTGTCCAGCGGTGACGTCCCGTTGGACGAGAGCGGCGAGGTGAAGGTGTCGCAGACATCCTACGACTACACCCGGCCGTATTGGGACCAGATCGGGGCGACAATCGTCGGCCGCCACGTCTTCGACATGACGGACGGCTGGGACGGGAAGCCTCCGGGCGGGGTCGACCACGTGGTCGTCGTGACGCACCGGCCGAAGCCCGAGGGCTGGGACCCCGAGGCGCCGTTTCACTTCGTCGACGGCGTCGAGGCAGCCGTGGCCAAGGCGCATGAGCTCGCGGGTGACCGCATCGTCGAGGTCGCCGCTGGCGACGTCGGTGGCCAGGTGCTTGCCGCGGGCCTGGTCGACGAGGTGCGCATGGACGTCGTACCCGTCGTGTTCGGGTCCGGCAAGCGCTACTTCGGGTCGGTCCACGCACAGCACCTGTTGGAGGATCCCGACGTGGTGATTCAGGGCAACCGGGTGCTTCACCTGCGCTATCGGGTGCGCCGTTGACCGATCTGATGCGGGTACGCGGAGAAGTCCACTGCGAACGGTGACACAAGACGGGCCTCCGGCTGCGTTTGCGCATCGCTGCCACGGGGCCGACGCATCAGCCAACATCCAGCCGGCGATTACACCCTCAAGTGTGAAGAGCCCGTTAAATGCGGGAGGACCCCCAACGTGGTTGGGGGTCCTCGACCTAATGGTTGTCCGGCGGTGACCTACTCTCCCACACCCTCCCGGGTGCAGTACCATCGGCGCTGTGGGTCTTAGCTTCCGGGTTCGGAATGGGACCGGGCGTTTCCCCCACGCTATGACCGCCGTAACCAAGCAACGGGTTTGTTGGTTGGGAACCACATAGTGGACGCGGGCAGTCTTGTTATCTTCGTACCATTGTGGGTGTGAACGTCTTTTGAATCCGTTCACCAATGGTGTGTGGTGTAAGTTATCGGCCTATTAGTACCGGTCAGCTTCACGAGTCGTTAGTCCTCGCTTCCACATCCGGCCTATCAACCCAGTGGTCTGGCTGGGGGCCTCTCACACCCGAGGGTGTATGGAAATCTCATCTCGAAGCGAGCTTCCCGCTTAGATGCTTTCAGCGGTTATCCCATCCGAACGTAGCTAATCAGCGGTGCACTTGGCAGTACAACTGACACACCAGAGGTTCGTCCGTCCCGGTCCTCTCGTACTAAGGACAGCCCTTCTCAAATTTCCTGCGCGCGCAGCGGATAGGGACCGAACTGTCTCACGACGTTCTAAACCCAGCTCGCGTACCGCTTTAATGGGCGAACAGCCCAACCCTTGGGACCTACTCCAGCCCCAGGATGCGACGAGCCGACATCGAGGTGCCAAACCATGCCGTCGATATGGACTCTTGGGCAAGATCAGCCTGTTATCCCCGAGGTACCTTTTATCCGTTGAGCGACGGCCATTCCACAATGTACCGCCGGATCACTAGTCCCGACTTTCGTCCCTGCTCGAGATGTCTCTCTCACAGTCAAGCTCCCTTGTGCACTTACACTCGACACCTGATTGCCAACCAGGCTGAGGGAACCTTTGGGCGCCTCCGTTACTTTTTAGGAGGCAACCGCCCCAGTTAAACTACCCATCAGGCACTGTCCCTGACCCGGATTACGGGCCGAAGTTAGATGTCCAAAGTGACCAGAGTGGTATTTCAACGATGACTCCACCCGAACTGGCGTCCGGGCTTCAACGTCTCCCACCTATCCTACACAAGCCACTCCGAACACCAATACCAAACTATAGTAAAGGTCTCGGGGTCTTTCCGTCCTGCTGCGCGTAACGAGCATCTTTACTCGTACTGCAATTTCGCCGAGTTTATGGTTGAGACAGCGGGGAAGTCGTTACTCCATTCGTGCAGGTCGGAACTTACCCGACAAGGAATTTCGCTACCTTAGGATGGTTATAGTTACCACCGCCGTTTACTGGGGCTTGAATTCTCAGCTTCGCCTTGCGGCTAACCGGTCCTCTTAACCTTCCAGCACCGGGCAGGAGTCAGTCCGTATACATCGTCTTGCGACTTCGCACGGACCTGTGTTTTTAGTAAACAGTCGCTTCCCCCTGGTCTCTGCGGCCCCGATCCCCTCCCACCAGCAAGTGGTGTTCAAGGTTGGGGCCCCCCTTCTCCCGAAGTTACGGGGGCATTTTGCCGAGTTCCTTAACCATAATTCTCTCGATCGCCTTAGTATTCTCTACCTGATCACCTGTGTCGGTTTGGGGTACGGGCGGCTAAAACCTCGCGCCGATGCTTTTCTAGGCAGCATAGGATCACCGAATCCCCCCTTACGGGAGTCCCATCAGGTCTCAGGCATCATGAACGGCGGATTTGCCTACCGTTCGCCCTACATCCTTGGACCGGGACAACCATCGCCCGGCTCGGCTACCTTCCTGCGTCACACCTGTTAATACGCTTGCCTCCCAGGATCAGGTCCCGCGCTCCACCAAAAACCGCACACCACAAGGGTGATTGGTCAGGTCTCGGGCGGTTAGTATCCCCTGTTCAGCATGGGCGGTTTTTCGCCGGTACGGGAATATCAACCCGTTGTCCATCGACTACGCCTGTCGGCCTCGCCTTAGGTCCCGACTTACCCAGGGCAGATTAGCTTGACCCTGGAACCCTTGATCATCCGGCGGACGGGTTTCTCACCCGTCTTTCGCTACTCATGCCTGCATTCTCACTCGTGTAGGCTCCACCGCTGGTTTACACCGCGACTTCACTGCCCACACGACGCTCCCCTACCACTCCAGACGCCTGAACCAACCCACAAGGGGCGGCTTAGCTAATATCTGAAATCCACAACTTCGGCGGTGTACTTGAGCCCCGCTACATTGTCGGCGCGGAATCACTTGACCAGTGAGCTATTACGCACTCTTTTAAGGATGGCTGCTTCTAAGCCAACCTCCTGGTTGTCTTCGCAACTCCACATCCTTTCCCACTTAGCACACGCTTAGGGGCCTTAGTTGGTGGTCTGGGCTGTTTCCCTCTCGACTATGAAGCTTATCCCCCACAGTCTCACTGCTGCGCTCTCACTTACCGGCATTCGGAGTTTGGCTGACGTCAGTAACCTTGTAGGGCCCATTAGCCATCCAGTAGCTCTACCTCCGGTAAGAAACACGCAACGCTGCACCTAAATGCATTTCGGGGAGAACCAGCTATCACGAAGTTTGATTGGCCTTTCACCCCTACCCACAGCTCATCCCCTCCATTTTCAACTGAAGTGGGTTCGGTCCTCCACGACGTCTTACCGTCGCTTCAACCTGGCCATGGGTAGATCACTTCGCTTCGGGTCTAGATCACGCCACTGCAACGCCCTGTTCAGACTCGCTTTCGCTACGGCTTCCCCACACGGGTTAACCTCGCGACGTAACACTAACTCGCAGGCTCATTCTTCAAAAGGCACGCCGTCACCAGAATCAGACTGGCTCCGACGGATTGTAAGCACACGGTTTCAGGTACTGTTTCACTCCCCTCCCGGGGTACTTTTCACCTTTCCCTCACGGTACTGGTCCGCTATCGGTCATTAGGGAGTATTTAGGCTTATCAGGTGGTCCTGACAGATTCACACGGGATTTCTCGGGCCCCGTGCTACTTGGGATCCCTCCCAGGCGGTGCACAGCATTACGGTTACGGGGCTCACACCCTCTACGGCCGGCCTTTCAAGACCGTTCACCTATACTCACACTCTCACCCCACTGCCCCGGCAGAGACAGTATGGGAAGTCCCACAACCCCGACCATGCAACGCCCGCCGGCTATCACACATGGAACGGTTTAGCCTGATCCGCGTTCGCTCGCCACTACTGACGGAATCACTATTGTTTTCCCCAGGCTTATCGCAGATTCCTACGTCCTTCTTCGGCTCCTAATGCCAAGGCATCCACCGTGTGCTCTTAAAAACTTGACCACAAAAGATCAAAAAAACTACTTCACGAGAGAACCACGAAAACCAGCCACACCCAACACCACCACCCCCAAAAGGAGATGACACCATCACGCGCAGCCAGATCCAGGTTCATATTCTTGGAAATTGCTTCTTATAAAAGATGCTCGCGTCCACTATGTAGTTCTCAAACAACAACCCCATACCACACACCCCACACACCAGCCCCCAAAAGGAACCAAACCGTGCATGCTCGATGCAGCCAGGAAACCAGAAACAAACAAGCACCGGGGCTAACCCCGGCCCTGTTGCCTCAGGACCCAACAGTGTGCCAAACACTACCCGGCGATACCGTTCCGGCGAGCGTTCCAGGACACCGGGCCCCCCGAAGGGAACACCAGTGACCGTACTAACCGCCGGCACGTGCCGCCAGGCACCTATTCGTTGATATTCCACCCATGAGCACCCGCCGCAGAACAATCGTCTGCGCAACGGGCTTTTACTCCTGACAACCCCTCCACACCCACATAACGCGGGGCAAGGTGATTGTAGGTGCTCCTTAGAAAGGAGGTGATCCAGCCGCACCTTCCGG
>NZ_JBFTJD010000032.1:0-43063 GCF_056395245.1 Arthrobacter sp. 10L430 | reverse complement strand
ACCAAAGCCAGCGCCCCGACAGAACGGGACCCCGGCCCCGAGCTCTACAGCACCGGACTCAGCCCTGAAGAAGGCCTCTGGCACCGCACCGGATGGGCAGGACGCACATGACACACCCGGGAATTACACACGTTTTGTCCTATAACCCCAAAAAAGCTCCGGAGTGCGTTATTGGGGGATACGCACTCCGGAGCAGCTTTTTGGGCAGACGCTAAATCAACCTGCGAACACCAGCTTACTTGCCGGTAATGAAGTTCGCCACTACCTCGAATAACTACTTTCGCTTTACTTTTCAGGGGGTGGATTTTGCCACAACAGCACCGGGAATTACGCGGCTTCTGAGCGCCGCAACTCTAGTCGGAACCGTCTTCATGGGCGGGTCTCCGGAAGGGCACCACCAGGACGGGCCGGTTTTGGTGGTGGCTGAGCCAGTCACCCACGGACCCATTAAGCGCCTCCGTGATCCGGTGCGCCCAGCCGCGCTCGGCCGTGCCCACAATAATCATCGGTGCGTTGACCTCGGCCGCGAGTCTTCCAAGCGCCCGCGCGGGATCGCCGGCAAGTGTGCGCAGCGTCCACTCCGTGGGCGGCCCGGGCCGGACTGCGGAGCCGATGACGGATTTGAGGCCCTCCGTCACGGATCGGATGTCCTCATCGTCCTTGTCCGGATGCAGCGAAAGGCGGTGGGCAGAGCGCGCCGGATCCCATTCCACGAGGTAGCTTGCCTCGTCCACGTAGGCGCACAGGAGCGGCGCAGCGAGTTGTTGGGCCAGCGTGGCTGCCGTCTTGAGGACTTCGGGATGCTGGCCCGGCATTACGCCGACGAGCAGGGGAGGCGGGCCGCTGAAGCGCTCTGGGGACATACTCCATTGTGTTCCCCGGCACAGGGAATAACTAGGCTTTGAACTGGGCGTTTGCGTGCCGGCGGCCGCGTGGCGGATCCCGTAAACCGGGGCGGCGAGGCCACCGTTTTGTCCCTTGTGTCCGGGGTGCAGCACGCATAGCGTTGAGTCGTAGAGAGGCGGCGGGACATGCAGATTTACATGTGGTGGCTTGATCTGGACCTGAAAAGCAAGGAGTGGCTCCGGGAAAACCTCAGGGCCGAGGAACTTCCGCTCTTTGTTGTGCAGGGAATCGCAGAAGCCGGGGGCCCTCATCCGGACACCCCGCAGAGCATCCTGACTGAAGCCGAGTGGGATTTCATCGAGACCCAATCTGAATTCGTGGACTGAGGGCAACCTCAGAGCCCATCAGGCTGCCCTGACAACCGGCAGCTCATCCCAGTGCGTCGTGTAGCGGGGTGATCGCATGTCGCGCTTCATGCTCCAATCGACGCCGCTGCGCAGCCCGGCGAACCCGAGTCCGATTGCGCCCCTGCCGTACCTGCGGCTGATTTCCTCCACGAGTGGGCCGATGTTGCGCTCCTCGTGAAGGTTCTCGAACAGTTCCAGGGGCTTCTGGATTCCGGTTGGCCGAAGGTCGGTGACCATGATCCCGGCGCGGACATACTTGCTGCCGTCCTGGATGGCGGGCAGGAGCCCGTGCGCTGCCCGGGTCAGGAGCACAGGGTCGGCGGTGGGCATCGGCAGCCGAATGCACACGGACGGAAAGGACTTATCCTGCGGGTTGTACTCTGATGTGCCCGCGAATGCGGTGAGGATCTTGGCCTGCAGCCCATGCCGGGCCAGCCGTGCGCTTGCCTGTTGTGCGTAGACGCTCAGGACCTGGCGCAGCTCAGCGGACGTTGTAATGGGCGTGGAAAAGGAGCGGGAAAAGATCAGCTGATCCCGCCCGATCCGTTCTTCCTCAAGTGGGATGCAGGGTGTTCCCTGCAGTTCGAGCACGGTCCGCATCATGACCACGGAGAACCGGTCCCTGATCATCACGGGGTCTGCGCGGCTGAGGTCAAGGATTGAGTGGATGCCGATGGCGTTCAGGCGCCTGGTGAGCCTGGCGGCAACGCCCCAGATTTCGACGACGGACAGGCGCCCCATGAGCGCCTGGCGCTCTGCGGCCGGCCTCGATTCCCACCTGCACACGCCGCCGAAAGTCGGATTGTTCTTGGCCCATTTGTTGGCCAGCTTCGCGAGGGTCTTCGTGGCCGCTATGCCCACGCAGACCGGCACGCCCACGTTGCGCTGCACGGCAGCCCTCATGGTCCGCCCAAGCCGCAGCAGTTCGTCCGGACTGCCCTTCACGCCAAGGAATGCCTCGTCGATGCTATAGACCTCCAGCCATGCCGAATAGCGCCCGAGGAGTTCCATGACCCGCGCACTGATGTCCCCGTACAGCTCGTAGTTGCTTGATCGGGCTACGAGGCCCCACTCCTTGGCCCGCGGCGCGAGCTTGAACCAGGGCTCCCCCACCCCGATGCCAAGTGCCTTGGCTTCCGGGCTGCGCGTTACGGCACAGCCGTCATTGTTGGAGAGCACAACCAGCGGCTTGCCCTCCAGGGACGGATCGAAGGCCCGCTCTGCGCTGGCGTAGAAGCAGTTCACGTCCACCAGTGCGACCTGGGGCCGGTGTTCAGACATGATGGAGGCACCGGGTGGCCACGCCCCAGATCGTCAGCTCGGCCAGGGCGGGAACGCGGATGTCCGCATAGTTCGGATTGGCCGCCTGCAGAACCACCCCCGTTGGCGTGATCCTCAGGCGTTTGATGGTGAGCTCGCCGTCCAGGACTGCCACCACCACGGAGCCGTCCCGCGGCTCCAGCGCACGGTTGACGATCAGTTCGTCGCCATCGCTGATGCCCGCCTGTTCCATCGAGTCGCCGGAGACCCGCACTACATAGGTGCTGGTGATGTCCTTGATGAGGTGCTCGTTGAGGTCGATCCGGCCGTCAAAGTAGTCCTGCGCAGGGGAGGGGTAGCCCGCGGCGACCGCCACCGGCGACACCAGCGCCAGGCTCAGGGAAAGCCCCGCGTCTATCACGCGGGGGCCAATAAGAACGCCCACAACACACCTTTATTCGAATATATGTTCGATACTTTAGTGTAGCCCCGGGGTCGGACAGTTTGCATACTTTGACGAATTGGCTCCGGGCAGGCTCGAAGCAGTTCGTCCAGTCGCGGGTTGCGCGGAGACAGCCCACAGTGCCCGGTACGCGATCGCTAGCCGGGCGTTCCGTCGCGCTGGTTTCGTGGGGCGAGCTGCTGGAGTTGCCGTGCGTGCACGCCGCCCACCCAGTCCCAGCCCGGCATGGCCGACGGCCCGACCCGCGGATCGCTGGCACCATGGGCGTCACGCAGGGCGTGCACGTACGCCCGATCCTGGTCGATCCGTGCGCGTACCTGATCAGCTCCGCCGATGGACCCGTGGCCGGGGACGAGGACATCGACGTCGCCCACCACGCCCTCGAGCAGCCGCAGCGCGGCGAGGTAGTCCTCCATCGGGTCTGCGGTATCGTTCAAGTCGAGCATCGGAATCAAGACATCAGAAAGCATGTCGCCGGCGACGATAAAGCCCGCGCTCCTCAATGAACAGCGCCGCATGACCCGGGGCATGCGCTTGATGCTCGACAATCCGGACATGGGGCCATCCCCCGGTCAGTACTCGCCCTTGATCACGAAGTAGGAGCCGCGAATAACGCCAGCCAGCTTCGATTTTTGGCGGGCGAACTTGAAGCGCGGCGCCAACTCCTCCGGAATTTCCATGCCTTCGGCAAGCTTGAACCCGACCGCCCGCTTCCCGCCGTCCTCGATGCTGTACATGACGTTGATCGACAGCCCCGACTCGTAGAAAACGTAGGCCATCCGCAAACCGTCGACTTCGAAGGCGGTCGCTTCCAGCGGCCGGGATCCGATGACGATGTCGCGCTCGTCCCGGAGGATCCGGCTCACCCGGTCGACCACCTCTGGAACCTCGCTTGCAGGGCTCACGGTGAAGGCATGGTCGTACTTGTTCCGGTAATAGCGCGCCTCGTTGGCGCGCAACCCGGCGAGGGCCTCGGCGACCGGAGACGATTCCAAGCCGACAGTAGAAACGTTCTCGAAGTCAACGGTGTACGGCATGCATCCTCCTGGTCAGACGTGTCGGGACCAATGCTAACGCGACGGCGTGCCGCCCGGACGGCAGAACGTGTACGTGCGTACCGTGCAGAGCCCCGTGACAGGCCGGTCAGCAAGCTACTCCGGAGTTTCGTCAGCTTTTCAGCGGATTACCCGGTAGCGCACGTGGGTGACGAGGCGAGTACCGCTCACTTCCGTCGGCTCAAGCTTGAGATTCTCGACGCCGTCCAGCAGCCGCTCGCCCGCTCCCAGGACGATGGGCGCGATGTGGAGCCGCAGCTCGTCGATCAGCCCCGCCGAAAGGAATTGGCGGACGGTCTGCGCTCCTCCGGCAACGGCCACGTCCTTGCCGCCAGCGGCCTTGCGCGCCTGGGCCAGCGCGGATTCGATCCCATCAGTCACGAAGTTGAACGTGGTGCCGCCCTGCATCTCCAGAGGCTCGCGTCGATGATGGCTGAGAACGAACACGGGTGCGTGATAGGGCGGTTCCTCACCCCACCAGCCCCGCCATTCCTCATCCCACGCCCCGCGCCCTGCGAACATGTTCCGTCCCATAATGTAGGCGCCGGCCGCGAGGATGCCGTCGAGCGCGGCTGCGTTGGGCTCGGGTTCTTCGAACTGCCACCGGTGCAGGAGCTCTCCGCCCTCGCCCAGGGGATCCGCCAGGCTTTGGTTCGGGCCGGCGGCGAATCCGTCGAGGGAGATGGTGAGATCGCACGTCACTTGGCTCATGCGCCCATCATGACACCACTCGGCGGTTCGGGGATGACCAATTAAATGAAATGCTTGAGGCATGACCATCGATGAAATTATTGCTTTGGTGAAAAGCTTCGACGGCGCATTGGCCGTCACTGCCGGCCAAGGAGATGGCTCGCCAGAACTTGCCTGGGGTGACACATTCTTCTACTACGCCCCCGACGGCATCATGCCCCAAGCAACTCAACCTTTTGCGACCATCGTGACAAAGAACTACCCCGAAGACGAGCAGTCGCGCCTTGACCGGTCAGGATTCTTCCGCGTAAATATTGCCGCCGGCAGGGCCGCTTTCGTTGAGTGGACCGGCCACCAACCAGGGGAGCCGGCCGACGACGTTGATCCAAGCGTCGCTGACCGTGTAATTGCTCATCCTGTCTACGGATCCCTGGGGTGGCTGGCCATAGTCAATCCGGGACCATCGACAGCCCAGACCGCCCGGACGCTGCTCCGCCAGGCCTACGACCTCGCTCGCGCCCGCTTCGAACGCAGAATGAACCGCTAGGCGTGCTCCGCACCGAACTTTGATGCAGAACATTGATGCAGGCGTCCCACGTCCGTGATCCACCTCCTGTGCACGCTCGATGCATGTCACGTTTTGTGCCGCGGTGAGCACGCGAGTCATCGAGCTTCAGCGCGGGCCCCTCCTTGCCAGGCTCGCACGGCTCCCGTCCGGCAACGTCTCAGGGGCAGTCGCCGGCGTTCGGGTCACGCCAAGGACCCCCTGACGCAGGTCGGGCCGGCCCGGCAGGGGTCGGTTTGATCACATCGGCCCGTGGCGCGCGGGAAGTCCGGTCCGGGCGCCGCATACTGGAACGGACAGGCCAATTGTGCGGGGACGGTAGGAGGAGCAGGCATGGGGACCCTGATGAGAATCGTGCGGAATGAGTACTTTCCCGCGGCTGCCGTGCTGGTGTTCGTGGTGCTCTTTTGGACTGCCGGCCTCTTTGGCGGGCTGTCGCTCTTGAGCAAGAATCAGCCTCCCCTGGCAACGCTGACATGGCTGCTCTTCGTCTACGCCCTGGCCGTCCTGTCGCCCCTCGCCGGACTTTTGGCCGCCTTCGACCTGGTGCGGCGGTGGTGGCGCAAGCACCGGCGCGGCCAGTTGCGGGCGGCTGCCAGGACGCGGACCGCAACCAAGCGCTGAGGCGCGGTTCCTTCTGATTGCCTGGAAAACCATTGCGGCCTCTCTGCCGGAGTGGTTGCATGGGGTTCATGGCTACCCCAGAGACTTACCTCTTAGCGATCGGGACCAAAAAAGGACTCTGGCTGGCGACCAGCCAGGACCGGAAGCAATGGTCCCTCTCCGGCCCGCACTTCCTGATGAGCGAGATACCGAGCATCGGAATCGACACGCGGGACGGCCGCACCCGCATCATGGTGGGCGTGCGGTCTGAACACTGGGGCCCCACCGTGGCCCACTCGGATGATCTCGGCGCCACCTGGACCGAGCCCGAACAGGGTGCCATCCAGTTCCCCGACGGCACCGACGCCGCCGTCGAACGCATTTGGCAGATCCACCCCGACGCCGAGTCGCGGCCCGGCGTGGTGTGGGCCGGCGCCGAGCCGATTTCGGTCTGGAAGTCCACCGACGGCGGCGAACACTTTGAGCTGAACCGCGGACTGTGGGACCACCCCCACCGCAGCGAATGGGGCGCCGGCTATGGCGGCGCCGCCGCCCACTCGATCGTCGTCAACCCGTCCGGGGACAACGTGCACATCGCCATGAGCACGGGCGGCGTTTACCGCTCGCTCGACGGCGGGACGTCCTGGGAGCCCCGGAACAAGGGAATTTCGGCCTACTTCATGCCGGACCCCAACCCGGAGTTCGGCCAGTGTGTCCACAAGATTGCAGCGGATGCCGCCGTCGAAGGCCGTCTTTACGCGCAAAATCACCACGGCGTGTACCGCAGTGACGACAATGCCGAGAGCTGGCAATCAATCGCGGAGGGGCTGCCCGCCGATTTCGGTTTCGTGATGCTGACGCACCCGCGGAGGGCGGGCACGGCCTGGGTGGTTCCGCTCAAGGCCGACGGCGAAAGGATCCCGCCCGAGGGGAAGCTCGCCGTGCACCGCACCGACGACGCCGGCGACACCTGGAAGCGGCTGGATGCGGGACTGCCGCAGTCCGAATACAACGCCGTGCTCCGTGACGCCGCGGCCGTGGATTCCGCCGAACCTGCCGGGGTGTACTTCGGAACGCGCGGAGGCTCGGTGTACGCCAGCGCAGACGAGGGCGAAACCTTCGCGGAGGTTGCGTCCCACCTGCCGGACGTCCTGTGCGTCCGCGCTGCCGTCGTGGCGGATGCCACGGTTCCCGCGCCGGCCTCCGCATGAGGATCCGTTGTGGGTGAGATCAGCGTGGTGCTTCCCAGCGTCCTTCAGCCGCTCACCGGCGGGCAGTCCTTGCTGACTGCGCCCGCCGACGGGACGGTGACTGTGGGCCGGGTGCTGGATTCCGTGACCGGGGACTACCCGGTGCTTGCCAGGAGGCTGCGGGACGAAACCGGTGCACTCCGCCGCTACGTGAATATTTACGTGAACGGCTACGAGGTCCGGCGTCTCCAGGGCCTGGATACGGAAGTCGCTGCCGGCCAGGAAGTGCTGATCATTCAGTCCGTGGCCGGGGGATAGCTGGCTCAGGCGACGCGCCAAACGCTGCACTCATCCGTATTGATGGCCCGGCGCATCCCGGTGTGATGGTCCATGATCCACACGACGCCGATCCCGGGCGCCGTCTCCTGGACGCTGCCGCGGCGGATGACGACGTCGTCGTAACTGGGACCCACCGAGAGGCGGGCTTCGATCTCGTCCCCGCGGTGGAGCTGGTCCAAGGCGCGGACGCGGGTTATGTGGGCTTTGGCTTCCTTCAACATGGCGTGGCCTCCCGAGCTGGAGCTGGTGCCTGCTATTGCCGGCACTTCCAGTGTGGCGGGGGATTGTTGCGCCTGCGTTTCCTGCCCGTTAGCACGCGGTTAGTTTCCCGCGCCGGTCCGGTTTCAGCATGCCATTGACCGCCGAAAGCAGAGCCAGCAGACTTTCAGTGGGCTTGCATCCGTCACGCCGCCGACCAGGAGGGACCAGCAATGACGATCCAGGAAACCGAGGCAGAAGCGGCCTTCAGAGCAGGCCGTGAGTGGTTCAAGAGTGCAGTGGTCTATCAGATCTATCCGCGCAGCTTCGCCGATTCTGACGGCGACGGGGTGGGGGACCTCCGCGGGATCATCGGCAGGCTCGACTATTTGCAGACGCTGGGCGTCGACGTCGTCTGGCTTTCCCCCGTGTACCGCTCACCGCAGGACGACAACGGCTACGACATCAGCGACTACCGCGACATCGATCCCATCTTCGGAGACCTGGAAACGCTGGATGAGCTGCTCGAAGGACTCCATGCCCGCGGCATGAAGCTCGTGATGGACCTCGTGGTCAACCACACCTCGGACGAACACCCGTGGTTCGTGGAGTCGCGCTCGAGCAAGGACAACCCGAAACGCGACTGGTACTGGTGGCGGCCGCCGCGGTCCGGTGCTGAGCCTGGGGCCGCCTGGGCGGAACCCAACAACTGGGGCTCCGCGTTTTCCGGCCCCGCCTGGGAGTACGACGCCGCCACCGGAGAGTGTTACCTCCACCTGTTCTCCCGGAAGCAGCCGGACCTGAACTGGGAAAACCCGGAAGTGCGGGCCGCCATCTACGACATGATGAACTGGTGGCTGGACCGTGGCGTGGACGGATTCCGGATGGACGTCATCAACTTCATTTCCAAGGAGCAGTCGCTGCCGGACGGACCGATTGCTGAAGGCATGCTGTACGGCGACGGCGGCCCGCACTTTATCTGTGGCCCGCGGATCCACGAGTTCCTGCAGGAAATGCACCAGGAAGTGTTCGCCGGGCGGGACAAGGAACTGCTCACTGTGGGCGAGATGCCCGGAGTGACGGTGGAGGACGCCGCGCTCTTCACTGACCCCGGACGCCAGGAAGTGGACATGGTGTTCCAATTCGAACACGTGGCCCTGGACCAGGAGGGCGGCAATAAATGGCGTCCGAAGAAGCTCTTGCTCACCGACCTGAAGAAGTCACTGGGCCGCTGGCAGGAAGGACTCGGGGAGCGCGGCTGGAACAGCCTCTACTGGGGCAACCATGACCAGGCCCGCGCCGTATCCCGCTTCGGTGACGACGGCCAGTACCGGGAGCTCTCCGCCAAGATGCTCGCCGCCATCCTCCATCTGCACCGCGGCACCCCGTATGTGTACCAGGGCGAGGAGCTGGGCATGACGAACATGTCGTTCGGCGCGATCAGCGACTACCGCGACATCGAGGTCCTGAACCACCACCGGGAGGCAACAACCCACCTCGGGCACACCGATGCCGAGGTCCTCGCCGCTCTGGCGCCCCTGAACCGGGACAACGCCCGCACGCCGGTGCAATGGGATGCCAGCCGGCACGCCGGCTTCACCACCGGCGCCCCGTGGATCGCGGTGAACCCGAACGCCAACTCCATCAACGCCGCTGCCCAGGTGGATGACCCCGAGTCGGTCTTCAGCTTTTACCGGAAGGTCATCGCGCTGCGCCATGCGGACCCCGTGGTGGCCTACGGCGACTTCACCATGCTGCTGCCCGACGACGAGCACGTCTATGCATTCCGGCGCTCGCTGCCGGACGCCGAGATGCTGGTGCTTGGCAACTTCTCCGGAACGGAACAGCGCGCCGACATCGACGGCTCCTGGGAAGATGCCGGACAGGTGCTCGGCAACTACCCGGCCGAGCCCGGCCTTGGGCTGCGTCCCTGGGCAGTGAAGGTGTTCCGCCGGGGGCTGTAGGGGCGCCGCGGGGCCACGACCCGGGGCGGCGCTCCCATGGGGACACGCGCCCGCAGGGGGCCAGGGGGTTTCACGGCGCCAGGCGGTCGCCAGGCCGGTGGACGCGGAACCAACGGTAGCCGTAGCGTCCCAGCTCCACGGTGAACCCGCCGTCGGGCTCCAACGGAACGTTGCCGCCGTCGAACAGGTCCAGCAGGACGGCGCCCCTGAAGGCCGCCCGGGGCGCCTCCTTCGGCCCCACTGTGCCGCTGACCTTCACCGTGTCCTGGCCAAAGTTGTGCAGCAGCACCAGCGTTGCTCCTGCCGAGCTGCAGGAGTGGGCAAAGACCGCCGGCTCGGGCTGGTCGATGACGGCGAAGTCGCCCCAGCCCAGCTCCGGGGATTCGCGGTAGCGCTGGATCAGTGTGGCGATGAAGTTCCACAGCGACTCCGGATCCCGCTTGGCCTGCGCCGCATTGACCTTGTCCGGGCCGAAGTCTCCACGCACCAGCGGCGCCACCAGCTGCGATGCCCGGGCTTCGGAGAAGCCGCCGTTCTTTTCGCTGTTCCACTGCATGGGCGTGCGGACGGCGGCCCGGCTCTTCTGACGCAGGTCCTCGCCCATCCCGATTTCCTCGCCGTAGTACAGCACGGGAGTGCCGGGCAGGGAGAACATCAGCGAATAGACCATTTTGATCCTGCCGGTATCGCCGTCAAGCATCGGCGGCAGCCTGCGCCGGAGGCCCCGGCCGTAGACCTGCATGGTCTTCTCCGGGCCGAACGCGGCAAAAACCTCCTCGCGCTCGCCGTCGCTGAGCTTGTCCAGCGTGAGCTCGTCATGGTTGCGGACGAACATGGCCCAGTGGTTGTCAGGGTGCAATTGCGGGCGGCTCTTCAGCGTCTCCGCGAGCGGTCGTGCGTCCCGCCTGGCCAGCGAGAGATACATGTGCTGCATGGACATGAAGTCGAACTGCATGTTCAGCTCGTTGCCCTCGGCGCCGCCGAAGTACTCCAGCTGCTCCTTGTACGGCAGGTTCACCTCGCCGAGCAGGACCGCGCTGCCGTTGCGGCGGTTGAGGAAACTGCGCAGGGCGCTGAGGTAGTCGTGCGGGTCGATCTTGGCCGCCTCGTCCTTGGGCTCGCCGCGGGTTTCCAGGAAAAACGGCACGGCATCTAGGCGGAACCCGTCCAACCCGAGCTGCAGCCACACCCCCATGGCCTTGGCGATCTCGTTCCTGACGTTGGGGTTCGTGACGTTCAGATCCGGCTGGTGCTCCGCGAACATGTGCAGGTACCACTCGCCGGTGGCGTCGTCCTGGGTCCAGATGGAAGTCTGCTCGCCCGGGAACACCACTTCCGAGGACGTGTCCGGCGGTGTGTCCTTCCGCCACACGTAGTAGTCGCGGTACGGGTTGTCCACGGACTTCCGCGCCTCCTGGAACCACGGATGCTGGTTCGAGGTGTGGTTGACCACGAAATCCGCGATCACCCTGATCCCGCGGTCCTTGGCCGTACGGATGAACTCCACGAGGTCACCCATGGTGCCCAGCCGGCTGTCCACGCTGAAGAAATCGGTAACGTCGTAGCCGTCGTCGCGGTCAGGCGAGGGATAGAACGGCATGAGCCAGATGCAGCTCACGCCCAGCGCCGCTAGATAGTCCACGCGCTGGGTGAGCCCGGCGAAATCACCGGTGCCGTCGCCGTCGTCGTCGAAAAATGTCTCGACGTCGAGGCAGTAGATCACCGCGTTCTTCCACCACAGGTCCGAGGTTTCAGCGATTCTCATGCGACCGGCACCGTCCGCAGCTGGGGCAGCACCTTTTCGGCGAAGGCATCGATGAACGGGGCCTGATCCTGCCCCACGAAGTGCAGGTACAGCTCGTCGAAGCCGAGCTCGGCGTACTCACCGAGCCACTGGGCGTGCTGGTCAAGGCTGGCCGAGATATTCACCGCCTTCCGGACCTGTTCCTCCCCGACATCTGCGCTGACGCCGTCGAAATGGGAAGCGGTGGGCAGGTCCCAGGGGATGGGCGGGGCGAAAACGTTGGTCCGCCACTGGTCCAGTGCAAGGGCCACCGCGTCCTGCTCCCCGGGCGCCCAGGACAGGTGGATCTGCAGGACTGCCTTGCCGCGGCCGCCGTTGTCCCGGTAGGCGGCGAGCATCTCCTTGAGCTTCCCGTGGGGCTGGTTCACGGTCACCAGCCCGTCAGCCCAGGCGGCCGAACGGCGCGCCGTCTCCACGCTGACGGCCGGGGCAATGAGCTGCGGCCTGGGCTCCGGAACGTCCCAGATCCTTGCCTGCTCCACGGTGACCAGCCCGTGGTGCGTGACCTCCCCGCCGTCGTGCAGGCGGCGGATGACGTCCACGCATTCCTCCAGCCGGCGCTGACGGGTGTCCTTCTGCAGCCACGGGTCACCCGTGATGTGCTCGTTCATGTTCTCCCCGCTGCCCAGCGCCATCCAGAACCGGCCCGGGAACATCGACGCCAGCGTTGCCGAGGCGTGGGCGATGATGGCGGGGTGGTACCGCTGGCCCGGCGCGTTGACCACGCCGAACCGCAGTCCGGTGGTGGCCAGCGCGGCGCCCAGCCAGGACCACGCAAAGCCGGAATGCCCCTGCCGTGCGGACCATGGCTCGATGTGGTCCGAGCACATGGCAGCGTCGAAGCCTGCCTCCTCGGCACGCTGGACGTCCTTCAGAAGCTGTGCCGGGCTGATCTGTTCATGCGACGCGTGAAAACCGATGGCTGCCATCGTTAATGTCTACCGGCGGCCGGTGGCTGTGTCGAGGGCCGGGTGTGGAAAGGCCCGCGGCGGAGGATCGCCGGGCGCAGGGGCTGGCGCCGGGACGGCCCCCGGGCAAGAATGGGGCGTATGCAGCTGCCGGTCATGCCCCCCATTGCTCCGATGCTCGCGAAGGCGGTGGCCGCCATTCCGGACGGCGCCATGAGCTACGAGCCGAAGTGGGACGGTTTCCGGTCGATCGTTTTCCGCGACGGCGACGACGTGGAGATCGGCAGCCGCAACGAAAAACCCATGACGCGCTACTTTCCCGAACTCGTGGAGGCGCTCAAGGCCAACCTGCCCCCGCGGTGCGTGCTCGACGGCGAAATCGTGCTGGTGGGCGCGTCAGGGGACCGGCTCGATTTCGACGCCCTGCAGCAGCGGATCCATCCTGCGGCCAGCCGCGTCAGGCTCCTTGCAGAACAGACACCGGTGAAGTTTGTGGCGTTCGATCTTCTGGCCCTTGGGGATGAGGACTTCAGCGGCCGGCCGTTCACCGAGCGGCGCGCAGCCTTGGAACAGGTCTTCGCCAGCGCCGCTCCACCGCTCCACCTGACCGCCGCGACGCAGGACCGGGAGATCGCCGGGAAGTGGTTCCACCAGTTTGAAGGCGCAGGCCTGGACGGAATCATCGCCAAGCCCCTCGACGGCGTGTACCAGCCGGACAAGCGGGTCATGTTCAAGATCAAGCACGAGCGCACCGCCGACTGCGTGGTGGCCGGCTACCGGGTGCACAAGAGCGGGCCGGACGCGATCGGTTCGCTGCTCCTGGGCCTGTACAAGCCCGGCGGCGAACTGGCCAGCGTCGGTGTGGTGGGCGCCTTCCCGATGCAGCGGCGCCGGGAGCTCTTCGAGGAACTCCAGCCGCTGGTCACCAGCTTCGATGAACACCCGTGGGCCTGGGCCAAACAGGAGGAAGGCGCGCGCACGCCGCGCAAGGCCGAGGGCAGCCGCTGGAGCGCAGGCAAAGACCTTTCCTTCACGCCGCTGCGTCCCGACCGCGTGGTGGAGGTCAAGTACGACCACATGGAGGGTGAAAGGTTCCGCCATACCGCGCAGTTTGTGCGCTGGCGCCCGGACCGGGACCCGGAGACGTGCACCTACGAGCAGCTCGAGGAGCCCGTGAAGTTCGACCTCGCCGAGGTGCTGGCCACATGAAAAAGGCGGCCCTCCCCTCATGAGGGGAGGGCCGCCGTCGTGACCTTCTTTGAAGCCGAACAGGCCGAGTAGGCAGGGGACTCGCCGTGGCGTGAGGCGTTTGGCGGGCAAACGGGGTCACGACGGCGGGAGGGACCCGGGCCGGTCGGGTTACTTGAGGCCGAGCTGCTTGGTGGGAACCTTGAAGGTTTCCTTGGCCGTCAGGGCCGAGACGGCCGCAACGACGCAGATCACGGCCGTGAAGATGCTGATCTGGACCCAGCCGCCGGGCTTGATGCCGCCCATGGCCGCCACGATGGCGGGGGCGAACCCTGCCATGAGGAAGCCGAGCTGGGTGCCGATCGCGAGGCCGGAGAAGCGGACCTTGGTGCTGAACATTTCAGCGTAGAAGGACGGCCAGACGGCGTTCGAGGCTGCATAGCCGCACGAGAAGAAGCCGATGGCGGCCAGGAACATCAGCGGGACGCTGTGGGATTCGAGGCTGAGCAGGAAGACCGGGGTGAGGACAGCGCTGGAGAGTGCGCCGTAGATGAAGACGGGCTTGCGGCCGATCCTGTCTGCGAGCTTGCCGAACAGCGGCTGCGTGCCCAGGGCCACGAGGTTGGCGCCGACCACAAGCCACAGGGTGGTGGTGCCGTCCACGCCGGCAACTGTCTTGGCGTAACTGATGGCGAGGGTGCCGAACACGGTGGAGACGGCGGCGATGAACGCGCAGCAGATGACGCGGAGTACGTCGCGCCAGTGGCTCTTGAGCAGGTCGGCGACGGGAAGCTTGGCGATCTGGGCGGTCTTCTGGGCTTCCGCGAAGGCCGGCGGCTCGTGCAGGGTGCGGCGGATGAAGAAGGCAACCATGACCACCACGGCGCTGAGCCAGAACGGAATGCGCCAGCCGATGCCGTACTTGATCTCGTCAGGCAGGGCAAGGACGGGGATGAAAACGAGGGCCGCGAGGATTTGGCCGCCCTGGGTGCCGGTGAGGGTCCAGGAGGTGAAGAAGGAGCGGCGGTCGTCCGGGGCGTGCTCGAGCGTCATGGAGGAGGCTCCGGCCTGCTCGCCGGCGGCGGAAAGCCCCTGGCAGAGGCGCGCCAGCACCAGGAGGACCGGAGCCCACCAGCCAACGGTCTTGAAGTCCGGCAGGCAGCCGATCACGAAGGTGGAGGCGCCCATGAGGAGCAGGGTGAACATGAGGACCTTGCGGCGGCCCACCCGGTCGCCGAAGTGGCCCAGGATAACGGCACCCACGGGGCGCGCCACGTAGGCAAAGCCGAACGTGGCAAAGGACATGATGGCCGCGTTCGTGTCGGCGTCCGGGAAGAAGACCTTGGGGAAGATCAGGGCGGCTGCCGAGCCAAAGATAAAGAAGTCGTAGTACTCGACGGCGCTGCCGAGGAAGCTGGCAAGGGCTGCCTTCTTCGGGGTCCCGGCCGGGGCAACAGCGCCCGGCGTCATGGACGGGAGTGTCTGGCTCATGGTGTTCCTTCAGTGTGACGACATTGTCGCGGATGTATCAGGAGGGTCGCAGCCGCCGTCCTGGATGGGGAAGGGGCGGCTGGAGGTCCTTGGAAAGACCCGGACTAAGTAGCCACATGGTGAGAGCTACTTGTGCGATACAGCAACTATGACTGTGAGGGCAGTCACTTGTCAAGAAACTTATTCACCATCTAGAAATTGCTCTCACATTGTGGCAACATCGAGTTATGAGTGTGAAAGAAGCCACAGGCAATGACGCCGGCATCCAGCCCCCGGAAGAAATCAAGGCCCCGGACGAAGCCCGGTTCCCCGAGGAAGCATCGGCGGCGGAGGGAGGTCTGAAGGCCAAGCCCGCCAAGCCGGGAAAGGGTGATTCCCGCACGGACATGGTGGGCAAGGCCCTGGGCCTGCTGGTCCTCCTGGGGGACGAGCCGCGCGGCGCCAGTGCCTCCGAGCTTTCCCGGCGGGCCGACCTTCCGTTCAGCACCACCTACCGGCTGCTGGGTTCCCTGACGCGGGACGGCTTCGTGGACTACGAGCCGGACGGCCGCCGCTACCACCTCGGCCTGCGGATCTTCCAGCTCGGCCAGCGGGTGTCCAACCACCACGGCTTCGCCGGCACCGCGCTTCCCATTTTGCGGCGCGTCACCGAACAGACGGGCGAGGCCACCATCCTGTCCGTCCGGGATGGCATCCACCACCTCACCGTGAACAAGGTGGACGGCCCGCAGACTTTCCGCGTGACCAGCGATCCGGGCTTCCTCGGCGCCCTCCACACCACGTCGGTGGGCAAGGCGCTCGTGGCCTTCGCCGAGGACGCAGATCGCGAGCGGCTCCTGGAGGAGCTGCCGCTGGATCCGCTGACGAATGTCTCCATCACCGACCGTGGTGTCTTCCGTGCCGAGATAGACAAGGTCAGGCGCCAGGGCTTCGCGGTCATGGACGAGGAAAACGAGCTTGGCATGCGCGCCGTGGCAGTGCCGGTTTTCAACTCCCAGGGGGTCGCCTTCGCCTCGCTGGCCACCGCCGTGCCCGTCTTCCGGCTCAGCATGGACGCCCTCGTGGCTCACGTTCCGCTGCTGCAGGAGGCGGCTGCCGAGCTGGCCGCGCGCCTGCCCCAGCGGTAATGCGTGCTGATTCACCATGATTTGTTCGTATCAAGAACAAGAGTGCATCATATGAACTTTTGTTGTACTGTAATCCCTATCACCTGGCCAGCGGCAGGCGCCCGAGCGCCCCAGCCGGCCGTGTGCCGCAGTCAAAGGAGCCGCACGCATGAGCAATCGAACTGAGTCCTACCTCGTGGGACTGGTCGGCGATGGCGTGATGCCGTCACTTTCCCCCCACATGCATGAGCGCGAAGGCGATGTCCAAGGGCTCCGCTACCTCTACCGCCCCATAGACCTCCACGAGCTGGACCTTCCCGCCACGTCCATCGGTGACCTGCTGCAGAGCGCCTACCGTATGGGCTTCAACGGGCTGAACATCACCCACCCGTGCAAGCAGCTGGTCCTGGAGCACCTGGACGAGATCGCACCCGACGCCGAAAAGCTTGGCGCCGTAAACACCGTGGTGATCCAGGACGGCCGCTTCATCGGCCACAACACCGACTTCTCCGGCTTTGCCGCCGCCCTGGCCTCCGGGCTCCCGGACGCCAAGCTGGACCGCGTAGTTCAGCTGGGAGCGGGCGGTGCCGGCTCCGCCGTCGCCTACGCCCTCCTCACCGCCGGTGTGCAGACACTGGACCTCGTGGACATGGACCCGGCGCGGAGCGCCGAACGCGCCGCCGAGCTGTCCGGCTTCTTCCCCGACCGCACCATCACGGGACGCACGACGTCGGAGCTGCCGCAACTCATGCCTTCGGCCGACGGCCTGGTGCACTGCACCCCGGTGGGCATGGCAGCCCACCCCGGCACGCCCCTGGACATGGCCCTCGTGGAACCGCGTCACTGGGTGGCGGACATCGTCTACCGCCCCATCGAGACCGAACTGGTCCGCGAGGCCCGTGCCAAGGGCTGCGAAGTGCTCGACGGCGGCCGCATGGCCGTGGGCCAGGCCGCGGATGCCTTCCGGATCTTCACCGGCCTGGAAGCGGACGCCGAGCGCATGCGCGCCCACTTCCTGGAACTCATCGCGGCGGAAGAGGTGGCCGTCTGATGCGCACCGGCATCGCCACCGTGTGCCTCTCCGGCACCCTGAAGGAAAAGATGCAGGCCTGCGCCATTGCGGGCTTCGACGGCATTGAAATCTTCGAACAGGACCTGGTCACCTCACCGCTGAGCCCGGAGGATGTCCGCAAGATGGCCGCGGACCTCGGCCTCACCCTGGACCTTTACCAGCCGTTTCGCGATTTCGACAGTGTCACCGAGGACCTGCTTTCCGCGAACCTCCGCCGGGCCGACGCCAAGTTCGGGCTGATGTCCCGGCTGGGCATGGACACCATCCTGGTCTGCTCCAACGTGGCCACAGCCACGATCGACGACGACGGCCTCCGCGCCGGGCAACTGGCCGACCTCGCCGCCCTTGCCGGCGACCACGGCGTCAAGGTGGCCTACGAGGCGCTCGCCTGGGGCAAGTACGTCAATGACTACGAGCACGCGCACCGCCTGGTGGAGATGGTGGACCACCCCAACCTCGGCACATGCCTGGACTCCTTCCATATCGTGTCCCGCGACTGGGACACCGCGCCCATCGAGGACTTCGACCCGGACAAGATCTTCTTCGTCCAGGTGGCGGACGCCCCCAAGCTCTCCCTGGACGTGCTGTCCTGGAGCCGCCACTACCGCGTGTTCCCGGGCGAAGGACAGTTCGAGCTCGCCAAGTTCATGGGCCACGTGGTCCGCGCCGGCTACACCGGACCGGTGTCGCTCGAGGTCTTCAATGACGTGTTCCGCCAGTCCGACGTCGAGCGCACCGCCGTGGACGCCATGCGCTCGCTGATTTGGCTGGAGGAGCAGAGCGCCAAGTGGCTGGATGCCAACGCGGCATCCGCTCTTAACGGGGCCGGAACCGCCAGTGGCGGGGCGGGCGCCAAAGCTGCCGGCCGCCGTCGTTACCCCATGGAACTGGCCACGCTCCCGCAGGTGGCCGAACCGGCCGGCTTCAACTTCGCCGAGGTCAAGGCCGCGGACACCGCCGCACTGGAAACCGTCCTGGGGCAGCTCGGCTTCGAGTTTAACGGCCGCCACCGCACCAAGGACGTCCAGCTGTGGACCATGGGCCACGCCCGGGTGATCATCAACGAACAGGCCCCCGGTGCCGTGGGCTCGGGCGCGCCGGCCATCGCCGCCGTCGGGTTCGACGTCGACTCCCCGGTCATTGCCTCGGCCCGCGCCCAGCAGCTCAAGGCGCCCGCTGTGCCGCGCAAGAGCCAGGCCGACGAAGAGGTGTTCCAGGGCTTCGCTGCCCCGGACTCCACCGAGATCTTCCTGTGCCAGGGCAGCCCGGACGGCACCGCCGCCTGGATCAACGAATTTGGCGAGACCCGCGGGTCCGGCGGGGGGCTGGAAGTCCCCTCCGGTGCGCGGAATGCGGTGATCGACCACGTGAACCTCGCGCAGCCATGGCAGCACTTCGACGAGGCCGTCCTCTTCTACACCAGCGCCCTGGCCCTGGAACCGCAGCCGTACGCGGAGGTGGCCAGCCCCAGCGGACTTGTCCGCTCCCAGGTCATGCAGACCTCCGACCGCGCCGTGCGGCTGGTGCTGAATCTGGCACCGGTCATCCAGCAGGATGGGGCCTCCGAAACGGGCACCGGCGCGTCGGGCACGGGCCAGCGGAAGACCTACCAGGAGCACATCGCGTTCGCCGTGGACGACCTCGTGGCCACCGCCCGGGCGGCGCAGGAGAGGGGATTGGACTTCCTGCAGATCCCGGCGAACTACTACGAGGACCTGGACGCCCGCTTCGGGCTTGATCCGGCGTTCCTGGCCACGCTTCAGGAGCTCAACCTGCTCTACGACCGCGACGCGGACGGCGAGTTCCTGCACTTCTACACCGCCACCGTGGGCAGCGTGTTCTTCGAAATGGTGGAACGCCGCGGCAACTACGACGGCTACGGGGCGCCCAATGCTCCGGTACGCCACGCCGTCCAGTATGACCACCTGCACCAACTGACCAAATGACCAGCCCAACCAACACCTTCACCTACTGAAAGGAGGCTGCTGTGCCTGAAGACCTGAACCTTGAGACGTACAACGCCGATGCGCTCACTGAGGACCTGTCCGACGCAGTGCCCGCTGCGCCCCAGACTGCTCTGCCCCGGACTGCCGCCCAGACGCCTGCACCCCGCGTGGAAACCCAGCAGGACCTCAGCGCGGAGATCAAGGCACTCGGAGAGGCCTACGCCGAGGCAGTGAAGGGCGGTGCGAAGAAGGAAACCCAGCCTCGGCTGGACTTCGCCCCGTACCGCAGCAGCATCCTGCGCCACCCCACCAAGAGCCTGCACCACGCGGACCCGGAGACCATCGAGCTGTACTCCCCGGCGTTCGGGCACCAGGACGTGCACGCCCTGGAATCGGATCTCACCATCCAGCACAACGGCGAGCCCCAGGGCGAACGCATCATCGTTGCCGGCCGCGTGCTGGACGGCGACGGCCGCCCCGTGGCCGGCCAGCTTGTGGAGATCTGGCAGGCCAACTCCTCCGGCCGCTACATCCACAAGCGCGACCAGCATCCGGCGCCCCTGGACCCGAACTTCACCGGTGTGGGCCGCTGCATCACCGGCCCGGACGGCTCCTACCGGTTCACCACCATCAAGCCCGGCGCCTACCCGTGGAAGAACCACCTCAATGCCTGGCGGCCCGCGCACATCCACTTCTCCCTGTTCGGCACGGAGTTCACCCAGCGGATCGTCACGCAGATGTACTTCCCGGGGGACCAGCTCTTCCCGCTCGACCCGATCTACCAGTCGATCGTTGACCAGGACGCCCGTGACCGGCTCGTGGCCGACTACGACCACGACCTTACCCAGCCCGAATGGGCCCTGGGCTACAACTGGGACATCGTCCTGACCGGTTCCAAGCGGACCTGGACCGAAAACGAGGCCCTCGGAGCAGACGGAGACGACCATGAGTAAACTCACCGCAACACCTGGCCAGACCGTCGGACCCTTCTACGGCTACGCGCTGCCCTACGACAAGGACCGCGAGCTGCTGGCTCCCGGCTCGCCGGGGTCCATCCGCCTCCAGGGCACCGTCTACGACGGCGCCGGGCACGCCATCCCCGACGCCATCCTCGAGATCTGGCAGCCGGATTCCGACGGCAACATTGTCCGCCGCACCGGGTCGCTGGTCCGCGACGGCTACACCTTCACCGGCTTCGGCCGCAGCGCCGTGGGCAACTCCGGCGTGTACACCTTCACCACGGTCAACCCCGGCCCCACGGAGCCCGGCGCGGCCGCCTTCATCTCGGTCGCCGTCTTTGCCCGCGGCCTGATGAACCGCCTCTTCACCCGCGTTTACCTGCCGGAGAACGAGGAAGCACTGGCGAAGGACCCGCTGCTGTCCTCACTGGACCCCGAGCGCCGCAGGACGCTGATTGCCCGCCGCGACGCCGACGGCGGACTCACCTGGGACATCCGTCTCCAGGGCGAGGGCGAAACCGTCTTCCTCGACTTCGAGGGAACCGGAACCGAGGGTGCCGCCCAGTGACCACTCTCCAGCCAGCCGGCACCGACGGTGACGTCGGGCTGCTCAGTCCCGTGTCGGCGTCGCCCCTGGTGGCGGCACTGACCGGTGACCGTGCGGTCTTGGCGGCGATTCTCGCCGTCGAGGCCGGCTGGTCCGCCGTGCTGGAGAAGGCCGATCTCGTTCCGGCCGGCTCAGCGGCCGTAGTAGCCCATGCGGCCGACGCGTCCCGCTACGATCTTGCCGATATTTCCCGCCGGGCGCAGGGCGGCGGCAACCCGGTGATCCCGCTGCTGGCGGATCTCCGCGCGCAGGTCAAAGCCCTGGATACGGGCAACGTGGGTGCTGCCGGTGTTGGTGCACTGCGTGCGGTCCACACGTCACTGACCAGCCAGGACGTTCTGGACACCGCCCTCATGCTGCTGGCCCGGAACACCGTTTCGGCCCTGCTCGCAGACGTGAAGGGCACGACGACGGCGCTCGCCCGCCTGGCCCGACAGCACACGGACACGCTGTGCGTCGGCAGGAGCCTGACGCAGCATTCACTGCCGTTCACGTTCGGGCTGAAGGCCGCGCAGTGGTTCCACGGGCTGGCCGCCGCCGCACGCCGGCTCGAGGCACTCGAGCTGCCGGTGCAGACCGGCGGCGCTGCGGGAACGCTGGCCGCCGGCACCGTGCTGACCGTGGGCTCGACCACGGACCCCTTTGGCCTCGCGGACGACCTGGCCGCGCAACTGGGTCTCGCCCGAACACCGGCACCGTGGCACACCAACCGGCTCACCGTCACCGCGCTGGGGGATTCCCTGGCCGCGGTGGTGGACGCGCTGGGCAAGATCGCCGCGGACGTCCTGTTCCTGAGCCGGCCCGAGGTGGCTGAACTGGCCGAACCCCGGGCACCCGGCCGTGGCGTCTCCTCGGCCATGCCGCAGAAGCAGAACCCGGTGCTCTCCGTGCTGGTCCGCAGCGCAGCGCTCCAGGCTCCCGGCCTGGCCGCCCAGCTGCACCTGGCCGCCGCCACCTTCAACGACGAACGCCCCGACGGCGCCTGGCACACCGAATGGCCGGCCCTGCGCCGGCTGCTCGCCCTGGCCCTGGGGGCCGCCGGTCACGTCCGCGAACTGGCCGAAGGGCTGCAGGTCTTCCCGGAGGGCATGCGCCGCAACCTGGACCTGTCCGGGCCGCTGCTCCTGAGCGAGGGCGTGTCCGCAGCTGTGGCGCCCCTGCTGGGTGCGGGCAGGTCCGGTGGTGACGGAAAGCAGCAGCTTCAGTCGGTGGTGGACAGAACCCTGAAGGCGCCGGCCGCCGAACAGGGCGCCACGTACCGCCGGCTCCTTCGGGAAGCCGTTCCGGCTGACCGGCTCTCCGACGCAAGGCTGGACGAACTGCTGGACCCCGCGAGTTACCTCGGCCAGGCCGCTGAAATTTCCCGCCGGATCCTGGCCGCCTTCCCCGACTATGCGCCAACCCCAACCGAAACAGACCGAAACGGAGACTCCCGTGGCTAGACCAACAGTGAAGGCAGTGCTGCTTTCGCCCCAGCGCGCTCTGGGCGGGAAACCGCTCCTGGTGGTGGGGCCGTCGCTCGGCACCTCGTCGGTGCTCTGGACCCAGGCCGGCTCCCTGCTGGGCGGCGACTTTGACATCGTGGCCTGGGATCTGCCCGGGCACGGTGTGTCGCCTGCCGCATCGGAAACGTTCAGCGTCGCGGAACTCGCCGACGCCGTCGTCGGGCTTGTCGACTCGCTCGCCCCCGGCGAGAGATTCCACTACGCAGGCGTCTCCCTCGGCGGTGCCACCGGCCTGCAGCTCGGCATCAAGCACGGCGACCGCCTCAAGAGTCTGTCCGTGCAGTGCTCGGGCGCCAAGCTCGGCACACCGGAGGGCTGGCTGGAACGTGCTGAAACAGTCAGGACGCAGGGAACTCCCGTGATGATCCAGGGTTCGGCCGAGCGCTGGTTCGGCCCGGGGTTCATGGACCGCGAACCGGAGCTCAGCAGCCGCCTCCTGCACGCCCTCCGCGACGCCGACCGGTTCAGCTACGCTTTCTGCTGCGAGGCCCTGGCCGGCTTCGACGTCCGGGACCAGCTCGGCAGCATCACCGTCCCCACCCAGGCCGTCGCGGGCGCCGAGGACGGTGTGGCACCGCCGGCGTTGGCCGAAGAAGTGGCGGCAGGAATTACGGCCGGGGGCGGGACGGCCTCGGCCGTCACCCTGGAAGGCGTGGCGCACCTGGCTCCGGCCGAGGCGCCCGCCCACGTTGCCGAACTGCTCCGGAGCCTCATCACCTGGAGCGAATCACGGGGGGAAGCCAAGTGACCGCCCCAGAACGCAACGCCGCCGAACGCAACGGGCCAGAACGCAACGCCCCCGAACGCAACGGGGTAGTCCAGCCGGACGCCACCAGCCAGGAAATTTACGACGGCGGCATGGTGGTCCGGCGCGAGGTGCTCGGCGCCGCGCACGTGGACCGCGCCAACGCCAACAAGGACTCCTTCACCGAGGACTTCCAGGACATGATCACCCGCATCGCGTGGGGCGGGATCTGGACCCGTCCCGGCCTCCCGCGCCAGATGCGCTCCGCCGTCACCATCACCGCCATGGTGGCGCACGGGCACTGGGAAGAACTGGCCATGCACATCCGCGCCGCCATCAACAACGGCCTGAGCAGGGACGAAATCAAGGAAATCCTGCTTCAGACCGCCATCTACTGCGGAGTCCCCTCCGCCAACACCGCCTTCAAGACCGCCCAGCAGGTGTTCCATGAAATGGACAACGCAGCAATGGACAACGCAGCAATGGACAACGCAGCAATGGACAACACAGAAATGGACAACGCATGAATCAGGCTTTTGTGTACGACGCCGTACGCACCCCTTTCGGTAAGTTCGGCTCCGGCCTTGCCGGGGTCCGTCCGGATGACCTTGCCGCGCATGTGATCAGCGAGTCCGTAAAGCGCGCGCCGCAGCTCGACGTGGAGCGGATCGACGAGGTCGTCTTCGGCAACGCCAACGGCGCCGGTGAGGAGAACCGCAACATCGCCAGGATGGGCACGCTGCTGGCCGGTTTACCGGTCTCGATCCCGGGCACCACGGTCAACCGGCTCTGCGGTTCCTCCCTGGATGCGGCGATCATCGCCTCCCGCCAGATCAACGCAGGGGACGCCGAGCTGATGCTCATCGGCGGCGCCGAATCCATGTCCCGGGCCCCCTGGGTGCTGCCCAAGACCGAGAAGCCCTACCCGGCCGGGGACATGACCCTGGCCTCCACCACGCTGGGCTGGCGCCTGGTGAACAAGGCGATGCCGAAGGAGTGGACCATTTCCCTGGGCGAGGCCACCGAGCGGCTGCGCGAGAAGTACGGCGTGACCCGCGAGCAGCAGGACGAGTTCGCCGCGAACTCCCACAACCTGTCGGCCGCGGCCTGGGACGAGGGGTTCTATGACAACCTCGTGGCGCCGGTACCGGGCACGGACCTGGTCCGGGACGAAGGTATCCGTGCCGAGTCCTCGGCGGAGAAGCTCGCCGGGCTCAAGACCGTGTTCCGCACCGAGAACGGCACCGTCACCGCCGGGAACGCGTCTCCGCTGTCCGACGGCGCGTCCGCGGCCTGGATCGGATCCGAGAACGCCGCCGGGCTGCTGAACATGGAGCCTTTGGCCCGGATCGCGGGCCGCGGCGCGCATGCCAACGATCCGCAGTACTTCGGCTACGCCCCGGTGGAAGCGGCGAACAAGGCCCTCGAGAAGGCGGGCATCGGCTGGGACCAGGTGGGCGCCGTCGAACTTAACGAAGCGTTCGCCGCGCAGTCCCTGGCGTGCATCAACGCCTGGGGCATCGACCATTCGATGGTGAACCGGCACGGCGGCGCGATCGCGATGGGCCACCCGCTGGGCGCCTCCGGCGCCCGGATCCTCGGCACGCTCGCCCGCAGCCTGCAAGCGTCCGGTGAGCGCTGGGGCGTCGCTGCGATCTGCATCGGCGTCGGGCAGGGCCTCGCCGTGGTGCTTGAGAACGTTACTTCGGGAGTTAAGGGCTGACCATGCTGCATTTCATTGACACCGTCGGCGAGGCCGTTGCCGGCATCAAGGACGGCTCCACGGTGATGATCGGCGGGTTCGGCAACGCCGGCCAGCCGTTTGAACTGATCGACGCGCTGCTCGAGGGCGGCGCGACTGACCTGACCGTGGTGAACAACAACGCCGGCCAGGGTGACCAGGGCCTGGCCCTGCTGATCAAGGAAGGGCGGGTGCGCAAGATGATCTGCTCGTTCCCGCGGCAGTCTGACTCCTGGCACTTCGACGCCAAGTACAAGGCCGGCGAGATTGAGCTGGAGCTGGTGCCGCAGGGCAACCTGGCCGAGCGTATCCGGGCCGCCGGCGCGGGCATCGGCGGCTTCTTTACGCCCACCGGCTACGGCACCATGCTGGCCGAGGGCAAGGAAACCCGGATCATTGACGGCCGCGGGCAGGTCTTCGAGACCCCCATCCACGCCGACGTCGCCCTGATCAAGGCGCTCAAGGCCGACGGTGTCGGAAACCTGGTGTACCGCAAGACTGCACGGAACTTCGGCCCGATCATGGCCGCCGCGGCCAAGCACACCGTGGTCCAGGTCTCCGAGATCCTGCCCACGGGCGGGCTGGACCCGGAGAATGTCGTGACTCCCGGCATTTACGTCAACAGCATTGTGAAGGTGGCCTGAGATGAACGCACAGACAGCAAGCCAAACCCTGCAGACTTCGGACAAGCCGATGGGCCGCGATGACCTCGCGCGCCTGGTGGCGCGGGACATCAAGCCCGGCTCCTTCGTGAACCTTGGGATCGGCCAGCCCACCTTGGTCTCCAACTATCTTCAGCCGGAGCAGAACATCACGCTCCACACCGAGAACGGCATGCTGGGCATGGGCCCGGTCGCTGAGGGCGACGAGATCGACGGCGACCTCATCAATGCAGGCAAGATCCCCGTCACCGAACTGCCCGGGGCGTCCTACTTCCACCACGCCGACTCGTTTGCGATCATGCGTGGCGGGCACCTGGACATCTGCGTCCTGGGCGCGTTCCAGGTCTCGGCGACCGGTGACCTCGCGAACTGGCATACCGGCGCCCCGGACGCGATTCCTGCCGTGGGCGGAGCGATGGACCTGGCCACCGGCGCCAAGGACGTGTTCGTGATGATGACGCTCCTGACCCGGGAGGGCGCATCCAAGATCGTTGAGGCGTGCACCTACCCGCTCACCGGCGTGGGCTGCGTGACCCGGGTGTACACCGACAAGGCGGTGTTCCTCACGGGCCCCGGCGGCGTCCAGGTCCGTGAGACGTTCGGATGCACCCTCGAGGAGCTTCAGGCCCTGGTGCCGGTGCCCCTCACAGCAGCCACCGCCGTCGCTGGTTGAGCCTTTCGAAACCCGACCCCCTCATCCCCGTTCGCGCCAGGGGGGAGGGGCCGCAAGTGCTCGTTCGCGCCAATAGGATAGATAACCATGACCGACGCAGCAGCAGGGACCGCACCGAAGGCACGCCGCACGCCGAAAGCTGATGCTGCGCCTACGGCCAGCGACCAGTACGTGCAGTCGCTGGCGCGCGGCCTGGCCGTGATCCGCTCGTTCGACACCGACCACGCCGTCATGACCCTCACCGAGGTGGCCGCCCGCACCGACCTGACCCGCGCCACCGCCCGCCGTTTTCTGCACACGCTCGTGGAGCTCGGCTACGTCCGCACCGACGGCAAGACCTTCGCGCTCACGGCCCAGGTGCTGCAGCTCGGGTACGCCTACCTCTCCGGGCTCTCCCTTCCGCAGCTTGCCCAGCCGCACCTCGAAGAGCTGTCCCTCAAGCTGGGGGAATCCACCTCGGCCGCGGTGCTGGACGGCACGGACATCGCGTACATCGCCCGCGTCACCACGCGCCGGATCATGAACATCGGCATCACCGTGGGCACTCGCTTCCCGGCCTACGCCACGTCCATGGGCAGGGTGCTCCTCGCCGCCCTCCCGCCCGAGCAGCTGAAGGAATACCTGGCGACTGCCGAGATCAAGCCGCTCACGACCCGCGCCATCGGCACCGTCAAGGACCTCCTGGCAGTCCTGGACACCGTGCGCGCCCAGGGCTGGTGCCTGCTGGACCAGGAGCTGGAACTCGGCCTGATGTCGGTGGCCGCACCGGTCTACCACGGCAGCAAAGCCGTGGCCGCGGTCAACGTTTCGCTCCAAGCCCAGTCCGTCGCGGCCCAGCCCGACCCTGAGGCGTACCTGGACTCCGTGCGCAAGGAAATCGTGGCCACCGCGGAAAAGATTTCCTCGGACTTCTCCACCGGACACTGAACGCCCGACCCGGCGGGTCCAAGAGTTCACCAGCCGTAACGCCCCCACTACTGCCGCGCAGCGCCGCTGGGCCATAGACTCTAGCCAACTACGTGCAGCAGCGCCGCTTTGCGAGTTCCGCCCCAAGGGAAGAGCCCGAGGGGAAGAGCCCACGACGCGGGAGCCGCTGCACCCGTTGGAAGGGGAGTGGCGGGTGAAGCTGGGCATAGCGCGGGAACGCCGGGAGGGCGAGCGGCGGGTTGCCGCCACGCCGGAGACCGTGAAGCAGCTGGCGGGACTGGGCCTCGAGGTGCTGGTCGAGTCCCGGGCGGGGGTCTTCGCCGGGCATGGTGACGAGGACTACCGCCAGGCGGGCGCCCAGATTGTGCAGGACCTCGACATCGGGGACCTCGACGTGTACGCCCATGTCCACCCGCTAGAGCCTCCGACGGCGGCGGCCTTGCGCCGGGGGGCCGTCACTGTGGGCCTGGCCTCGCCGTCGTCCGAGCTGGCCACCGTCCGGGCGCTGGCCGAGGGTGGCATCACCTCGTTCGCCCTGGAGCTCGTGCCGCGGATCTCCCGTGCCCAGTCCATGGACGCCCTGTCCTCGCAGGCCCTCGTGGCCGGCTACCGCTGTGTGCTCGAGGCGGCCATCCGGTTGCCCCGGTTTTTCCCCCTCTTCATGACCGCGGCCGGAACCGTCCCGCCGGCGCGGGTGCTGGTCCTCGGCGTCGGCGTGGCCGGCCTGCAGGCCATCGGCACGGCCAAGAGGCTCGGCGCGCGCGTCTCGGCCAACGACATCAGGCCCTCCTCTGCGGAAGAGGTGACGTCGATGGGCGGCACCTTCATCAAACTGGACCTTGAAACGGCCGAAGCGTCCGGCGGTTACGCGCGGGAGCTCAGTGCGGACCGCGGCGCGCTGCAGCGCCAGCTCCTGGCACCGCATGTCGCCGAAGCGGACGTGCTGATCACGACGGCGGCCATCCCCGGCAGGCGGGCACCGCTCCTGGTGACCAGGGAGATGGTGCAGGGCATGCGCGCGGGATCCGTCGTCGTCGATCTCGCCGCGGAGTCCGGCGGCAACGTGGAGGGCTCTCTGCCGGGCAGGGACGTGCACATTCCGACCGCCGACGGAAGAGGTGCCGTCACCCTCGTGGGGCTGAAGGACGCCCCGTCCGCCATGCCCGCAGACGCTTCGCGGCTCTACGCGAAGAACGTGGCCAACCTCCTGGCACTGATGACCTGCGACGGCACGGTGGCCCCGGATTTCGACGACGACCTGGTGGCCGGTGCCTGCCTGACGCACGACGGCGTGGTGCGGCATGCGCAGACGGCGGAGGCACTCGCGGCGCTCGGCCAGGAGGACGAGGCCGAGAAGGCGTCCGAGAACGAGGGGGTGGTGTGATGGACGGCATCAGCTTGCTGACGATCACCGTGCTGGCGGTCTTCGTGGGTTTCGAGGTGGTTTCCAAGGTTTCCAGCACCCTGCACACGCCGCTGATGTCCGGCGCCAACGCCATCCACGGCATCATCCTCGTGGGCGCCATCATCGTCGCCGGCCAGGCCGCGCATCCTTGGGTGCTGGCCGTGGCCCTGCTCGCAGTGGTTCTCGCGACCGCCAACCTGGTGGGCGGCTTCGTGGTGACGGACCGGATGTTGGAGATGTTCCGGGGCCGCAGGGGCAACGGTGGCAGGCCGGTCCCGCCGGATGGCCACCGGCCGCGGTCGGAAGCGTCCGACAGCAAGGACGGCGCCCGGTGACACTCCTCGCCCCCACCCTCACCGGGCTGCTGTACCTTGCCGCGGCCGCGTGCTTCATCCTGGCCCTCAAGGGCCTCAACTCGCCGCGAACCGCACGCCGCGGCAACCTCATCGGCGCGTTCGGCGCGCTGATCGCCGTCGTGACTGTCTTCTTCTCCGCCAGGCTGGACAATGTCCCGTGGATCCTGGGTGCCATCGCGGTGGGATCCGGGGTTGCCGCACCGGTGGCCCGGCGCGTCAAGATGACCCAGATGCCGCAGCTCGTGGCGCTCTTTAACGGCGTGGGCGGCGGCGCGGCCGCGCTCGTGGCCTTGCTCGAGCTCCCCGAGGCCGACGATCCCTGGGTGCGCCTGGCCATCGTCTTCACCCTGCTGGTCGGAGCCGTGTCCTTCGCGGGCTCCGGCATCACGTTCGCCAAACTGCAGGAGCTGATGACCACCCGCCCGGTGGTGTTCCCGGGCCTGCCGGTGCTCATGGGCGGCGTGCTGCTCCTGGCGGTGGGCGCCGCCGTCGCGGTGGTTCTTGGCGGTTCCCTGGCGCTCGCGCTGGTGCTTCTGCTGCTGGGTCTGCTGGCCGGCGTGCTGCTGGTGCTGCCCGTGGGCGGGGCGGACGTGCCCATTGTGATCTCGCTGCTGAACGCCTTCACCGGCCTGGCGGTCGCGGCCTCCGGCCTGGTGCTGGGCAACGTGCTGCTGGTGGTGGCGGGCACCCTGGTGGGCGCCTCGGGCACCATCCTCACCCGGGCCATGGCGGCGGCCATGGGCCGCAGCGTCGCCGGCATCCTGTTCGGGGCCTTCCGCGGAGGTTCGACGGCGGGGTCGACGGCGGTGAGCGACCGCCCCGTGCGCTCCTCCAGCGCTGAGGACGTCGCGGTGCTCCTGGGCTACGCGCAGCGGGTGATCATCGTGCCCGGGTACGGGCTCGCCGTGGCTCAGGGGCAGCACACCGCGGCCGAACTGGCGCAGGCCCTGGAGTCCCGCGGCATCAAGGTGGACTTCGCCATCCATCCGGTGGCGGGGCGCATGCCCGGGCACATGAACGTGCTGCTGGCCGAGGCCAATGTGCCGTACGAGTCGCTTAAGGAGATGGGCGAGATCAACTCCGAATTCAAGACAGCCGACGTCGCTCTGGTGGTGGGCGCAAACGACGTCGTCAACCCCGCCGCGAAGACGTCCTCCGGATCGCCGATCTATGGCATGCCCATCCTCGAAGTCGCCGACGCGCGGCAGGTGGTCTTCCTGAAACGCTCACTGCGGCCAGGATTCGCCGGGATCGAGAACGATCTCATGTACGAACCGCAGACCACGCTGCTGTTCGGCGACGCGAAGGAATCCCTCACCAAGGTGCTCGGGGCGGTGAAAGCGCTGTAGGTAGCTGCAGCGGATTTCCAGCCAACGCGGTTACGATTTGAGTTCCGCAGCCTAACCGCCCTTACTGAAGTCGAAGGACACCATGACAACCAACAAAGCCTCCTCACCCCAACGGGCAGCCGTGGTTATCAACCCCGTCAAGGCCGTCGGTTCCGACCTCCGCGCCTCGCTGGTTCGCCTCTGTGACACTCAGGGCTGGGCGGAGCCGCTCTGGCTGGAAACCACGGAGGAGGACCCCGGCGTCGGGCAGGCGCGCGAGGCACTGGAGGCGGGCGTCGACGTCGTCATCGCCGCCGGCGGCGACGGAACCGTGCGCTGCGTTGCCGAGGTGCTCGCGGGAACCGGCACTCCGCTGGGGCTCATCCCCCTGGGGACCGGGAATCTGCTGGCCCGCAACATGGGTGTGGACATCAGCGACCCCGTCGCCGCCGCGTACGACGTGCTGAACGGCACCGAACGCTCCGTGGACGTGGTCAGGAGCAGCTTCGACCACTCCGAGGACGAGAATGTGTTCCTGGTGATGGCCGGCGTGGGCTATGACGCCGCAATCATGGCGGACACCGTGGATGTCCTCAAGGACCGCATGGGCTGGCTCGCCTACGTTGAGGCGGGAATCCGGAAGCTGCCTGGGAAGCCGGTCAAGGCCACTATTCAGGTGGACGGCAAACACCCGGTCAAGCGCCGCATCCGCAGCGTGATGATCGGCAACTGCGGCCGGATCATGGGCGGAATCGAAATTTTTCCGGAGGCCAAGATCGACGACGGTGTCCTCGATCTGCTCATTCTTGCCCCCCGCGGCAGGCTCGGCTGGCTTGGCGTGGCGGCCGGGATCTTTGGCCGGCGGAAGAACGAGACCGAATCGGCCGAGTACTTCCAGGGGAAGTCCGCAGAGGTGACCCTGGAGCACGAGCAGGAGTTCCAGCTGGACGGTGACCACGTGGGAGCGGGAAAGCACCTGGCCATCAGGCTGGATCCCGGCGCCCTCAAGATCCGCATGTAGCCCGCCCGGCGTGGTGGCAGCGGCACGGCAGCGCCGTACCGCAGCGTTAAATGTCGACGGCGGCGGGCCGCTCCCAGTGGGCGGGCCGCCGCCGCCTGCCTTGTCCGGGCTGCTGTAATCCAGCGGGCTGGGGTCAGTCCGCGAGCAGCCTGCCCCACCTTGGTGCGAGCAAGGGGGACCCGGCAAGTTTGAGGCAGTGCCACAGGGTCACGGCCACCGAGTCCAGCACCGGAACGCCGGTTTCCGCCTCGATCTCCGCCGCGATGTTGGCGCCGTACAGGTTGGTGCACAGGTAGATAAGGGCATCCGGTGCGGCTGCCGCCAGGTCCAGCGAGCCCGGCCGCATTTCCTCGTCGGTGACCCGCCCGAAGGACTCGTTGTCGCTCAGGCCCAGGGCCCGGTGGCCGAGGGTCTTGATGCCGTCCCGCTCGTAGGACGCCATGATGGCGTGGTTGACGTCCTCCGTGTACGGCGTGAACAGCCCGATCCGCTCGGTGCCGAAGGACCGGAACGCCTCGAGATAGGCGAGTGTGGACGTCGTGGCCGGAACGCCGGTGGCATCGGCAATTTCCCGGACGAGCTCACGGTCATGGCCGGCTCCCAGCCACGAGCCCGAGGTGCCGTTCCAGGCGATGACGTCCACGTCCGCCGTCGCGAGCAGCCGGGCCGCTTCGCGCATGACGGCCGGATCGAACTGCTTGTCGGAGGAATCGTCGAGGGCGATCCGCGTGACGGGAATACGGGTGAAGTGGATGGTGACGTCATCCCGGTCGCCCAGGATGCGGTAGCTCTGCGGCTCCAGGCAGGTGTTGGAGGACGGCACGATCATGCCGATGCGGGTTTTGCGTGTTGTCGATGGCATGGATGCTCCTACAGTGCTGCAGAGAGGGTCGCGGGGGTCGGTTCCGGTGCTGCCGCGGTGTGTTCGCGGAAGCCGTTGCGGGCCACGAAGCGGCCGACGGGTCCCGGATCGTGGAAGCCGTCGCCGTCCACCACCACGCGTCCGGCAGACACCACCACTGCGGGCCAGCCGGTGAGTGCCACGCCGTCGAACGGGGAGAAGTCCGTGCCCATGTGCAGGTTGGCGCCATCGACGGTGCGTTGTTCGGCGGGATCGAACACCACGAGATCGGCGTCGAAGCCCTCGGCGATGGTCCCCTTGCGGGGGACGGCGTTGATCCGGGCCGGTCCGGCGGAGAAGACCTCAACGAAGTCCTCCACGGTGTTCCCGGCGGATTCCATCATCGCGCTGAACGTGACGGGCATCCGGGTTTCCACGCCGGGCAGGCCGTGCGGCATGGCACGGATGTCGTCCGTGCGCTCGCGCTTCTGGGAGAGGTCGTAGCAGGAATGGTCCGAAGAGACAGTGTGAATGGCGCTAGCGGCAAGCCGTTCCTTCAGGGCGGCAACGGTTTCGGCGCTGCGCATCGGCGGGCAACAGGCGTACCACTCCGGAAACGCCGCCCCGTATACGGAGTCATCGAGGGTGAGGTAGTGCGGGCAGGTCTCCGAGTAGGCCTCCTGGCCGCGGGCGCGGGCCTCGCTGACCAGGTCCACGGCACCGGGCGTGGACTGGTGCACGAAATAAACGGGAGCGCCCGTGTATTCGGCCATGGCCAGCGTTTCCTTGACGGAGATTTCCTCGGCCAGCTCCGGGCGCGTCCGGTGCAGGTGCTCGATGCCGATCCTGCCGTCGTCGGCATGCTGCTGCGTGCAGTCGCTGATGATGGGGTCGTGTTCGGCGTGGATATAGGTGAGGCCGTCCAGCCGGACCATCTCGCGCATCACTTTCAGGATGGTGTCCCCGTCGGCCATGGTGGTGCCGCGGTTGGTGGTGTACATCTTGACCGAGCGGACGCCCCCGGCGGCGAGCTGTTCGAGCTGCCACGGCACCGTCTCGTCCCAGCTGACCACCGAGCCGTGGAGGGCGACGTCGCAGCGGGAATCCCGCGCCAGCTCCTTCTTGTTGAGCACTGCTGCCAGCGGGGTTTCCTGGGCGTCGCGGGGTATGCCGAAGTCGATGATGGTGGTGGTGCCGCCCCATAGCGCTGCCGTGGAGGTGGTGCGGTAGTCGTCCAGGGTCCGGAAGCGTCCGGTTACCTGGGCCACGTGGCAGTGGCCGTCCACGCCGCCGGGGATGACGAGCCGGCCCGTGGCGTCGATGGTGCGGGCAGCGGCGGGGGCGGGCTCGGAGGCATCGACCAGCCGGGCGATCCTGCCGTGCTGGACGACGATGTGGGCGTTCTGGCGGCCGAAGCTGTTGACCACGGTGCCGTTGGCGATGACGAGTTCTGGAGTGTGGGACATCTTTGTCCTCCTTGGGACGAAGCCGGTAGGGGAAGCTGGTGGGGCCGGTTGGACTAGTGGGACGGGGCCGCGGCGGCGTGGGCTGCGCTCTGGGCGGCGTTCTGCGCTGTGGTGAGGGCGGCGTCGAGGTTTTCCGAGAGCCCCCTGCGGGCCTTGACGGGCGGCGGTGCGAAGGCGCCGGCGCGGTGGTGTCCGGACTGGAGCCCCACCACGGCCTCCGCCATGCGGATGCCGGCGGAGATGCCGTCCACCACGGGGACGGGGATCTGCCCCCGGAGTTCGCGGGCAAGTCCGGCGAGCGGCGCACCTGCCAGGATGACGACGTCGGCCCCGTCCTCTGCGACGGCCTGCCGGCTGAGTGCCAGCAGCGTTTCCTTGAAGTCCTGCTGCACGGAGCCGATGGCGTTCAGGGATTCATTGATGGAACGGATGGATGCCAGCCGGCCGCCGAGGCCGAAGCGCTCCACGCAGTCCAGATACCACGGCCGGATCCGGTCCGAGATGGCGATGATGGAGAACCGGTGCCCCTGCAGGGCGGCAGCGCAGAGGGCTGCCTCGGTGATGCCGATGACGGGCACGTCGGCGAGTTCCTTCAGAGCCGGCATGCCGGGATCGCCGAACGCGGCCACCACGACGCCGTCGACCTCGCCGGCGTGCTCGGCAATGATCTCGGCGACGGCACCGGCGGCTATCAGGGACTCAAAGCGGGTTTCGATGTACTCCACGCCGTGCCCGGCCGTACGGACCACCAGCTTGGTATCCGGCGAGGCGGAGCGCAGGGCCTCGGACTCGATGAGGGCGGTGACGTCGTCGCTGATGTTGGGGTTGATGACGAGCAGTTTCATTTTTTCTTCCGATGCAGCGTGGGTTCGGTTTTCTGGAAGTCCTCGGGGAACTGCTCGCGGTACTTGCCGATGTGCGACGCCGACTGGGCAGCCGCCCGGTCCGGGTCGCCGCTGGCGATCGCACCGTAGAGTTCCCGGTGTTCCTGGATCAGTTCCGGCAGGTCGCTGACGTGGCGGAAGAGCCAGTGCATTCGGCCCTGCAGGGGTTCCAGCGCGGATTTGAGGAAGTTGTTGTCGGCGATGCCGGTGATGGCGTCATGGAATTCGCTGTTGGCGCGGTGCGCCTCCATCACGGCACCTTTGGTGAGGCAGCGCTCGGCCTCATCGAGCAGGCCCTTGAGGCGGGCGAGGTCCTCCCCGGTGGCGCGGACGGCTGCCAGCCGGCAGGCCAGCACCTCGAGCGACTCCCGGACGTCGAACAGATCCTCGACGTCCTTGGAGCTGAGGCTGCTGACTTCTGCGCCCCGGGCACCGCGGTCGCTGATGAGGCCTTCCATGCGGAGCATGCGCAGGGCTTCCCGGACGGGGAGCCGTGACACATTGAATTCTGTGGCGAGATCGCGTTCCACCAGCCGCGTGCCGGGAGCGTAGTGCCCTTCAAAAATCCGGGTGCGGAGGGTATCCCGGACGGCCTCGCGGAGGGGGCGTTCCTTGTCCTGGGTCTCTTCTGCGGTAAGCATGGTGCTCCATTCGGATTCTCGTGTGACGTTGCGCTCCCGGCGGCGGGAGGAGGTGCTGCGGTGCCTAGCTTAGGCTGGCTGGCCTAGACAGGAAGCCGCTTGTTGTAGTTCAGGGTGAGGACGGAGACGCCCATGATGATGGCGGATCCGACGAAGTAAAGCAGTGCCCAGGTGTAGGAGCCGGTGGCGCCGACAATCAGTCCCACGGCGATCGGGGTGACGAAGCCGGAGATGTTGCCGCTGAAGTTCATGGCGCCGCCCAACACGCCGGCGTTGGTCCGGCCGCCCAGGATGGAGGGGATGCTCCAGAAGAGGCCCACCCAGCGGAGGAAGAACATGACCACGGACAGCAGGACAACCGCCGTCGTGGGATCTGCGACCACCGTGACGCCTACCAGTCCGCCGATGACCACGACACTGGAGATGCCCAGGAGTGTGCGCATCACGAGGTTGGCCGAGGCGCCGGTTGCCCGCCATTTGTCCGCGATGGTGCCGCCCAGGATTTCTCCCACGAAGCCGGCACCGAAGATCACGAACGTGGACCAGCCAATGGTCTTCAGGTCAAAGCCCTTGGCTTGGGCCAGGTAGAGCGGGCCCCAGGTCAGCAGGCCGTAGAACACTCCGTTGAAGCCGAGCCAGCCGAAGCACATGGCCCAGAAGGAACGGAACTTCAGGTAAGGCAGCAGCGCGCGCTTGCCCTTGCTGCCGTCGAGCTCGGCTTCGGCATCCTCGGCAGCGTGCGAGGCTTCGATGTACTCGGCTTCGGCGGCATTGACGCCGCGGTGCTGCCGCGGATTGTCGCGGACGTACCACCAGACGGCCAGGCCCATCAGGACCGTTGCGGCACCGGCAATGACGAACGAACTGCGCCAGCTGCCGGTGGAGGCGATCAGGCCGGCGATGAGGATGCCGCCCAGGCCTGCACCCAGCGGGGCACCGGCGTCCAGGATGGTGGCACCGCGGCCGCGCTCCGACTTGTGCATCCAGATGGCGTTGAGCTTGCCGCCGGCCGGCATGACGCCGGCTTCGGTGATGCCGATGCCGAGGCGGGCGATGAACATGCTCAGGAAGCCGCCGGCCATGCCCGAGGCGGCCGTCGCGGCGCCCCAGCCAACGCAGGAGGCGGTCATCACTTTGCGGGGACCGAACTTGTCGATCAGCAGGCCGACCGGGATCTGCATGAGGGCGTAGGTCCAGAAGAATGCGGAGAGCAGCAGGCCCACAAGCTCAGGGGCGAGATTGAACTCCTTTTGGATGATGGGCAGGGCTACCGAGATGGAGCCCCGGTCGATGTAGTTGACGGAAACCAGGACGAGCAGGAGCAGGAACATTTTCCAGCGGACGTTGGTGCGCCGTTGCACGCCGTCCTTGCCGGGCTTGCCGTTGGCTGAGGGGCCGGTGGTGCCTTGAGCCTCTGCGGTCACTGTTTCGGTATTGGGAATGGACACAGCTTCTCCTTCACGGGGAAGTTTACGGACAGGGAATCGAGCTGGATGAATCTGAAATTTGTTGGGGGGTGATGCTGGTGGAGACGTGCGGCCGCGGGGTGGGCGGCGGGAATTCTGGAGGGCAAAGTCTGAGTGGCGAAAGCACTGGCGATACCTGATGTTCTGGGATCCTGTTCGGATCTCATTTGGGATCCCGTTTTGGGATCCCAAAATCCAAGGTAGAAGTGATGCGGCCCACTGTCAAGGGTTTCGGGACAGATGGCCGCCGCCGGCCCTATTTACCGATTGTGACTGGCCAAAACCCGGACGCGCTTGAAATGCCCGGACGCAAGGGAACAAGCCGCCGGCTTCCGCCGGCGGCTTGTCTCTGGCCTGGCTACGCCGTCTAACTTGACTGCGCGGTCGCCGGACGGATCCCTTCCTCAGTCGCCGGCACATGCGCCAGGATCTCGGCGAGTTCCGCGAGCCGGTGCGCCCGGGCCGATTCGGCGGGCGTGAACGGCTCGCCCGGGCGGTAGAAGGTGATGGGTCCGTGCCATGCCGTCGGAATCTTAAGGAGGGTCCCGGCGTCGTTCGTTTCCCCCGGAAGCTGGGCGGATTCGGCACCGGGATCGAGGATCCGTGCGGACAGCAGCTCGGCGACAGCCAGCGGAAGCTCCCCTGGGGTCGCGGCGATGCGCGCCGCGAGGCTCAGCGCCTTGGTCTGCCCGTCGGCCATCGCCAGGGCGGTGGTCGGCCACACCTGCGGATGCCTGCCGCCGCCGTCTTCAAGCGCGTCGAGCAGCTTGCGCTCGCCAAGTTCCCCGGGTGCCGACAGTACGAATTCGTCCATCACGCCGCCGCGGACGGGATGGACGTGAATGCTCAGGATATTGGTGTCCAGCAGCGCCAGCGACCGGGTGATTTTCTTCAGGGAGCCGGGCTGGTCCCGCAGAACGGTCCTGGCCCGCCACAGGGCAGGAGCGGCGCCAAGCCGGCGCCGGTGCCGCAGCGCGGGCGCGTGAAGCCAGCGCCGCAGGATCCGCGCCGCCGACGGTTCCGCCACCCAGATCACCAGGACGGTGGCCGTGAGCGTGAGGACCAGGACCTTTGCCAGGTAGGGCAGGTGTGTCTGCACCACCAGGGCATGGACCAGCAGTTCGATGGGGAGCATGACGGCGACATTGGCCACCGTGAGGCGGGTCTTGGGTGGCTCGGGCATCTGGCCGCACACTTCGCAGCTCAATTCAGCCGCGGCAGGAATCGGTGCTTTAGGCTTCATGCCTTCATCGTGTCTGGCTGCTGTTACGGGAGCATTGCCCGGGGGTTCCGATCTCGGGAAGAATTTCCGGCCGGACGGGGGTTTCCTGTTGCGTCGCGCTCTGGCCAGCCATAACGGCCGAATCTACACTGAAGAGACCATCGTGCGGAGCTCCCGTGCACCGGCCAGCTCGCACGGAAAACAGCCAACTCCGGAGAGCAAAATGCGCCTCAGCACAAGAAATTCTGGTTCTGCACGCCGCCGTGCCGCCATCGGGCTGATCGCCCTGGCGTCGCTGCTGGTCCCGGCACCCGTCATGGCCGCCAGCCAGCCGCAGTCGGAGGACGGACACTCGGTCATCGTCCTTCCCGGCGCCAAAGGTGCTGAAGGCATCGCGGCCGGCGAAGACAACACCTTTTTCACGGGCGACCTCGTCACTGGAGACATATTCCGCGGCGACATCCACAAGGGCACCGCGAAGAAGTTCATCGACGTGCCTGACGGCCGGGTGGCGGTGGGCATGAAGGCCGACACCCGGAACGACCTTCTCTTCGTTGCCGGCGGGCCCACCGGTCAGGCCTATGTGTACAGCACCGAGACCAAGAAGACGCTCAAGACGTACCAACTGACGAAGAAGGCTTCCTTCATCAACGACGTGGCTCTGACCTCCGATGGCGCCTGGTTCACCAACTCCCAAGCGGCTGAGCTGTACTTCGTCCCCGTCGGTCACGACGGTGACCTTGGCAAACTCCGGACTCTGAAGCTGACGGGGCCGGCAGCCGCGCTCACGAAAGGCTTCAACCTCAACGGCATCGCCTATTCCAATGACGCGCGCCGACTGGTGGTTTCCCACTCCGACAACAAGGCGCTGTACACCGTCAGCCCACGGACCGGGGCGAGTGCCGAAATCAAGGGCGTGAAACTGCCGAACGTCGACGGCATCCTGGTGAAGGGCAGCACGGTCTGGGCTGTGCAGAACGCCTCCAACCAGATCAGCCGCCTCCGCGTGAACTTCCACGAATCAACCGCAAAGCTGCGCGAGGTCATTAAGAGCCAGCACTTCAACGTACCGACGACGGTTGCACTCTTCGGCGATGACCTCGCCGCGGTCAACGCCAAGTTCGGGGTTCCGAACGCGAAGACCTTCGAGGTTGTCGTGGTCGACGCGCGGGGCCGCTCGCTCGACTGACGGAGACAAACGCAACACCACCGACGCCCCGTTTCACCGGGAGGGAAGGTAGCAGCCAAGTAAACTTACAATCGGACGCCAGAGCCGCCGTCGTGAGTTCCTAACCGCTACGAAAGGCGCCAATCCACCGTGAAGCTGCTGGCCGAGATGTTCACCGTTGCCCCGGCAAACAAGGACCATCGCGTCGCCATCCGTTGCGCAGTGGGGGTCTTCGTCCCGCTGATCACCCTCGTGCTGCTGGACCGCCTGGATCTGGCAATCTTTGCGTCCTTTGGTGCGTTCACAGGGATTTACGGCCGCGGTGAGCTGCACAGGAAGCGTCTGTTCATCCAGGTGCGGGCCGGGTCGCTCATGCTCCTGGTCATGCTCCTGGCCACCTTGTCGGCCCGGAGCAGCGACGCGCTGGGGCTCTCGGCCGCCGCGAGCAGCTGGCTCCTGGTCCTGGCCACCACGCTGGTTGCCGGTGCCTGCTCCTTGGTCATCGCCAGGTGGCGGCACCGGCCGGCCGGCTCCCTCTTTCACATCTTCGCCTTCGCCGCGATCGCCTCCATCCCCAACCAGCCGCCGCTGTGGCAATGCATGCTGGTGGCCCTTCTGACCACGGTCTTCTGCCTGCTGCTGGGCCTGTCCTCCAGGGTGCTGCGCAGCCGCCGGACGCCGTGGGACATGCCTCCGCCAGTGAGGATCACGCCGGACGAGCGGCGGTCCGCGTGGCTTGAGGCCGTGGGCTACCTGGTCGCGGCAGGCCTGGCCGGGTCCCTTGCAACCCTCGTGGGGCAGTGGCTTGGGTTTGGCCACAACTACTGGGCCATGGTGGCGGCCGTGGTTCCCCTGGTGGGCCGCACTACGCGGCACCGCGTCGCGCGCGGCGTCCAGAGAATCATCGGCACGGTGCTTGGCCTCATCCTGCTCGCGGGCATCCTGCTGCTGCATCCCGTGCCGTGGCAGACCGTTCTCGTGATCGCACTCTGCCAGTTCGGCGCCGAGCTGTTTATCGCCCGCAATTACGTCCTGGCGCAGGTCTTCGTGACGCCGCTCGCGCTGATCTCGACCCTGTTGGCGGCTCCGGCTCACCCGGATCTCCTGCTCCGGGACCGGATCGTGGAAACGGTGATTGGCGCCGCCGTCGGTATTGCCGTGGTGCTCGCGCCTACCGCCTGGGCGCGGCTGCGGCGCTAGCCCTCATGCGGCCGAACCCTCATTCGGCCACGAGGAGGGCCTGCGGTGCCGCCTGTTTCATCCGCGTCTTGAGCCACCTGATCTGCAGTTCAGTGTCTCCCTCGCATTGCTTCACTATGCGCTGGAGTTCCTCGTCCCGGTCCCCCTGGGCGGCCTGGCCCACCATCATCCAGGTGACATCGATGTGATGGACCAGCACGTACAGGTCCTGCAGATCCAGCATCAGGGCGAGGGGTCCCGAGCGGACCTCCGTCACGCCGTTGGCCGTCAGGCGGTGCTCCTCTTCGCCCTCGACATCTTCGCCGTAGCGTTCGATGACCGGCTTCAGGGCTTCGCGGTGGGCGTCGCACTTCTTGGCCAGCGTCTGAAGGATGAAGTGCACGTCGGGCTCGTCCACGTGGCCCTCGGCGACCACCCGGAACGATGCCGCCAGGGTCGCCTCTGCCTCGTCGAGCAGACCGATATAGACAGGCAGTTTCACGGCTGGCCTCCTGTGGCAGGGCGGGATGCCGCGGTGTCCGGCGCCTTGGACGGCCCGTCGCCGGCACGCAACCTTTCGACCCGGACCGCGGCATTCTTGAAGACCGGCTGCTTGGACACCGGATCCCATTCGGTGATGGTGAGTTCGTTGGCCGCCCGGGTGGGGCTGGCGGGCGAACCGCCCTCGGACGTTCCGCCGTCGGCCGTGTCCCAGTACCCGTAGTGGAACGGTGCGAAAACGGTACCCGGGCGGATGTCCCCGACCCGCACGGGCACTTCGAGGCGGCCACGGCGCGAGGTGACCCGGACGATGTCCCCTTCCTTGCAGCCGGCGCTCGCCGCGTCCTGGACGGACATTTCGATCCACGGCTCGGGGGCGGCGTCGTTCAGGCGGCGGCTGCGGCCGGTCTTGGTGCGTGTGTGGAAGTGATAAACCGTCCGGCCGGTGGTGTATCGCAGCGGGTAGTCGGCGTCGGGTTCCTCGTGCGGCGGACTGTAGTCCAGCGCCTTCAACCACGCCTTTCCGGGCTGGACCGTTGCCTTGTAGACGGTTTCGCCGGTGGTGGCGCCGGTGAGGAGATCGTGCCCGTAGGACTCGCAATACTGCGGGGTGGTGGGGAATTCGCCGTCGGTGTAAAGGCGCTCGGTCCCGTCCGGATGCGCATCGGTGCAGGGCCACTGGATGCCGCTGCCGCCCTTCAGTTTCGCGTAGCTGAGCCCGGTGTAATCGCAGGGCCGGCCGCGGGAGCACTCCTTCCAGGCTTCAAAGCCGTCTTCCGGGCCCGACCAGTCCAGCAGCGGCCGGCCGTCCTTGTCCTTGAACTCCATCCGGCGCGCATAGTCGAGGAAGACATCAAGATCACTCTTCGCCTCGCCCGGCGGATCCACGGCCTTTTCGGACAGATGGACGGTGCGGTCCACGTTCGTGAACGTTCCGGTCTTCTCGCCCCAGGCCGCGCATGGGAGGACGACGTCGGCGCACTGGGCGGTCTCGGTAAGATAGATGTCCTGCACCACCAGGAAGAGGCTGTCCTTCCGGAGGATGTCCCGGATCCGGCTCAGCTGCGGCATCGACACTGCCGGATTCGTCGCCGAGATCCACAGCAGCCCGATCGATCCCTGCTCGGCGTAGCGGAAGATCTGCAGGGCATGGGTGGGAGGTGCCCAGTGCGGGATGATGCCGGGGTCCACGTTCCAGATACCGGCCAGCTCCCGGACGTGCTCCGCGTTCTCCCAGTTGCGGAAGGCGGGCAGATCGCCGTCGGCGCCGCATTCCCGGTTGTTCTGCGCGGTGGGCTGGCCGTTCATCTGCAGGACGCCGCGGCCGGGGGAGCCTAGCATGCCGCGGAGCAGATGCAGGTTGTTGACCTGGCAGGCCGATGCCGTGGCGTGCGCCGACTGGTAGAAGCCCTGAAGCACCGTGGAGAGCACCCTGTCGCTCGTACCGAAAATTTCGGCGGCGCGGCGGACGTCCGCTGCGTCCACACCGCACGTTTCGGCAACCCTTTCCGGCGTCCAGGGGTCCACCACGCTGCGCAACTGCTCCACGTTGGCCGTGTGCCGCTCAATGAAATCCTCGTCGATCCAACCGTTGGTGAAGAGTTCGCGGATCAGGCCGTTCATCAGCGCAAGGTTCGTCCCCGGATGAACCGGCAGGTGCACCTCGGCGCGGCGGGCCACCTCCGTGTCGCGCGGATCCACGCACACCAGCCGCGGCGGGTTGGGGCCGTCCAGCCGGTCCAGCACCCGTGACCAGAGAACCGTCTGCGTCTCCGCCATGTTGTGGCCGTACAGGAACATGGCGCTGCAGTGGTCTATGTCCGTGTAGCTGCCCGGCTGGCCGTCCGCGCCGAAGGATTCCTTCAGGGCCGCGGCGGCAGTGGCGGTGCACAGCCGCGTGTTGCCGTCCATGTGCGGCGTGCCGATCCCGGCCTTGCCAAGGATTCCCAGGGCGTAGTACTCCTCCAGGAACAGCTGGCCGCTGGTGTAGAAGCCGTGGCTGAGCGGTCCCTTGCTGGCCAGCAGGTCCTTGCTCCGGTCCACGATCCGGCCCATGGCGGTGTCCCAGTCCGTCTCCACGAGCTGGCCGTCCACCCGGATCAGCGGGCGGGTCAGCCGGTCCTTGTGAGTCTCACCCTGCCAACTTCCGTACAGCCCCTTGGGCCCCAAACGACCGCGGTTCACCCGGTCCTGCACGCGGCCGCGGATGCCCACCATGCGGCCGTCCTTGACGGCGATGTCACACCCGCAGCCGTTGCTGCACAGGACGCAGGCCGACTGCACCCACTGGTCCACGTCGTCCCCGGTCAGCCCCTCCGCCAGGACCTGGTCCACCCGCTCGGGCCAGTCCTGGCCGCTCCCATAAGGTTTTCGCTCGCCCCAGATTTCCGTAATCCGGTCCGTCATCGGTTCACCCTCCAGCGATGGTAAGTGCGCTTGGTGTTCCTAGAGTACTCGCCGCCCTTGCGCGTTTGAACGCCGTTGGCCGCATGACCGGCCCTGGGTCGCTTGACCGGCCCTGGGCCCCTGTGTGTCAGGCTCTTGTGTGACAGGTTTCTGTCTGCACCGGACGCGGCACTCGGGCGGGGAAGGTCCATGATGGATTTTGTTATTCCTGTCCGCCAGTCGAATCGTCACTTCACTGTTGACGAGAAAAACGCGATTTTGGATG
>NZ_JBFTJD010000031.1:0-80121 GCF_056395245.1 Arthrobacter sp. 10L430 | reverse complement strand
CATTCCGAACCCGGAAGCTAAGACCCACAGCGCCGATGGTACTGCACCCGGGAGGGTGTGGGAGAGTAGGTCACCGCCGGACACTATTTACGGCCAAGGCCCCGACAGCAAACGTCGGGGCCTTCGCTCTTTAACCCCAAATATCCCCCCGGAGTCGACGGGCCCTGCCGGCACGGCCCCGCCACTGCCCGGCCGCGGTGCCGGCAGACTCAACGGCAGGGGTTTTGCACCGGCCGAGATTTATAGGCGCGCTCTCTCACGTCCTGCACCGAAACCCGGCTCGCTCTATCACTTCCTGCACCCTCTTCGGGCAACGCTCTCTCACCCCCCCCAGGTCGGCCCGGGCATCCAGGCCAGCACGCCGCCGTCGAACCCGACAGCATGAAAAAGCGTCGGTGACTTTCCCGCAGGAAGTGAGAGAGCGTCGCCGTGGGGCGTGCGGGAAGTGAGAGAGGGTCGCCGTGGGGCGTGCGGGAAGTGAGAGAGGGTCGCCGTGGGGCGTGCGGGAAGTGAGAGAGGGTCGCCGTGGGGCGTGCGGGAAGTGAGAGAGGGTCGCCGTGGGGCGTGCGGGAAGTGAGAGAGGGTGGCGCCCCTTTCCCCGCGGCGTCGTGCTTTATGTTCGCTGAGATAGGCGGGCGACAGTCCGCTGAGGGCGCAATTCGAAGCAAAACCCCCGAATTTCCGGTGATTTAGGTCAAAAAGTCGCGGAAACACGCGGAATTTGTCCCCCTCATGGGTGCAAGCTGGTAAGTTTTCGAACAGTGGCTTGTACGCATGCCGTGTGCAGGCTCCAGAAATCAAAAGCGTCCAGGAGGACATAAATGGCTAAGAACCGTAGTGAACTTGTTGCAGAGGTAGCAGGCAAGGCCGGCACCAGCCAGGCAGCCGTCAACTCCGTGCTCGATGCACTGTTCGAGGTTTTCGAATCTTCCGTCGCCTCCGGCGAGAAGATCACCATCCCGGGCTGGCTCGCAGTTGAGCGCACCGACCGTGCAGCCCGCACTGGCCGCAACCCGCAGACCGGCGAGACCATCCAGATCGCAGCCGGCCACAGCGTCAAGCTGACCGCAGGCTCCAAGCTGAAGGCAGCTGTCTCCAACAAGAAGTAGTCTTCTTTTACAGCTCTGACGGAGCGGCAACCCTCTCGGTTGCCGCTCCGCTTGCGTTTAAGCCCCCCTTCCCGCCGGCCCCCCTTCCCGCCGGCCCGCCGGCCCGCCGCGTGCGCCACTCGGCTCCGATTCGCTGCGCAGGCGGCGGTAGCGGACAATGGGTAGGTGCCCTCAGAAGCAGAATCCCGTGTCCCACAGCCTGCGCCCAACCCGGAAGCGCAGGGCCAAGCTGACGCCGCGCTCGGCATTACCCGGCCCTGGCAGTTGGCGGGACTGGCTGCGCTTTTCCTGGGACTCGCGGCAGCGCTGCTGTTCTCAGGTGCAGCCGCCGCCCGGGAGGTCTCCGATCCCGGGGCCATGGTCCGCTGGGGCCTTCCCGTCAGCAAGGCAGTCCACAACATCTCGCTGGCCACCGTGATCGGCGGGCTCATCTTCGCCGCAGGCATCCTGCCGAAGAACCTGGGCAGAGGCCGCTCCAAGCAGGAGGATGCGCCGGAGCACCCGGCCTTCGCGCGCGCCATGGGCGTCGCAGCGGCCGCAGGTGTGGCGTGGACGCTCTCGGCGATCGCCGTGCTGGTCCTCACCTATGCCGACGTGGCAGGGCAGGGGATCTCCGGCGACTCGGAATTCACCAAAGCACTGGTCTTCTTCATGACCGACATAGCGACCGGACGCGCCTGGCTGGCCGTAACGGTCATCGCGGCCGTGGTTACTACCGCGCTGTTCGGCGTCCGGTCACTGACGGGCCTGGCGCTGACCCTGGTGCTTGCACTGGCCGGGCTGGTGCCCACCGCGCTCATCGGACATTCTGCGAGCTCGAATGACCACGACGGTGCCATCAGCTCACTGGGCCTGCACCTCGTGGGCGTGAGTGTCTGGGTCGGCGGCATCATCCTGCTGGCGCTGCTCTCGGGCGTCCTGGCCGGCTCGCGGACTCCTGCGGGTGGGGCCGCGGCTTCCTTGCCCGGCGGCCCGGCTGACATCACCGAGCCGACGCTGCGGCGTTTCTCGTCGCTGGCGGGATTCGCCTTCGCGCTGGTGTTCGCCTCCGGCGTGCTCAACGCCAGCGTCCGGGTGACCAACTGGGGCGATCTGTTCGGCTCGCCCTATGGCCAGCTGATCCTCGCGAAGACGGCCGCCACAATCGTGCTCGGCGGCATCGGGTTCATGCACCGGCAATGGGTGATCCCGCAGCTGGGCCGCAAGGGTTCGGTCATGTCCTCGCGGCGCGTGCTGTGGCAGCTGATCCTGATGGAGCTCCTCATTATGGGGGCCACATCCGGAATCGCCGTAGCGCTCGGCCGTTCGGCACCGCCCGAACCGACCACCTACGCCCCTGATGCTTCGCCGGCTTTCATCCTGTCCGGTTACAACCTGCCTCCGGAGCTGACCCCGCAACGCTGGCTCACCGAGTGGCGCCTGGACTGGATCTGGGTTGCGGTGGCCGTCTTCGGGCTGGTGTCCTACTTCCTGGGCGTGGCCAAGGTCCGCGCCCGGGGGGACAAATGGCAGCTCTTCCGGTCCGCCAACTGGGTGGTCGGCCTGCTGGTGCTGACGTATGTGACCTCAGGGCCGCCGGCCGTCTATGGTCGTGTGCTGTTTTCCGCGCACATGGTGGACCATATGGCCCTGACCATGGTGGCGCCACTCTTCCTCGTCCTGGGCGCCCCCGTGACGCTTGCGCTGCGGGCACTGCCTGCCCGGGGCGACGGCTCCCGGGGCCTGCGCGAGTGGTTGCTGCTGTTCGTCCACTCAAAGTTCTCGCAGCTCGTGACCCACCCGCTCTTCGCCGCAGCAAACTTCGCCGGTTCGATCGTGCTGTTCTACTACTCCGATGCCTTTGGCTTCGCGATGCGGGAACACGTGGGCCACGAGTTGATGAACCTGCACTTTGCGCTGACCGGGTACATCTTCGTGCTCAGCATGATCGGCACTGACCCGCTTCCGCGGCGGGCCCCCTTCCCGCTGCGGCTCGTGCTTCTGCTGGCCACCATGGGCTTCCACGCATTCTTTGGCGTCGCCATCATGGGCGGCACCGGCCTGCTCGCCGCCGACTACTTCGGCAACCTTGGCCGGAACTGGGGGCCGTCGGCACTCCTGGACCAGCAACTGGGCGGGGCCGTGGCCTGGGGCATCGGCGAAGTGCCCACGCTGCTGGTGGCGATCGGCGTCGCCGTCATGTGGTCCCGGTCCGATGAACGGGAGACGCGCCGCACGGACCGGGCCGCGGACAGGAATAACGACGCCGATCTCACCGCTTACAACGATATGTTTGCCAAATTGGCCGAACGCGACGCCAAGCTGGCTGAACGCAACTCAAAGCTGGAAGGACGCTGATGAGCGAAACCGTACGCACCCACCACCGGGTACGCGCCTCCGAACTGGTGGGCCGCAACTGGCTGAACACCGGCGGCAAGTCCCTCGACCTGGAGGCCCTGCGCGGCAAGATTGTGCTGCTGGACTTCTGGACCTTCTGCTGCATCAACTGCCTGCATGTCCTGGACGAACTGCGCCCGCTGGAAGAGAAGTACTCCGACGTCCTGGTAACGGTCGGCGTGCACTCGCCGAAATTCGAGCATGAAGCAGATCCTGTGGCCCTCGCCGCCGCCGTGGAACGCTACGAGATCCACCACCCGGTCCTGGACGACCCCGAGCTGGAAACCTGGAAGGCCTACACGGCACGAGCCTGGCCCACGCTGGTCGTCATCGACCCCGAGGGCTACATCGTGGCCCATCTGTCCGGCGAAGGCCACGCTGACGGCCTTGCCGTGCTCATCCCCGAGCTGATTACCGAGCACGAAGCCCGTGGGACCCTCCACCGCGGCAACGGCCCGTATGTGGCGCCGGAGCCGACGTCGGGCACCCTGCGGTTCCCGGGCAAGGCCCTGTACCTCCCGGCGGGGCGGGGAACCTCTGCTGCCGCTTCCGCCGAAGAGCCCGACGCCGGTGCTGCTGCCGGCACACACGCCGGCACCTGGCTGGTCACGGACACGGGCCACCACCGCCTCTTGGAGCTCGGCACCGACTTCCGGACGGTGCTCGGCACCTTCGGGACGGGCACCAAAGGGCACGCCGACGGCCCCGCGGCAGCACTGGACTCCCGTGAGCCGATCGCGGAATTCAACGAACCGCAGGGACTTGTCCTGCTGCCGGAAGACGTGGCAGCGAAGACGGGCTACGACGTCGTGATTGCAGACACTGTCAACCACCGACTGAGGGGGCTGTCGCTTGCAGACGGAACCGTCACCACCCTTGTTGGAAACGGCGTGCAGCGACTGCTGGAGACCGGCCCGGCCCGCGTTGACGAAGACGCTGCAGGCTTCACCGGACGCCTCAGCGAACACCCGCTGGAGGTCTCCCTCAGCTCTCCGTGGGATGTGGTGTGGTCAGCCAGGCTGAACGCCGTGGTGATCGCCATGGCTGGCGTGCACCAGATCTTCAGCTTTGACCCCCTGTCAGGGGCCGTGTCCATCATCGCCGGCAACGGACTCGAGGGGCTGCTTGACGGGGCCGCCCATGAAGCGTGGTTTGCCCAGCCGTCCGGTCTGGCCGAGGACGCCGACGGCAACATCTGGGTGGCGGACTCTGAGACTTCCGCCCTCCGGAAGCTCGCGATTGACGACGATGGGACCGTCACCGTTGAATCGGCAGTCGGCAAGGGCCTCTTCGATTTCGGTTTCCGCGACGGCGAGGCCGCGGAGGCTCGCCTGCAGCACCCGCTCGGGGTCACCGTGCTTCCGGACGGTTCGGTGGCCATAGCCGACACGTACAACGGTGCGGTGCGGCGCTACGACCCTGCGACCAAGACCGTGTCCACCCTCGCACGGGGGCTTTCCGAACCTTCCGATGTGATCGTGGACCACACCCAGGTGGCCGGCAAGGAGCCGCTGCTGGTGGTGGTGGAGGCCAACAAACACCAGCTCGTGTACGTCCCCATCCCCAAGGAGGCGCAGCAGGTGGACGAGGGCGCCGCGCAGACGCACCGGCCCAAGAGCCCCGTCGCCCCGGGACTCCTCGAGCTGACGGTCCGCTTCACCGCGCCCACCGGCCAGAAGCTTGATGACCGCTGGGGCGATCCCACGCAGCTGAAGATCTCGTCCACCCCGCCCGAGTTGCTGGTGGCCGGGGGCGGGACGTCAGTGGGCCTGCTCCGTACCCTGGAGCTTTCCTCCGACGTGCCCGAGGGCGTGCTGCACATTACCGCACGTGCCGCAGCCTGCGACGGCCCGGAAACCGATGACGGCGAGATCCCGGACCACGCCGCGTGCCACCTGTACCAGCAGGACTGGGGCATCCCGGTGGTGCTGCAGGCAGACGGCGACGCCGAATTGGTCCTGGACCTCCGCGGCATGGACTAGGCCTGCTGCGTACTTGCGTGCTGAACTGGCCCGGCTTTGGACCCCCAGGGGTTGAGAGCCGGGCCAGCTTTGTTGGGGCCGCGGCGCTGCGCCGGCACCCGGCAGCCGGGCGGGACTAGAAGCTCAGGAGTGGCGTGACCTTGATGGTGTCGCCGTCGATGTCCAGGCGCGTGGTGAAGCTGAAGTCGTGCACCACGTTCAGGGCGGAGACGGCGCCCGTGAAGAGGTCAACCTGCTGGGCGGTGATTCTGGCTTTGCCGTCAAGGGGTGCCACCACCCATTTGCCGTCGAACGGCTCGATGCTGATCTTCGGGTACTCGGTGATGCCCCATTTGATGGTGCCGTCCACAACCCGGTTGTTGGTGGCATGGTAGAACGGGCAGTCGGGCTGAAGCCTCTGCTGCTTATCGGCCTCGGCGGCGCATTTGTCGAGGAATTCCTTGACCCGGGACGCCACAGCCTGGTTCAGCTCCTCCGTGGCGTGTGTCAGGAGGTTCAGGGGTGCTGCGGGGACGTCCCGCCCGGCAACTGTGGCGCGTGTGGGCGGGGCCGCGAAGAATTGGCCGTTGAGCGAGGCCTCGTACTCTCCAGGGTAGAACACGGCAAAGGTGTTGCGGCCGCCGGGCATATTCACCGGGATGCCATTGAGGGTGGCATCGCTGGAGTTCACGACGGTCACATCCACCGTGGGAAGCGCCGCAGGCACAAACGCCCATTTGTTGAAGAACAGCCACTCGGTGCCGGTGCTCTCAAGTAGGAACTCGGTCCGCAGCCTGCTGCCGTCGATCGTGTACTCCATGGGCACCATCACCCGCTTGCCGCCGCGCGATTCGGCATCGCCAAGCTTCACGTTGGCGATCCGCGAGGCGGACGTCTGCAGTGCCGTGCCGTCGAGCATGGCTGCGTCGGCGTCGGGCACGGAGGCGCGGAGCAGGCCCAACGCCCGCTCACCCTCGCCCTTCTGCAGGGCGTCCAGGTATTCGCGCACGGGCTGCTGCGGGCTGGCCACGGAATTGTTCACCAGATTGACCGAAACGATGGCTCCGGCCACGGCAAGCATGAGGCCCAGTAGCCATCCGGCCGCCATCCTCACCAACGCTTGACTCATCTGCACGCCCCTTACGTTACCTGCAAGTTACGTGAACGCAGGAGTAACAGGCGCCGTGCATGACGCGGGGCAGCCACAGAAAAACGTCCGACGGCGGGGCGTCGCCGGTGCCGGTGGCGCCTTCTGGCGCTAGCGGCGCCGCCGGGACGACGTGCCGAAAACGCCGCGCAATAGCTCGCGGCCCAGCTGTGTTCCCATCGAGCGGACCATGCTTTTCAGGCCTCCGCCGAGGGCCCCGCCGAGCGCGCCCGTGATGTCCTCCATCATGCCGCCGGCAGGGGGAGCCGGGCGCGGTGCAGGCGCCTGACGGGTTTCAGGGGCCGGCCTGCTGCTGGGGCGTCCAAGGATTTCCTCCTCGATGCGGCGGGCGTCGGCGTCCACGACGTTGGGATCCAGGCTGCCGGGGACGAACACCCCGGGGGACGGAACCGGCGGCAGGCCCGGTGCCGCGGCACCCGTAGGCGCGGCGGCCCTTCCGGACAGTTTTTCATAGGCGGAAACGTTGTCCACGGCAGTCCCGTACTTGGCGAGCAGCACCGAACCGGCCACTGTGCTCTTGACCAGTTCTTCCGTGCTGGGGCCCATGACAGACTCGGGGGCCCGGAGACGGGTGAGGGCCACCGGCGTGGGCGCGCCCTTCTCGTTCATGACCGTGATGACGGCTTCGCCAATGCCTGCCGAGGTGAGCGTTTCCTCGAGGTCGTAATCACTGACAGGGAAGGTGGAGACGGTGGCCTTGAGTGCTTTGGCATCCTCTGGTGTGAAGGCCCGGAGGGCATGCTGGACGCGGTTGGCCAGCTGCCCGAGCACGTCTGCCGGGACGTCCTTCGGCGTCTGCGTTACAAAGAAGATGCCCACGCCCTTGGATCGGATCAGCCGGACCGTGGTGGTGATGGCTTCAAGGAACGCCTTGGAAGCGTCATTGAACAGGAGATGGGCCTCGTCGAGGAAAAAGACCAGCTTGGGTTTGTCGAGGTCGCCGGCCTCGGGCAGGTCCTCGAACAGGTCCGCCAGGAGCCACATCAGGAAGGTGGAGAACACCATGGGCTTGGTCTGCAGGGTGGGCAGCTCGAGGCAGGTGATGACACCGCGGCCGTCAGGGGCGGTACGGAGAAGTTCGGCGGTGTCGAACTCGGGTTCGCCGAAGAAACGCTCCATGCCCTGCGCTTCCAGTGTCACCAGCTCGCGGAGGATGACCCCTGCCGTTGCCTTGGACAGGCCGCCCAGGTCCTGCAGGGCCGCCTTGCCCTCGTCCGACGTGAGGAACTGGATGACGGCACGGAGGTCTTTGAGGTCAATCAGTTCGAGGTTGTTCTTGTCCGCGAAGTGGAAGACGAGCTGGAGGCTGGATTCCTGCGTGTCGTTGAGCTCCATGACGCGGGAAAGCAGAATGGGCCCGAAAGAGGTGATGGTGGCGCGGACAGGGATGCCGTTGCCGTCCCCGCCGAGGGCCAAAAACTCGACCGGAAACGTCTTGCCGGCCCACGGCTGCCCGATGCTTTCGGTCCGCGCCGCCAGCTTTTCACTCCCCGTGGCAGCAGTGGCGAGGCCGGACAGATCGCCCTTGATATCGGCCAGGAAAACGGGCACGCCGGCGGTGGAGAGCTGCTCGGCCATCATGTGCAGCGTAACGGTCTTGCCGGTGCCGGTGGCGCCGGCGACGAGCCCGTGCCGGTTCATCATGGACAGCGGCAGCCGGACCGGCGCATCTTTGTGAAGTTCGCCGTCGACGATGGCGGCCCCCAGCTCGATGGTGGCACCCTCAAGCGCATAGCCTTTTTGGATGGTGGCGACTTTGTCTGCTGTTGATTTGTTGGCCATGCGGCTAGCTTAGTGGCCGACCACCGCCCGGCGGCCAGCCTTGGCGGACAAAACTGTGGACAGCGTCACCCGGCCCGGCAGAAATAACCCCCGTGCCGCCGTCGTTGTGGAAGGTGTGCCGTGCAACCATCCGTCCCGGCACGCCAGCGAAACGCTACGAAAGGCCGGCTCCACCGTGACTGTTCCCCTCTCCATCCTTGACCTTGCGACCATCGGCAAGGGCCAGACGGCGGCGGAGAGCTTCGCCGGGAGCGTTGCCATGGCGCAGAGCGCCGAGCGGCTGGGCTACCGGCGCGTCTGGTACGCCGAGCACCACAACATGTCCTCGATTGCATCTTCGGCAACGAGCGTCCTGATCGCGCACGTTGCCGCGCACACCGAGAGCATCCGGCTGGGGGCTGGTGGAGTCATGCTGCCCAACCACTCGCCGCTCACCATCGCCGAGCAGTTCGGGACACTTGAGACGCTGCACCCGGGGCGCATCGACCTGGGACTGGGCCGCGCACCCGGCAGCGACCAGAACACCATGCGGGCGCTCCGCCGCGACCCCGGTTCGGCCGACACCTTTCCCCAGGACGTCCTGGAACTGCAGGGTTACCTGAGCGGACCCACGCGCATCCAGGGCGTCGAAGCTACCCCGGGCAAGGGAACCAATGTGCCCCTGTACATCCTGGGCTCGTCCCTGTTCGGGGCCCGGCTCGCCGCACAGCTGGGACTGCCCTATGCCTTCGCTTCCCACTTTGCTCCGAACGCGCTTCAGGACGCGGTGGCCATCTACCGCCGGGAATTCAAGCCGTCTGAGCAGCTCGCGGCACCGCACGTCATCGCCGGAGTCAATGTGATTGCTGCCGAGTCGGCTTCGGACGCGCAGTCGACCTTTAAGGACACCCTGCGCGCCCGCGTCTCGCTGTTCTTCGGCGGCGGGCGGGAGTTCACGGACGACGAAGCGGACATGGTCCTGGACTCCCCGCAGGGCCAGCATGTCTCGCAGATGATGAAGTACTCCGCAGTGGGCACGCCCGACGTCGTCATGGAGTACCTGGACGGATTCGCGAAGCATGCCGACGCCGACGAACTCATCGTCGCGCACCAAAGCACCGGCACCGCTGCGCGGCTGCATTCAGTGGAACTGCTGGCGGAAGCAGCCGGTCTGGCCCGCGTGTGACAAACGTTTAAATAATATTTATCTGCGGTGTGTGAAAGCCATCCAAGGAACGGATCCGCAGGTCAGCGTAATTTCTGCTCCATGCCCCGCGCTTCATTGAGGGTTTAGTGGTCCGTTATTCAACCGATATCTTTTGACTTCGACGCCGACCACAACTTAACGTTATGTGCGCAAGGTCTCGTTATACTCCGGTGGCGGCTGGGACTCCCAGGCCGCCGGACGCATTAGCTTCTGCACGCGCAGAGCGTGGCAAGTGAGTCGAAAGTAGCGGTCTCGCATAGTCACTACACCTGATCCCCGCACGCCCAAAAAGCGTTGAGGGGCCAGTTCGGCGCTGCCTGATTTCAAATCCACGGATGGAATGCGATCAGCTCCGTTCACAAACAGACCCAGGTGAAAACATGAAGATCAAATCCACCGGCGCAGCCATACTCATGACCTTCCTCATGGTCAGCGGCCTGGTTGCGGGATTCTCGGCCCCGGCCTCAGCTGCGGGCACGACTTACTACGTCAGCGCTGCCGGCAGCGACAGCAATGCGGGCACGTCCAGCGCTGCCCCCTGGAAGACCCTGACGAAACTCAATCAGGCCGTCCTCAAGCCGGGAGACACCGTCAGCCTCCGCAAGGGCGACACCTGGACCGGCGGCATTGTGACTGCCCAGAGCGGCACATCCACAGCGCCGATCACCCTGAACAGTTACGGCACCGGCAACGCGCCGACAGTCACCGGCGGCAAGTCCGGCAACTGCGTCAGGATCAACGGCAACTACACCACCGTCGACGGACTGCGGGCCGTTTCCTGCGGCTACGCGGGTTTCAGCCTTACCGGGGACCGCAATATCGTGCGGAACTCCAGCGCCTCCACCAATGCAGTTGGCCTCAAAATCGGTACCGGCTCCGATTTCGGCAAGTACACGGGGAATTCACTGACGAACAACAACGTGATGAACGTCAATACCCTCGGTACGAATTGCGGAACACCTTCTGCTGTGAACTGCAATGACGACTCCGGCGCCTTTGGCGTGCTGATCAACGGTAACGACAATGAGTTTTCCGGCAATACCGTCAGCGGTTCGACAGGGAAGTCCTACGACTACAACCAGGACGGCGGCGCTTTTGAAATCTACAACGGCAACCGCAACAACATTCACCACAATGTGTCCCTGGATAACAACAACTTCTCCGAACTCGGAAGGTCCTCGGGGACGGCGGACGCCAACACGTTCCGCTATAACCTGGTCCGCTCCACCTGTGGAGCAAACTGCTCCGAAGCCAAGGGCCTGATCGCCCGAGGAAACGGCACGTCCTTCGGGCCCACCAACGGAACTGTTTTCGAGTTCAACACGGTCTACCTCACGGGTACGCAGTCCCAGGCGATAGTTTGCCAGGCAACCTGCCCGTCCTCCACGGTGATCCGAGCCAACATCCTCGTGGGTGTCAAGAACTCGCTGTGGATCAACGGTTCAGGCTGGACCGAGAAGCAGAACGTTCTCAACGGGCCTGTGAACGTCACACCGAACAGCACCTCCACCACCGCGTCAGCGCGTTTCGTGAGCGCCCCGACCGACCTCCGCCTCACCAGCATCAGTCCAGCCATCGACCGGGCCGGGACCAGCGCCTCCACCCTGGACCTGGCCGGAGCTCCTTCCACCCAGAACGGCGACTGCGCGGGAACGGCGGCCGCGGACTCCGGCGCCTATGAGTACGATTCGCCGAACTGCTGAGTCCGGCAGCCGGTAGCCCCCCGATCGGCTAACGCCAGCACCTCAGTCCGCCTGGGCCACATCGCAATGTGGCCCGGGCGGACTTTTTGCATTCTGCGACGAAGTTACATGACCGCAACGACCGGGATATTCAGGGGAAACGGCAGCAGCGGAAACTGAAGGTGTCCAAAACCGCTTGGGGATGATCCGAAGGATTTTCGCGCATGCCAACTCCGCTCAACCAGACGGTGGCCGCTTCCGCACTGCTGACAAAATCTTTGCCGCTGGGCCTGCTGAGGGCCTTTGTCCAGTCGGAAGCCGCGGACGACGGACTCACCCCCCAACTGCTCGGCGAGCTGAAGATCCTGGCCCGCACTCCGGGGCTGCTCGTCGCCTGCAATTACGGCGGAACGCTGTGCGCCGCGGAGGGCATCTCCACCGAAACGTTGCCCCTGGGCGGCGCGGCGATTGCCCTCCGCGCCCTGGCTGCGCTGCCCAACACGCATGCCGCCGTCATCTCCGGCCGGTCCTTGCGGGACCTCGCGGCGGTGTCGCGGCTTCCCGCAGAGGTGCACCTCGTGGGGTCGCACGGGGCCGAGTTCGACATGGGCTTCGCCCACGGGCTGTCCCTGGCCACCGAATCCGTCCTGCAGCAGGCCAACCAGGCCCTGCTTGAATCGATCGGCGCGTACAAGGGCATCAGCATCGAACGGAAGCCGGTGGCCGTCTCGGTGCATACCCGCCCGGCGGCTCCCGAGGTCGCATCCGAGGCAGCGCAGAAGGCCGAGGAGGTGGCCCGGGCGCACGGCCTGTTCTTCGTTGTGGACGGCTCCGTGCTGGATCTGTCCGTGGCTGCGCCCTCCAAAGCCGAGGCGCTGGAACACCTGCGCGCCCGCCTCGGCGTGAGCGCGGCGCTGTACGCGGGGGATGCCGCGAGCGACGAATTGGCGATGGCCACGCTCCGCGGACCCGACATGGGACTGTGGGTGGGAGGCCTGCCCACCTCGGCGAAGCACCGGCTGAGGGACCCGGAATCGTTCGCGCGCGTGCTGGCCATCCTCTTCGAACTGCGGCGTGCGTGGCTGTTCGGCGAGGATGCGGTGGGCCTGGAACGGCATTCCATGATCGGCAATGGCTCCTCCACGGCACTGCTTACGCCCGAGGCCAAGATCTGCTGGATGAGCCACCCCCTGCCGGACTCCGGCTCGCTCTTTGCGCATATTCTGGGCGGCGATGCGGCCGGCCATTTCTCGGTGGAGCCGGTCAAAGCCTCACAGGTGCTGGGCCAGCGCTACGTGGACAGCACCATGATCGTTGAGACCCGCTGGGCGGACGTCACCGTGACCGACTATCTCGAACCGGCCCCGGACGGGATCACCAGCCTGGTCCGGGTGCTGTCAGGTACAGGTGCGGCGCGGATCGTCTTTGCGCCCCGGCCGGACTACGCCAACGCGCCGTTCAGCATGGAAGCGCGCGGCGGCGAGCTGCACGTCGTCGGCACGTCAGACCCCATCGTTTTGCTCGCTCCCGGCGTCAGCTTCGCCGTCGCCTCGGACGGCCGGCACGCGACGGCGACAGCCGAGATCAACCTGCAGCACGGTCCCGTGGTCCTCAATCTCCGCTGCGGTGACACCGGGATGCAACACCCGAACGGGACAGACGAAACCGCCCGCCGCTCCGCCGTCGCGCATCATTCCCGCCGCTGGGTGCAGGGCCTGGTGCTGCCCGCTGTGAAGCCGTCGCTGGTGCGGCGCTCGGCCCTGGTCCTGCGCGCGCTGGTCCATGAACCCACCGGCGCCGTGCTTGCGGCACCCACCACGTCGCTGCCGGAAGGGATCGGCGGCACCCGCAACTGGGATTACCGTTACTGCTGGCTCCGGGACGGTTCCATGACCGTGAACGCGCTCGTGGACCTGGGGTCGACGGCGGAGGCCGAGGGCTTCCTGAGGTGGCTTGGCGGGATTCTTGCCAACGCCCCCGGCCCGGAGTGGCTGCATCCGCTCTACTCAGTCACCGGGGCGCCGCTGTCCACCGAAGCCATCATCGAAAGCCTGCCCGGGTATGCCGGATCGCGGCCCGTGCGGATCGGCAACGCCGCCGACCACCAGGTCCAGCTGGACGTGTTCGGGCCCATCGCGGAGCTGATCCACGGGCTGAGCGAAGCGCAGGGTTCGCTGGCAGACTCACACTGGGAGCTGATGGTGCAGATGACGCGCGCGGTGCTGGCCCGGTGGCATGAGGCGGACCACGGCATCTGGGAGGCCAGGCGGGCCGCGCGGCACCACGTCTATACCAAGGTCATGTGCTGGGTGACCCTGGACCGCGCCCTCCGCACCGCAGCCCGCCACGGCCGCGAGCCCGGGCCCTCCTGGGCTCCCACCGCAGCCACCATCAGGGACGAGGTGCTCCGGGAGGGCTGGGACGAGTCTGCTGCCTCCTACACCGTCGCTTACGACAGTCCGGACCTTGATGCCGCCGTCCTGCACATCGGACTGTCGGGCCTGCTGGAGGTGACCGACCAGCGCTTCCTGGACACCGTCACCGCCGTGGAGCGGGAGCTCCGCGTCGGGCCCACCGTCTTCCGGTACAGGTACGACGACGGCCTGCCGGGCCTGGAGGGCGGCTTCCACATCTGCACCACCTGGCTCATTGAAGCGTATGTGGCCGTGGGCCGCATCGCGGAGGCCTGGGATCTGTTCGATCAGCTGGTCAACCTGTTCGGGCCCACCGGGCTGCTGCCGGAGGAGTACGATCCGGGCACCGAGACCCATCTGGGAAACCACCCGCAGGCGTACTCGCACCTCGGCTTCATCCGCTGTGCCCGGCTCCTGGACCAGCACCAGCGAAGCTAGGCCAGAGCGGCCGTGTCCGCGCTCCTAGCGAATACCGGTGCGGGCGGCCGAGAAGATGGCCGGTGCGGCGCCTTCCCCGGTGGCCAGATCGGCCAGGATCCTGCCCACCACTGGCGTGAACTTGAAGCCATGGCCGGCAAATCCGGCCCCGATGACCACCGGGCCGATGCGGTCCAGGACGAAGTTGTGGTCAGCGGCGGTGGTGTAGGTGCAGCTGATGTCGGCCATGGAATCGGCATCAACGCCCGGCAGCCAGTGCCTGGCGTAGCGCTGCAGGGCGGCCCGCTGCAGCGGCTCAGGCTGGAACGATCTGTGGTCCGGGTCCACCACCGGACCCACTCCGTGCCATCCGGCCTTGATGCCTTCGCCGGGCGTGTGCATGCCGTACACGGGAGAGTACCAGTCGTCGTACTCGCCACCGGGGCCAGGGAAATGGTTGAAGCCGGGCCAGTCGGCGCCATCATCCGCGATGCCGAAATGGGCGGGCTGCTCCTGGGTTACGGTCAGCCGCGGCATTCCCGCCACAGCGGCGAGCAGCTTCGACGTCCAGCCGCCGGCGGTGACCACCGCCTGGCGGGCGGTAAGCACCTCGGTGCGGCCGCCGTCGTCCACGGTGAGCCGGACGCCGTCGTCGAGAATCCTCAGGTCCAGGACCTTTACATGGCGGCGGACCGCCGCGCCGTTCCGGACCGCCAGCCTTTGAAGGGCCGGCAGCGCCGCGTCCGGATTCAGCTGGCCGCCGTCCGGCATGTGCAGGACCTGCTGATCGAAGCGGATGCCGCGCCAGCGCTCGGCGGCTTCAGCCAGGGGCAGGAAGTCGGCCCTGAGGCCGGCACTGTTCAGTGCGGCATGCATGGTGCCAAGCTGCGGATCCGGACCGTGGTTTACGACGCCGGTGCGCGCCAGCAGCCGCTCGCCGCTCTCGTCTTCGAGCTCAGCCCAGAGCCGGAGTGCCTCCGCCAGCATGGCGACGTAGTCCGGCTCGGAGTACGCCAGGCTGAGGTTCCGGGTGGAGCCGTGCGATGCGCCGATGCGGTGCCCAGGCCCGAACTGTTCCAGCAGGGTCACGTCGCGCCCTCGCTTGGCCAAAGCCCAGGCGGCAGCGGAGCCCATGGCCCCGCCTCCGATGACGACGGTGTCCAAGGATGTGTTCAAGGTTCCTCCACGTTCGGTCGAAGGGCGTTCACGTCAGCAGCACGGCCACGCCGATCATGGCCGGCACGGCCACCACAGTGGTGATCAGCACCGTGTCCTTGGCAACGGTGAGGCCGGTCTTGTAGCGGCTGGCGGCCACGAAGACGTTCTGGGCCGTGGGCAGGGCGGACGTCACCACGACGGCGAAGAGCGCCTGGCCGTCCATGCCCAGCGCGAAGCGGGCAAAGGCATAGGCGATCGCCGGGTGGACGATGAGCTTGAAGGCGCTCGCCAGCAGGGTGTCAATCCGGCGTCCCATGGCGGCCTGCAGCGGCCGGGAACCGTTCAGGCTCATGCCGAAGGCCATCAGCATGGCCGGAATGGCGGCACCGCCGATCAGGTGGATGGGCTGCAGGACAAGCGGCGGAACCTGCCAGCCGGTCCCGGCCACCACCAGCCCCAGGGCGGAGCCGACGATCATCGGGTTCTTCACGATCATCAGGACGAAGCGGAGCGGCGTGGTGCGGTGGGCGCTGGTGGTCGAATCAAGGGCCATGAGGAACAGCGGCGTGAAGAACGCGAGCTGAAAGATCAGCAGGGGAGCCACATAGCTGGCGTCGCCCAGGACGTACACGGCGATGGGGATGCCGAGGTTGGCCGAGTTTGCCAGGGAGGCACTCATGGACGACATGAGTGATTCCGGAATGCTGCGCTTGAGCAGGAACCTGACGATGACGAAGAAGATGGCAGCGGTGGCCATGGCACCCACGGCAGTGACCAGCAACGGGGCGGCGAAAACGTCGTGAAGCCGTGCCTTGCTGAGGGTCTCGAAGAGCAGGGCGGGACTGGCCACGAAGAAGGTCAGCCCACTGAGGACCTGACGGGCATTCTCGCCCAGTATGCCCTGCCTACCGACGAACATGCCCACCAGGATGATGGTCCAGACAACGAAAAAGCCCGCAAGAACGCCTAGCATCCAGTTGTCGCAGAAGGCTCGCAAGTGCAGGGGGTGGCATCCACCATCCCAGCCTAATCAGATTTATTCGGCGAAGGACGGGCTTGTGGCAGGGATCTCGCTATTCGGGCAGTGAGAGTTGCCCCGGGTCAGATGCGGGGCGCAGTCAGCTGCACGTGGCGTTGTTCAACGCAAACGGCGGGCGCATGAGCCCGGCGGTGTGGCCCTCCGCAGGATCGTTGCCGATCTGGACAATCTTGTTGTCCTTGTCCACGTGGACCACCTTGGGAGTGTAGGCCCTGGCCTCTTCCGTGGTCATCTGCGCGTAGGTGATCAGAATGACGAGGTCGTTTTCGTGCATCAGGTGCGCGGCCGCGCCGTTGATCCCGATGACGCCGGAACCGCGCTCGCCGGCGATGGTGTAGGTCTCAAGGCGGGCGCCGTTGGTGACGTCCACAATGGCCACGAGCTCGCCGGGCAGGATGTCGGCAGCGTCCAGCAGGTCCAGGTCTACGGTGACGGAGCCCACGTAGTGCAGGTCCGCGTGCGTGACAGTGGCGCGGTGGATCTTGGACTTAAACATTGTGCGATTCATAACTTCAACAGTCTAACGCCGGGCAAGCCGTATCGCTGTGACGCAGGAGACACTATGGCGATGCTTCCATTTCATGATCTTTGGCTGCCGCGATTGAGGCAGCGGTGGCCGCCAGGATCTCGCGGGCGGCGAGAATGGCCGGGCGCTGGGCGCTTGAGCGGCGCACTGATGTGAAGACCGTCCTGCGCGGTTTCCCGGGCAGTTCCATCAGCTGGGCTGTGGTGCCGCGGCCGGTCCAGACCAAATCCGGCATGAGGGCGACGGCGTTGCCCGATTCAATCAACCGGATCTGGGCCTGGAGGTCTGCGGTTTCAAAGCGCACGTCGGGTTCGAAGCCCGCGCTTCTGCAGGCCTGCTCGGCCCAGTGACGCGAGGCGGCGCCGCGCGGCTCCATGACCCACGGCAGCTCCTCCGTGTCCGCGAGCGACGTGATGACCTTCCTGTCCGCGGCCGGGGGCGGCACGGCAAGCCTGATGGCATCACTGGTCAGCCGTACCCGGTCCAGTTCCGGATACCGGGGTGCGGCGTGCCCGGGGTATTGCTCGGCAATGACGAGGTCGAAGTCCCGGGCCCACGTTTCATGCAGGGCCGTTTCCGGCTCCCGCTGCGTCATTTCGATCCGCACCTCCGGGTAGCTGGCGGTCATGCGGGTCAAGGTGTCCGGCATGAGCGCCAGCGCCGCCGACTGGAAGACGGCGATCCGGACAGTGCCGGAGACGGTGGTGAGCGACGCGGCGAGGTCGGCCTCGGCCTGCTCCAGCGTCTCGAGGAGCTGTGCCGTGTGGGCCACCAGGACTTCCGCTTGGGGGGTGAGCTGGACTCTCCGGCCAGTTTTCCTGAGCAATTCCACCCCTACTTCCTTCTCAAGCAGGGCCAGTTGCTGGGACACTGAGGACGGACTGTACTGCAGGGCGGCGGCCACCTCGGCGAGGGTGCCCCGGATCTTCAGCTCGCGGAGCAGTCTCAGGCGGCGGACGTCGAGCACTGACTGTTCCTTTGGGTTGAGTAAATGAGTGGATGGACTAATGAATACTGTTTAGAAGTATTCACTTTATCTAATGCAACGTTGCTTGCATACTGATCAGAGTTACCCCCATCACAGGGCGGATGATGGGGCCGCACCTACGCAGGAGTCCTTGATGACCATTAAAGATCCCACCCAGTCTGTGATGCGGCGCAAGCCCATCGATGACATCGAAGTAGAGAACAAGCACAGCGGCCTGTTCAAGTCCCTTGGGCTGTGGCAGCTTACGGCCATCGGCGTCGGCGGCATTATCGGCGTTGGCATCTTTTCGCTGGCCGGCCTCGTGGCCCATGGCAGCGAGGACACCCCCGGCGTCGGCCCGGCCGTCCTGTTTTCCTTCCTGATCGCGGGCCTGGCATCAGCGGCCGCGGCGCTTTCCTATGCCGAATTTGCCGGCATGATCCCGCGCGCCGGCTCCGCCTACACATACGGATACGTGGCCCTTGGGGAGGTGATCGGCTGGTTCATCGGCTGGGACCTCCTGCTGGAGTACATTGCCATCGTGGCGGTGGTGGCCATCGGCATCTCCGGCTACTTCGATGCCTTCCTGTCCGGTATCGGGATCCATATGCCCGTCTGGATGACGTCGACAGCGGACGAGGGCAAGGGCGGCATCGTCAACATTCCCGCGATCGTGGTCTGCCTCATCGTGACCTGGATCCTGTCCCGTGGCACCAAGGCGTTCGGCCGGTTTGAACTCGTGGCCGTGGCCATCAAGGTGGTCCTGATCATATTCATCATCGGATTGGGCATCTTCTACGTCGACACCAACAACTACAATCCGTTCATGCCGAGTGGCTTCGGCCCAGTGGTGGCAGGTTCGGCCACCGTGTTCTTCGCCGTGTTCGGCTACGACGCCATGAGTACCGCGGCGGAGGAGGCTACCGACGGCAAGAAGCACATGCCCAAGGCCATCATCCTCTCCCTCATCGTGGCCATGCTCCTTTATGTTGCCGCCACTTTGGTACTGACCGGGATGCAGAATTACCAGGACATCGACCCCAAGGCTGGGTTCGCATCCGCCTTCTCCTCGGTGGGGCTGCCGGTGATCGCCACCATCATTTCCGTTTTCGCCGTCCTTTCCATCCTCACGGTGATGCTGACCTTCCTCCTGGGTGTCACCCGCGTCTGGTTCTCCATGAGCCGCGACGGACTGCTCCCGGGCTGGTTCGCCAAGACGGACCGGCACGGCACTCCGCAGCGCGTCACCTGGATCGCCGGCATCACATCAGCGTTCCTGGCGGGCGTTTTCCCCATCAAGGAGGTCGCGGATCTGACCAACATCGGCATTCTGGCCGCCTTCGTCGTCGTCTGTCTCTCGGTCATCATCTTCCGCTACAAGAGGCCCGACGCCCCGCGTACCTTTCGGCTCCCGCTGATGCCCTTGGTGCCAGCCTTCGGCATCCTGTCCTCCGGCTTCCTCATGACGCAACTTCCCTTCGCCACCTGGGTGCGGTTCGTCATCTGGCTCATCATCGGCCTGACCATCTACTTCGGCTACGGACGGAAGCACTCCCTAATGAACCCGAACAGCCCGCGTCACAACGAGGCCGTGGAGATGCACACCCCGGTGAACTAGCAACGCGAACGCTCTCTCACTTCCTGTCGCAAATCACAGGACGCTCTCTCACATATTGCGCAATATTGACGAACCCTCTCTCACCCGGTGCGAGAGGGTTCGTTGTTTCTCTGCAGGAAGTGAGAGAGCGTCCGGGGGAAGGCGACAGGAAGTGAGCGAGCGTCCGGGGGGAGGTTGCCGAATATTGTCCAAAAACGTGGGCCAATCCGCCGCATTTCCGAACGTTCGGACGGGTCCGTGAGCCTTCGGTTTTTCTAACTTGTATTGCTCAGAAAAGATCGCTTTATCTTATGTGAATGCAGGCTCATACTGATGAGTGAGACGGTCCCCACCCACTGAAAGAGCGAGACAGCCATGACCAACACCGCAACGGATCACCGAGTGAATGCAGGCAAGGACGCCGCTGAAACCGGCGCCGTCGCCACCGCCCCGTCCGGCTCCGGCGTCGCCGAGGCCGCAGCCCTGGCCGAGGAAACCATTGTCCTGGTCCGCCACTGGCTGACCGAAGCCGCCAAGGTACCCGTGGACGCTTCCGCGGAACAGCTCGCCGGCGTCCTGAAGGACCCGAACGGCCTTGACTTCACCGTCGGTTTCGTGGACGGCGTGGTCCGTCCCGAAGACCTGCACGTCGCCGCCCGGAACCTGGCCGCTCTGGCGCCAAAGGTTCCCGCCTTCCTGCCCTGGCACATGCGCAGCGCTGTCCGCCTCGGCGGCACCATGGCCCCCGTCCTGCCTCAGGTGGTCATTCCCATTGCCCGCCGCGTGCTGCGTGAAATGGTAGGCCACCTCATCGTCGACGCCACCGATGCAAAGCTCGGCCCGGCCATCGCCAAGATCCGCAAGGACGGCATCAAACTCAACGTGAACCTGCTCGGCGAGGCCGTCCTGGGCGAGCACGAAGCCGCCCGCCGGCTTGAGGGCACCCACACGCTGTTGGCCCGGCCTGACGTGGACTACGTCTCCATCAAGGTGTCCTCCACCGTGGCCCCGCACTCCGCCTGGGCCTTCGACGAAGCCGTGGAACACGTCGTCGAAAAGCTAACCCCGCTGTTCGCCAAAGCCGCGTCCTTCGCCAGCGGCGGACAGAAGGCCAAGTTCATCAACCTGGACATGGAGGAGTATAAGGACCTGGACATGACCATCGCGGTCTTCACCCGGATCCTGGACAAGCCCGAATTCAAGAACCTCGAAGCCGGCATCGTGCTTCAGGCCTACCTCCCGGACGCGCTCGCCGCCATGATCCGATTGCAGGACTGGGCCGCCGCACGCCGCGCCGACGGCGGTGCAGGCATCAAGGTCCGCGTCGTCAAGGGCGCCAACCTGCCCATGGAACAGGTGGAGTCCTCCCTCCACGACTGGCCGCTGGCAACCTGGGGCACCAAGCAGGACTCCGACACCAACTACAAGCGCGTCATCAACTACGCCCTGCACCCGGACCGCATCAGCAACATCCGGATCGGCGTGGCCGGCCATAACCTCTTTGACATCGCCTTCGCGTGGCTGCTGGCGAAGAAGCGCGGCGTGGAATCCGGCATCGAGTTCGAGATGCTCCTGGGCATGGCCCAGGGCCAGGCCGAGGCCGTGAAGAAGGACGTCGGCTCGCTGCTGCTCTACACCCCGGTGGTGCACCCTGCCGAGTTCGACGTCGCGATCGCCTACCTGATCCGCCGCCTCGAAGAGGGTGCCAGTCAGGACAACTTCATGTCCGCCGTCTTCGAACTCAGCGACAACGAATCCCTTTTCGAGCGCGAGAAGCAGCGCTTCATGCGGTCCCTGGAAAGTCTCGACGGCGAAGTGCCGCCGCCGAACCGCGTGCAGAACCGCAGCCTTCCCGCCGAAGCCAGGGCGCACGACCACTTCGAGAACACCCCGGACACCGACCCGTCCCTGCCAGCCAACCGCGACTGGGGCCGCGCCATCCTGGGCCGTGTTCCGTCCTCGACCCTCGGCAACGCTTCCGTGGAGGCCGCGACCATCACGGACGCGGGCACCCTCAACAGGGTGATCGAAACCGCGGTCGAAAAGGGCAACGCCTGGGGAGCGCTGTCCGGCAACGAACGCGCCGAGATCCTGCACCGCGCCGGCGAAACCCTTGAGGCCCGCCGCGCGGACCTGCTCGAGGTCATGGCAAGCGAGACCGGAAAGACCATCGACCAGGGCGACCCCGAGGTCAGCGAGGCCGTCGACTTCGCCCACTACTACGCCGAGTCGGCACGCAAGCTTGACGACGTCGACGGCGCCACGTTCGTTCCGGCGAAACTCACCGTAGTGACACCGCCGTGGAACTTCCCGGTGGCCATCCCCGCCGGTTCCACCCTCGCGGCACTCGCCGCCGGCTCCGCCGTCGTCATCAAGCCCGCCAAGCAGGCGCGCCGCAGCGGCGCCGTGATGATCGAGGCCCTCTGGGAAGCCGGCGTTCCCCGCGACGTGCTGACCATGGTGCAGCTCGGCGAGCGTGAGCTCGGCCAGCAGCTGATTTCGCACCCCGCGGTTGACCGCGTGATCCTCACCGGCGGCTACGAGACGGCCGAGCTGTTCCGGTCCTTCCGGACGGACCTGCCGCTGCTTGCCGAGACCAGCGGCAAGAACGCCATCATCGTGACCCCCAGCGCCGACCTGGACCTTGCCGCCAAGGACGTGGCGTACTCCGCGTTCGGGCACGCCGGGCAGAAGTGCTCGGCTGCGTCCCTGGTGATCCTCGTGGGCTCCGTGGCCAAGTCCAAGCGCTTCCACAACCAGCTGATCGATGCCGTGACCTCCCTCAAGGTGGGCTACCCGGAGGACCCGACGAGCCAGATGGGTCCGATCATCGAGCCCGCCGGCGGCAAGCTGCTCAACGCCCTCACCACGCTGGGTGAAGACGAAAACTGGGCCGTTGAGCCGCGGAAGCTGGACGGCACGGGCCGGCTGTGGAGCCCCGGTGTCCGCTACGGCGTGCGGCGCGGATCCTACTTCCACCTGACCGAGTTCTTCGGCCCGGTCCTCGGCGTGATGACCGCGGAGACCCTGGAAGAGGCCATCGCCATCCAGAACCAGATCGAATACGGCCTCACGGCAGGCCTGCACTCCCTCAGCACGGACGAACTGGGCCTGTGGCTGGACACCATCCAGGCCGGCAACCTGTACGTCAACCGCGGCATCACCGGCGCGATCGTCCAGCGCCAGCCGTTCGGCGGCTGGAAGAAATCCGCCGTCGGGGCCGGCACCAAGGCCGGCGGACCCAACTACCTTGCAGGCCTGGGCGACTGGACCAGCAAGGAAAGCTCGCACGGTTCAGCCGCACGCATCACCCACCCGGGTGTGCGCCGGCTCGTCAACGCGTCCAAGGCCGAGCTCGACGCTGCAGAGCTGGAGTCGCTGCAGCGGGCACTGGGCTCCGACGCCTTGGCCTGGGCAGACGAATTCGGCACCGCCAAGGATGTCTCCGGACTGAGCGCCGAGCGCAACATCTTCCGGTACCGTGCGCTGCCGGTCAGCGTCCGCCTGTCCGACGGCGAAACCGTCCACGCGCTGCTCCGCACAGTAGCCGCCGGCGTGCTTGCCGGGTCGAAGCTGACGGTCTCTACCGGCGTCGAACTTCCGGCACAGGTGCGTTCCGTGCTGACCGGACTGGACATCCCCGTCACGGTGGAGGACGACGCCGCGTGGCTGGCCTCCGCGGGCCGGCTCGCTGGCGCCGGCAAACTGTCGGGCGCACGCATCCGCCTGATCGGCGGCTCGGCGGCCGCGCTGGCAGAGGCAACGGGTGGCCGACCGGACGTGGCAATCTACGCGCACGACGTGACCGAAGCGGGCCGCGTCGAAATGCTGCCGTTTCTGCATGAGCAGGCCGTCAGCATCACGGCACACCGGTTCGGGACGCCTAACCACCTGTCCGATGCGCTGATCTAACAAACCAGGTTGGCGCGCGCCGGTTCGGGAACGGGCCGGCACACGCACAGGCAGAACAAAAACGGGCGGGCACCATCAGGTGCCCGCCCGTTTCACATTCCAGGGTGTTTGCGGTGACGCTGAGCCTTGACCCCCAGCGCTTTGAAGGCCCGCGCGCGCCAGCCCAACGCGCCGAGTCCAGTGCGCGTCGGTCTAATGCGCCGAGTCCAGTGCGCTCAGCCCAGATACCAGCCGGGCGGCGCCCAGGACGATGGAACACTGTGGGCGGAAAATTCTTCGCATCGTGTGCAGGTGTAGGCGACTTCGCCCAGCGTCCTGACGGTACCGTCTTGGCGGTACGTTGGCGGAACGAAAGATTCAAGGTAGATGAACTCGTCTGTTCCGCATTTGTCGCAGTTGGGCTTGCCAACGTATTCGGTGTCTACTGTCGTAGAGTGGCGGGGGAAGTGGCGGTTAGCGGTTGTGGTCACGGCGTGCCTATCCCGAACAATGCCTGCCTCGTTGCAGGATTAGTTCGTCATCGAATCGGTGTCGTCGGCCGCTGCATGACCGGCAACAGTCACAGCATAAGCCCGCAGTATAACGATTATCAATCGTTTTGCTTCCGTATCCAGGGCGCCCCGGGCTCAAACCTGCTTCTTCAGAGTCCGTCCCATGATTGCCTGGGTCAGCGCGTCAATGACTTCGGCGTTGGCCAGCGGGTTGCGGATCAGGGTGAAATCGACGTCGCCCACCGGCGGCAGCTCGAAGCGGCGCGTGATGATTTTCAGGTCCTCCGGCACCAGCGAGGAGGGCATGACCGCCACGCCGATTCCCGCGCGCACGGCCGCCAGCACGCCGCTGATCTGCCTGGTGGTGCAGGTGATGCGCCAGGTCCGGCCCGCGGACTCAAGGGCGTCGATGGCGAGTTTGCGGCTCAGGCTCGGCGACGGATAGGCGATCAGCGGCACCGTGTCTCCTGGCTCCAGCGTGGTCTGTTCCAGGCCCACCCAGGAAAAGGAGTCGTGCTGGACCACGGTGCCGTCCTTCGCGCCCGCCACCCACTTCACGAAAACAAGGTCCAGCTGCCCCGAGTTGAGCCGCTTATAGAGTTGGTCGCTCTGGCCGACGGTCAGCTCAAGGTTGATCTGTGGATAGATTTGCCGGAACTCCCTGAGGATGCGCGGCAGTCCGGTGATGGCGAGGTCGTCGGCGGTGCCGAACCGGAGCCGCCCCCGCATCGCTGAGCCGGAGAAGTAGCGGGCGGCGGCATCATGGGCCGCGAGGATGCTGCGGGCGAACCCGGCCATGGCATCACCGTTGTCCGTCAGCCGAACGTCGCGGGTGTCCCGGGTGATCAGCACCCGCTTCGCGGCCGTCTCGAGCTTGCGCACGTGTTGGCTGACGGTCGGCTGGGCCAACCCCAACCTGTCGGCGGCCTTGGTGAAACTCAGCGTTTCGGCAACGGCGAGGAAGGATCGCAGCTGGGCCGGTTCGAACATGCGGACTCCTGGTGGCTGGCGCGCACCGCCGGCGGGCGGGCTGGGTGGCGGTCTGTCGGGGCATGCATTGCGTTCCGCAATGCTAGTTATAAGCCCAATAGACTTCCATAATCATCAGCTCCAACCCTAGCGTTAGAGGAGCCCCCGTCAGCCCGCTCTCCTGAGGACTTCCTGTGACACCCCCACCGCCGTCAACGGCCACCGTCACCCAACCCGTCGCCGTCGTCAGTGAGCGCCTCCCCTGGCGTCACACGTTCATCTCCCTCCGCGTTCCCAACTTCCGGATCTTCGCGATCGGACACTTCGTGGCAGTCATTGCCCTGTGGATGCAGCGGATCGCCCAAGACTGGCTGGTGCTTCAGCTCTCCGGTTCCGTCACCGCCGTCGGCTTCACCGTGGCGCTGCAGTTCACGCCGTCCCTGGTGCTGGGACCCTGGGGCGGCATGATTGCGGACCGGTTCGCCAAACGCAGGATCCTGATCAGCTGCCAGTCAATGGCGGCGGTCTTGGCGGCCGCTCTCGCCGGGCTGGCTCTCAGCGGAGCCATCGAGGTGTGGCATGTGTATGTCATAGCGTTCGTGCTGGGCCTGGTCACAGTGCTGGACCAGCCGGCCCGGCAGGTGTTCGTCCATGAACTCGTGGGCCCCCGGTACCTGCGGAATGCCATCAGCGTGAACTCCACAACGTTCCAGCTGGGTGGACTGATAGGGCCCGCAGTCGCGGGCGTGCTCCTCACCGCGGTCGGCGCCGGGTGGGCCTTCGCCGCCAACGCCGTTGCGTGCTGTTCCACGGTGGCCATGCTGCTGCTCCTGCGCAAGGACGAGCTGTTCATCAGCGCCCCCGCGCCGAAGCGCAAGGGCATGCTCCGCGAAGGGCTGCGGTATGCGCTCAGCAAACCCACCATCTACTGGCCGTGGCTGATGGCAGGATTCATTGCCGTGTTCGCCATGAGCCTGCCCGTGCTGCTGGCCGCGTTCGCGGACCATGTCTATGGCATCGGTGCCGGCGGCTACGGCATGCTCAACGCCCTGGTCGCTTTGGGTGCGCTGGCAGGGGCAATCGCCTCCACCAGACGGCGCCAGCTCCGGCTGCGGTCAGTGGTCCTGGGCGCCGGAATGTACGGCCTCATGCTGTGCCTGTCAGCCTTCACGCCGTCGCTGGCATGGTTCGGCGCGGCCATGGTGCTGTCCGGCTTCTGGTGTCTGATGTTCCTCACGGCGTCCAACCAGCTGGTCCAGACCAGCTCCAACATGGCGATCCGTGGCAGGGTAATGAGCCTGTACATCATGGTTCTGATCGGCGGACAGGCCATCGGTGGACCCATGATCGGAAGCATCGCCGAACACTTTGGTCCGCACGCCGCCCTGCTGGTGGCAGGAGGGGTGCCGGTGCTCGCAGCGGCGACGGTCGCCGTCGTGCTTGCCCGCCGTGGCGAGCTGAAGCTCAAGGTCGACTTCCGGGACCGGCGGCGCCTGCTGCGGGTGGTGCAGCGGGCCGCCGCCTAGCGGCCGGCCTTCCGGCAGCCCCAATTGGCCGGCAGTGCCGGCCTTCCAGCAGCCCCGGTTGACCGGCAGCGCTAGCTTTCCGGAATCGGCGCGTGCGGGTAGTCCGCCGCGCGCCGCTGGAACTCCAGCACGTCCTTGTTGATGACCTCGCCGTCGCGGATTTCGATGGCGCGGCTTATGGTTTCGTTCTCCTGCCAGGCAGCCGGCCCGGACATCACGGTTTCCAGGAACGGCAGGAGTGCCTCGCTGATTTCCCAGCTTGAGGAGTTCCACAGGTAGGACGGGCTGTGGTCCACCGCGTAGTAATCGATGTGGTCGCCCACGGTGAACATCGGTTCGGCAAAGCTGGTGGTCTTGGCCCAGCTGAAACCCATGCCCTCGTCGCAGGAAACATCCACGATCAGGCTGCCGGGACGGAACGCCCCGAGGTCGTCCGCTTGCAGATAGGTGAGCGGATTGTTCGGGTCCTGCAGCGTGCAGTTGACCACGATGTCGCTCTCGGCCAGGAACGGCGCCAGGGGGACGCGGCCACGCTCGGTGATGACCTGGCTGAGGAACGGTGCCTTGTCGTCGTGGTCGAACTGCGTGATCCGCACCGAATGGATGGGGGAGCCCACAGCAGCGACGCCGCGGTTGGTGAGCACCTGGACGTGGTGGATGCCATGCGCGTTCAGGGCAGTTACCGCCCCGCGCGCGGTGGCGCCGAAACCGATGACGACGGCGCTGAGCCGCCGTCCATAGTCTCCCGTCGACCCGGTAAGCGCCAGGGCGTGGATCACCGAGCAGTAGCCGGCCAGCTCGTTGTTCTTGTGGAAAACGTGGAGGCCGAAGCCGCCGTCGCTGGCCCAGTGGTTCATGGCCTCGAAGGCGATGAGGGTGAGCTTCTTGTCGATGGCCAGCTGTGTGATGGCCCGGTCCTGGACGCAGTGCGGCCAGCCCCAGAGGGTTTGGCCGTCGCGGAGTTCGGCGAGGTCCTGGGGCTGCGGTTTTGGCAGCAGCACGACGTCGGCTTTCGCCACAAGCTCTTCCCGGCTGGCCAGGCGCCCCACCAGCGGGCCGAGCTGGGCATCGGACAAGCCAAAGCGTTCCCCGTAGCCACGCTCCAGGATCAACCGCTGGCGCAGCTCCGGCGCAATCCGCTCGAGGTGGAGCGGGTGCAGGGGCAGGCGGCGCTCGTCGGGTTTGCGCGACGAGGCAACCACGCCCAGGGTGAGATGGTTCGGCGAACCCGTCACTTCTTCTTTGCCGGCATCGGTTTGGCTGAAGTCTTGTCCAGCGAGCTGGCCGGCGCTGAGGTGGCTCTCTTGTCGGCGCGCTTTTCCTTGATGGATTTGCCGGATTTTTTGGATGCTGCTTGACGGGGGGATTTGTCAGCCATGATTGCTCCTGTAGCGGAACCGAAGAAGTTCCTGACTTCTGACCATACAGGTAACTGCCAAACGCGCCCTTGGAAGGGAACGGCCCGGGCGGCCGTGAAACGTGCCGGCGGGGACTGGGGAAAAATGGAGCGGCTGACGGGAATCGAACCCGCGTATCGAGCTTGGGAAGCTAGCGCTCTACCATTGAGCTACAGCCGCAGCGCACCGGATTCCGCCGGCGCAGAACCTAGCTTAGCGCAGTTGCGGTGCCGCTCTGCTCACAGGCTCTCCGTGTCCTCGCCGGTGCGCCGCCGACGCAGTTCCGTCCCGTCTCCCCGTAACTCTTCGGTAAAGGCCCGGTCCTCTGTCGCTGGGCCCCGGGCGCCGGTGGCTATCCTGATGTCCGTTAGCTGCAGAACGGGGGAACGGGCTACACGGACAGGCCCGACGTCGAAAGGATCCCATGGCATTTGCGGAACACGAGGTTTTCGTTCAGCGCGATGCCATGACCGTCTACTCCTTTCTCCTGAACGGACTCAACCTTCCCCGCTGGCAGCCGACTATTCGCAGCATCAGCCTGAGCTCCGGTCCTGCCGGGGCGCCGGGGGCCAGATATCAGGTGACGCTGATGGGCCTGCGCGGGCACCCGGTTGCAGGGGATTTCGAAATCACGCAGGCCCGGCCGGGTGCTGAAATCCAGTTCCAGGTGGTGGCCGGCCCGTCCCTGTCGCGCGGCGGCTTCTACCTCAGCACCGAGGGCAGCGGAACACGGGTGCGCTTTGCCCTCGAAGCCCCGCTCAAGGGACTCCGGACCTTCACCCGCACCGCGGTCCAACGGAGACTGCAGGAAGATGTCGCGCAGATTGGACGGCTCCCGGCAGTACTGGAAGAGCGTCCGACGGCGGTGTGAGACCCCGCTGCCGGCGCTCCGGTTCCGCTGGGGTACTGCGCAGCGGGCTACTGCGCCAGCCGGTGGCCTGCCCAGTTTCCGGGAACAGCGGAGGGCGTCGCAAGCGCCCCGCCGCTGAGATCCCAGTACTGTACGGCGTCGCCGGCCCGCTGGATGGCCAGGCCGGTTGAATAGGGGCCGGTGACGCCACGCAGCGCACGGATGGCCAACACGTCACCCCAGCCGCCCGCCACGACGCCCCGCGCCTCGGCCACCGGTGACGGGCGGCCGGAACCCCGGTAGAGGGATACGGTGCCATCACCTTGGCGGGCCAGCAGATCCTGGAACCCGTCGCCGTCGTAATCGGTCATGGCTAGCCGCGTCGCGGAGACGCCGGAGGCGATCAGGGTGCGCTGGACGAGGTCGCCGCTGCCCTGGTTGGGATACAGCCAGAGGTTGGCCGCGGCGTCGAGGGCCAGGAGCTGGGGCAGCCTGTTGGTTGAGCACCAGCCGCCGACCGCCAGCGTGAGGCCCGCCCAGCCGGACTGGCCCAGCGTCACGGGCGGCAGGAATCCGCCCGTGAGCACACCTGAGTGCAGCGTGAGCCGGCCGTCGTTCCACTGGCTCACCACGTCGAAAACGCCGTCGCGCTCCCAGTCCGTGACGAACACCGTCTTGGCCGCCGCGAAACCCGTGCCGATGGGTTCCGCCGGGCCAAACAGCCCCGACCCCAACGAGGGACGGTTGACGAGCTGGCCTGTCGCGTCCACTGAGACGAGGTCCCCAGCGCTGCGGATGGATGCCGTGGCCAGATCAAGGGTGGGCGGCATGTGTTTGACCAGGGGATCGCAGACGCTGGCGGGTTCAGCGGGAAGAGCGGTGGTGCCGCCAGGGCTCGCGGTGGTCCCGGCGGGGAGGGCTGAATAGCCGAAGAAGTTCACCACGCCCCACATGGTGTAGCGGTTCGGGGTGGTTTGCCAGTTTCCGTCGGTGAATGTGATGCCAATGCCCACCACGTTGAAACGCGGATCGATCAGGATGGCGTTGTGGGCCGGGGAGCCTTTCCACCACTCGACGAGCTGCGCGGCATCGCGGTCCCAGCGGACGGCAATGACCTCGCCCGCGCCGTTGTTCGGGCTGAGGGCCCGTGCGTCCGTCCAGAAGTTCGCCCGGTGCTCGATGACTTCGCGGGAGGCGATGCTGTCGGACCACTCCTGCGCCAAGCCTGCCACCGTCGCGTGGTACTTCACGGCAGCGAGCCCCAGGGATGCCCGGTAGGTGTTGATCGCGTTGAACACAGCGGCGACCTGGGCTGCGTTGCTGTCGGGCACCAGGGCCTCGGGGGTGAGGGTTCGCGGGGCAACGGACGCGGCCGACTTTGTCTGGGCCGATCCTCCCAGCGTCGGCGGCGGCGCGGACGTGAATGCACCGGCAGGGGCTGAGAGCGGCGGGATGGACGCCGGTTCAGGCGGACCGGCGGCGGTTGACCCTGAAGCCGCAGGGTCCGCGGGTCCGACGGCCGGCGGCGCGGTGGTCATTTGGTGGGTGGTCATCTGCTGTGTGGTCACCTGCGCCGTGGCCGTCGTTCGTTGCGAGGCCACGGCAGGTGATGACGCCGCCGGGACGGAGGCGGTCGATGAAGGCAGTGTGGAGGGGGCTGTCGGCGCTGGCGCCGCTTCCACGGCTGTGGCGGGCGGCTGCCCGGGTGAGCGGGCCGCGGAGGCCGGCCCGCCGTCGTCGGCCGAAGTGGCAGTGGTGCTGCCCGGGGTGGGTTGCGCCGTCACGACCTGGTGGGCAACAGCCTGACGGCCGGGCTCCGGCGCCGGAACGCCGCTCGCCGCCGGAGCCGACAGTGCGAGGGCGCACATGATCGCAACAACGGCCTGGGCCGCAATCTTCTTCAAAATATCCCCAGCTCTATTTTGGCCGTGTGACGTGAGACCGTCGGCCGGATTGTTCTCGCAACACTAATGGGAGGCGCGGGCGCCAGCAATGCTATTTTTGAAGGTGTGCTGATCTCTGACCGCGACATTCGTGCCGAAATTGATTCCGAACGGATCGTGCTGGACCCGTACGACTCCGGGATGGTGCAGCCGTCCTCCGTGGATGTCCGGATTGACCGCTTTTTCCGGCTGTTCGACAACCACAAGTACGCCCACATCGATCCCGCGGAAGAGCAGCCCGAGCTGACCCGCCTGGTGGAGGTGGAGGAGGGTGAGCCGTTCATCCTGCACCCCGGTGAGTTTGTGCTGGGCTCCACCTACGAAACCGTCACACTGCCGGATGACATCGCCGCGCGTCTCGAGGGCAAGTCGTCCCTTGGCCGGCTGGGCCTGCTGACGCACTCCACCGCCGGCTTTATCGATCCTGGATTCTCCGGCCACGTCACGCTGGAGCTGTCCAACATGGCCACGCTGCCCATCAAGCTCTGGCCGGGAATGAAGATCGGCCAGCTCTGCTTCTTCCGCCTGACCTCTGCTGCCGAGCACCCCTACGGCTCCGGCGAGTACGGCAACCGCTACCAGGGCCAGCGCGGACCCACCGCGAGCCGCAGCCACCTGAACTTCCACCGCACGGACATCTAGCGCTCTGGTTTGGCGCCCGGGCTCACGCCGACGCGTGAGATCTCGGCGCTTTGACTCCACGTAACCGCCGAGACCTCACGCATCGATGAGCGCTCCGCGGCGGCACTACCCCTCCCCACTGTGGATAACCCGAATCGGCCTGCCCGAATGTGCCCACAATGGCCCATGAGGAAGCCGCAACCGTTACCCAACGTTCTCGCGGGCAGGTCCTTCACCCTAGTCGAGCAGCTCGCCGAGGGGGTGCCACCACATCGCGCATGGCGCAGCGATCTCCGCGTGGCAAGCCGCGGGGTGCGGGTGCCGTGGGGCGCGGGACAGGACCTGGCGCATACCTGCCGGCTGCTTGCCGGAATGTGTCCTTCCACTGTGTGCTGCTTAGGAACAGCCGGTCTGCTCTGGCGATGCCCGCTGCCGTGGTTTGTCCAGAATCAGTTCCGGGTGCACCTGGCACGGGTGGACGGCGGGACGCGACCCGTCCGGAATGGGGTAGCCGGCCACCGCCTCGACCTGCGGGGCTCTGACCTGACCGTGCTCGACGGCGTTCCCCTCACCACTCCGGCCAGGACCTGGTTCGACCTGGCCTCGGTACTCGAGCCGGAAGATTTGGTGGTCGCCGCGGACTTCTTCATCTGCAGCCAGTCGCGGAGCTTCGGCCGCAACCGGCTGGCCCTGTGTTCCTTGGCCGATTTGCGGAACCAGGTGGAGACTAACAGAGGCGCCCGGGGTATCCGAAAGGCGAAGGCAGCGCTGGAGCTGGCACGGGTTGGCGCCGACTCTGCGCCCGAGACCAGGCTCCGGCTGGCCTTCGGCAGGCTCGGCCTCCCCGAACCCGTGCTGAGCTATGTGGTCATGGATGAGACGGGATGGGAACTGGCCTGGCCGGACATTGCCTTTCCCGGCTTCAAGGTGGCGGTGAACTACGACGGCCGGCACCACCTGGAGCTCCGCCAGCGTGAATCGGATATCCGGCGCGACGAGTCCATCGACGCGATCGGCTGGACCTCCGTCACGGTAACCGCGGGCCAGGTGAAGGCCCATGGCTACGACGGGTGTGCTCATCGCGTCCTGGACGCCCTTGTCAGGGCCGGCTGGCGGAACGAGACGTGAGATCTCTGCGCTTTGAATCCGGGTAAGTGCCGAGATCTCGCGCATCGATGACACGCCGGAGCGACGGTGTCAGGCGCGGACCGTCTCGGTCCTTGCAGGGCGGGAGAACTTCTTGACCAGCGGCTCGATGTAGCGTGCGGCCAAGGGGCCGAAGATCGCCATGAGCAGGACATAGGCCGTGGCGAGGGCGGCCAGCTCGGCCTGGACCACGCCTGACGTGACCGCGAGGCCTGCAATGACAATCGAGAACTCGCCGCGGGCAATCAGTGCGGCTCCCGCGCGGAACCGGCCCGGCCGTGCAATGCCTGCCCGCTTGGCGGCCCACACCCCGGTGAGCATCTTCGTCGCGGCGGTGACGACGGCGAGGACGAGCGCCCATCCGAGGACTGGCGGGATGGACATAGGATCCGTATTGAGCCCGAAGGCCACGAAGAAGATGGCGGCGAACAGGTCGCGAAGGGGCTCGAGGATCCTGGTGGCGCTGTGGGCCGTGGCGCCGGAGATGGCAATCCCGAGCATGAACGCGCCCACCGCGGCTGACACCTGCAGGGCCGCGGCCACGCCGGCCACCAGGAGCGCCGCGCCAAGCAGATTGAGCAGGAAGACCTCGGAGTTTTCGCTGTGCACGGCCTTGGAGACGTGATGACCATGCCGCAGCGCCACCACCAGCACCACGGTTACCACGGCCAGCGAAATGCCCACGGTCTGCAGGCCCCCCAGGAAGCTGACGCCGGCAAGGGTGGCAGTGAGGATCGGGAGGTACACGGCCATGGCCAGGTCTTCGAACACCAGGATCGAGAGCACCACGGGCGTTTCCCTGTTACCGATACGGCCAAGGTCCGTGATGACCTTGGCCGCTATGCCGGACGAGGAGATGTAAGTGACCCCGCCCATCACCATGGCACCGACCAAACCCCACCCGAGCATCGCGGCGAGGGCAGCCCCGGGGGCGAAATTAAGCACCAGGTCCAAGACGCCGCCCTGCCAGGATCTCCGCAGCCCGGTGACCAGTTCGGCGGCCGTATATTCCAGACCGAGCATAAGCAGCAGCAGGATGACGCCGATTTCACCGGAGAGGTGCGCGAACTCCTTCATCCCGCTCAGCTCCACGAGGCCGCCCGCGCCGAAGCACAGGCCACCCACCAGATAAAGCGGGATGGGAGACATGCCGATCCGGCCGGCCAGCCTCGCCAGCAGGCCGAGGGAGAACACGACCGCACCCAGTTCGATGAGAGTCAGGGCCAGGCGGTCCATGACGGTCAGCCGTTGCGGAGGATATCGGCCGCTGAATCAAGGCCTTCTTGCGTACCGACAGCGACCAGAAGATCGCCTGAGTGAAGGACGACGTCGGGCCCTGGTGAGGGAACCACCTCACCTTCACGCATGATCGCCACGATCGAAACACCGCACCGGGTGCGGATGCATGCCTTGCCCATGGGCTGGTTTTGAAACGGTGAGTCCGGGGCGATGGAGAACTGCCTCGTCACGATGCCAGGAACCTCGCGGTGAGCCTCCGTCAGCTTCATGGCCAGATGCTGGCCGCCCAGCAGGTTGCCGAGGGTGGCAGCTTCGTCGCCGGTCAGCGGAATGGAGGCCTGGCAAGTGTCGGGATCATCCCACGTGGAAACGAACAGTTCTGTCTGGCCCTCGCGCAGCTCCACTACGCCGATCCTCCGGCCGGAGGCTGTCATGCTAGGAGACTGCTGAACAACGTGGTTGTGGGGCGGGCGGAACGCCACCAATGGCCGTCAAGCGGCGTGTTCTGGTCAGCACCCTTGGGTGCGACAACGGGGTCGTTCCGCCCGCTTAGTTCATTGTGCCCCCGGATGTGGGGCGTCATCCAGTGGTGGGATTGGCCGGGTCCGAGCGGTGGTTCATCCCAGCGCCCATGACCCCTCGTTCACGGTCAGTCCCAGGTTGAGGAGCCTGCGCAGGTTTAGTCCCGCGATCCGCAGGCGCAGCCAGGCGTTGTTCCGTTTGATGCCGCGGTGGGGAACGCGGCGGTTGCCGCGGGTGAGCCAGGCGATGGACCGCTCGACCATGGGCCGGTGGGTGCGGTAGTCGTCCCGGAAGGCCGGGTCCGCGGCGCGTTGACGGTGTTCGCGCTGTAACGCGTCGTGTTCGTGGAGTTCGAGCTTGCGTCCACGCGGTGAGGCGGTGCAACGGTCCCGGAGGGGGCAGCCGGTGCAGGCGGCGCCGAACGTGACACTGCGTTTAGGGGTGATGGTCTTAGTAATGCCGTGCGGGCAGGTCGCGGTGCCGGCTGCTTCATCGACGGTGAAGTCATCGAGGGTGAACCCGCCTTCGACGGCTGGGCGCAGGGGCCATGGTTTGATCACTGGGGTGTGAGCGGTGCGGGCGAGGGCGGCGAGCATTTCACCTGTGCCGTAGGCCGAATCTGCCAGGACCTGGACACTTGTGCCGGCGATCGTGGGATCCATGCCGATCAGCCGGGCACCGACGGCTCCGTCGCTGTTCTCCGGTCCGGAGGCCTTGGTCAGCTCCGCGGCGGTGATCAGCCCAGTGTCGGGCTCGATGACAAGATGGGCCTTGAATCCGTCCTGCTGGCGGGACTGGGTCTTATGCGCGTGCCGGGTGTCCGGGTCCACGGTGGAAATCATCCGGTCCGGGGCGACCTTCCGGGCGATCCGCCACCGCCCGTCGGTCCCGTCAGAATCCTCGGCCGGTTCCACGTCCTGCCCGGCGACGAGTGCGAGCAGCGCGTACGCATCGGCCGCCTTGCCGTCCAAGGTCTCGGGATCCACCGCGGCCAGCAGCGCCAGCGCGTCGGTGACCAACGCCGAAACCAGCCCATCCCTGGCGGCCTGGTCGTCCCACTCGATGTCCGGTTTGCCGGTGCGCGTGTAGTCATACACCGTAGCGTGGGTGCCCAGCAGTTCCTGCCCGTCAGGGACATCACGGCCGAAGCGGCGGATCCCGGCGATCAGCTGCGTGATGGTGTCCTGTCTCGCGACCGCGTCGTCCAGGACTGTTGAATCCACAGCCCTGCGGCGCTTGCCCTTCAGGATTCCGGTCTCCGCGACGACCTCGCTGATGGCCTCCATGATCCGGTGCGGGTTTCCCGATCCGGCCAGACGCCTCCGCCAGTACGTCAGCGTGCTCGGGTGGAACGCGGTATCGGCCCGGGGCCAACAACTCCCCGGCCAGCGCCTCCACATCCAAATACCCGCGTTGCGCATCCTCGCGTCCCTGCATAAGACCAGTCTTAACCACCACGCTCACGAGTCCAGCCGACGCGCCCGCCTCGCGGATAATTCAGCAGTCTCCTAGCGGTTCACGACGGTGGCGGGCCCGGCCGTTCCACCTACGGTGGACTCAATCCAGACTTTGCCGGGGTTGCTGGCTCCGGCTGCGGCGTTGCGCAGGCGGAGGTTGTAGTCTCCACCGGTCGCGGGGGCCGCGGCGGCCGTAACGGCTACCTGGCCCAGCACGGGGCCGGTGGCGCTTCCGGAGTGAACGGTGATGACGCCGCCGACCACGCTGCTGGTGCCGCTGATCCTGAGATCGCCGGCCCTCCACTGTGCGATACCAATCGTGACCCTGTCCGCTACCGGCGTCACCGTGACCTCGTCTGTCCGGACCGTGGTGCCAACGGTGACCGTCAGCCGGAAAGTGAGCGGACTGTTCGTCATCGGTGATTTGAAGACCGGAAGGCTGAACGTCGGCTTCAGCGTGGTGCCGCCGGCAATCGTCACCTTGTTCGGATCAGTTGCCCCGGAAAGTACCTGTTCCCACTTGTACTTGGCGCCCGTTGTGGTGGATCCGGTGCCGTCCAGTGCCACAGTGGTGGCTGTGGTGCGGCGGGTGACGGTCTGGTCCGGGCCGGCGATTGCCACCACGGCGCCCTGGGCGGTCGTGGACGCGGTCTTGGCCGATTCGGGACTGGTGCCGTTGATGTTGCTGGCCCTGATGGTGAACTGGTAGGCGGTGTCGCCGGCGAGTCCGTCGTAGACAAGGGACGTGGCCGTGCCGGGCGCCGTCTTGGGTGCGCCGAACGCGGTGCCGTCAGCTGTGTACGCCTGGATCGTGTAGCCGGTGATGGTCAGGCCGGCCGCGCCCGGGTCAGGTGCGGTCCAGGTCAGGCTTGCCGTGCCCTGGCCCACAACGGGTGTCCCGGAAAAGGCCGGAGCTGCCGGAACGGGGTCGTTGGTGACCTTGAAGACGGCTTCGCTGATGGTGGAGACGTTGCCGGAGGGATCGAAGGCGGCGAACTTCAGCGTGGTGCTGGCTGAGATGTCCATCGGGCCGGTGTAGTGGACGGCGGTGGCTCCAAGGACACCGCCCGAGAGAACGGGATCAGATCCGTCGATGGTGTAATAAATGTCGCTGCCGGTCTCGTTGGCGGCCAGCGCTACCCGCTGCGCGACGGGGGACGTGCCGCCGTTGGGCGTTGCACTCACCGTTGGTGCCGTGGTGTCCGTTTGCGGGATTGCGTGGATGGCCGGGTAGGTTTCCCCGGTGCTGCTGACCGCAACCATGTAGACGTCATAGTTTTCTCCGGTCGCGAGGCCCGTAATCGTGGTGCTAAAGGCGGCCTGGCCGGAGATACGCTTGCCGATTTCGATCTGCTCGCTGCTGGTGACGGTCTGGCCGACGGCCACGGCGCGGTAGCCGGTGATGGCCGGTGTGCCGGGTATGGCTTCGGCGGGCTTCCAGGTCAGCTTGAGACCTCCGGACACCTTGGCGGCTGCGACATTGGTGGGTCCCGCGGGGCCGGACTGCAGGGGACCGTTGGGGCAGCCTCCCATGCCGGGGCCGCCCGGCTCGCCGTACTCGGCAATGGTCAGGCCCTGGCGGTTGGCGTCGGCATCCTCGAACTCCCAGGACATGGCGCGCTCGCCGAGCCCGGCGTTAGCGGCCATTTGCGCTGTTGCCGCGTCGTCGAAAACGTACGTTGCGGTGAAGGTGTTGGGCCCGTCGACATCGAATTCAAGGCTCGACGAGTAGCCGCCCTTGGGGGCAGCGGTGAGGGGGCCAGAGACGGCCCGGATGTCGCGGCGGGCGACGGTGGTGTCCCTGAGTGCCGGCTCAATGATGCGCTGTTCCATCTGTGCCCGCGTGACTCCCGTTCCGACGTGCCCCTTGACCGTGACGGTGCTGCCGCTGACGCTGGAGTCGCCCGTGACGTACGCGTCCTGAACCCGGGTGTCTCCGGCAGCCGCGGCGCCGAACTTCAGGGAAACGGTGTCGCCGGGACGGATGTCGGGAGTGATGTTCAGGCCGGTTCCTGCTCCCCAGCAATAGCCGCCGGGGTGGTTGACTTCGAAGGCGACGTCCCCGGCCGCGACTATGCCCTTGGCGGAGCCGATGACGCCGGCACCGGCGCGGCTGACCTCCACTGTGGCGGTCTCGCCGATGTGGTCCTGGTACCCCTCGATGGTGACGAAGTCACGGTCCGGGAAAACGACGATGTTGTCCGGGAACGTGGGGACGGCGGCGCTGGCAGCTGGAATGGCAAAGACGGATGTTGCGCAGACCACGGCCGAAACGGTTGCAATGATTCCGGCCCTGCGGGTACCGGGAAGGCGTGAAGTGTGCGCTTCCGGCTCGGGTTGTGCTGATTTCATGATGACCTCATCGATCCGAGGTGCGCGATACCTTCACGCACAATCACAGAATCAATAGCCCGCCTTGGGGAAACGCTGTTCCTCGCGGGCCTTTGGAGCGTCTCCCGCCGTCATTTCTGCGGCCCCCTTGGGCCCCCAGATGGTGGGGGAGCGGACCGGATGAGCAGGTCCGTTCGTCGTGGCGGCAGCTGGTATGGCCGCGCCCCGTCTGGCTTCTGCGGGCGGCAGGCCGGCTCGGGGGCCCGGGCCCCCCAGCCGCGCTGGCATCCCCTCGGGATGGGGGATCAGGAGTCCGGGTTATCGCAAGGGTTGCGGCAGCTTTTGTGCTGCCGGAAGCTCCAGCTAGGCCTGGCGCGCCTTCTTGGCGTCTTTCTTGGCAGCCTCGTCTTTGACGCGCTGAGCCTCGGCGCGCACCGCGGCGTGGGTGGAGCGCTCGGCGACCAGCCACGCGGGGGGAGCCTGCAGCAGCGCGGTGATTTCCGCCGTCGTCAGGGCCTCTTCGACGCCGCCGCGGGCCAGTCCGCTGATCGAGACATTCAGCTTCTGCGCCACCACAGGGCGGGGGTGCGGGCCGTTGCGGCGCAGCTCGGCCAGCCACTCCGGCGGGTTCGCCTGGAGTTCGGCGAAATCGGCGCGCGTGATGGTTGAATCCTGGAACTCCTGGGGTGTTGCGGGCAGGTAGATGCCAAGCTTCTTGGCAACGGTGGCCGGCTTCATGGACTGGGAGTTAGCAGAGGTCATGCTTCAAGGGTATCTGGCTGCGTACCGGAAGGGGACCAACGGTGAACCAAGAGCGGGCACCGCGCGGGGCACCGGCGGCATAGGGCTCTGGCGGTACTGAGCTCGGGCGGTACTGTGAACGTGTGCCCGCTGAAGATGAATCCACATTAGCCCCCGCCCCGCCAGAACCCGGCCGGCGGGAGCTTCGCTTCGCGTACGTCGCCGGCGTCACGCCGGGAAAGTGGATCCGCCGCTGGGAAGAGCGGATGCCGCATGTTCCGTTGCGCGGGTTCATGTCCGACGGCGGCACGCAGCTTTCCGTGCTGCGCGACGGTTCCGCCGACCTCAGTTTTGTGCGGCTGCCCGTGGACCGCGAGGGCCTGAATGTCATTCCGCTGTATGAAGAACAGCCGGTGGTGGTGGCACCCAAGGGCCATGAGATCTCGGTGTTCGAGGAAGTGGCACTGGAGGACCTCGCGGAGGAGACCTTCCTCGACGCCGACGGGCTCGGCGGGCCGGAAACTGCCCTGCAGGTGGTGGCGTCGGGGGCGGGCCTGCTCATCCTGCCCATGTCCGTGGCCAGGCACTTCAACGTCAAGGACACCGTGGCCCGCCGGCTCACAGGGGCGCCCGGCACCGAAATTGCCTTGGCGTGGCCCAGCGATGCCACGGACGAGGTGATAGAGGAGTTCATCGGCATTGTCCGCGGGCGCACCGCCCAGAGCTCCCGGCAGCCGTCCGCCCAGCAGGAGAAGCCGAAGAAGGAACCCAAGCCGGACCGCCGCGGCACCGGTGCCAAGAAGCCCAAGGTGGCCCAGCGTTACGCCCCCAACCCGGACAAGGGCCGCGGCCGCGGCTCGCGGAAAAAGGGCAAGCGCTAGCCAGGCACCTGCGCTCTCAGGCGCCGTGAATGGCGACCTGCTGGGCCTCGGACCGGTCAAGGTACGCCAGCATCAGCTCTGACGCGCGCTCACCGTCCCCGGCTTCCAACGCGGCGCAGATCTGCTCGTTGTCCTCCAGGTATCCGCTGTAGAACTCGGCGTCCACCGTGGCCTTGTGGAAGAACAGTCGCATCTCGGCGAGGACCTGGGACATGATTGTGTCCAGGCGCCGGCTTCCGGCCATGGCCACAATGGCGCGGTGGAAATGCTGGTTGGCGCTGCCGAGCCCCTCATTGTCATTCGCGGCCGCGGCTTTCTTGCCCTCTTCCACAGCGGCGCGCACGGCCGCAATCTGCTCCGTGGTGCCCCCGTTCCGGATGGTGCTTACCTCGATGGCGCGGCGGACGGTGTAGACGTCGTGGATGTCACCGGCGCCAAGACTCGCCACGAACACACCACGGTTGGGATGCCGGACCAGGAGCCGCTCGCTGGCCAGCTCGGCGAAGGCCTCGCGGACAGTGTTGCGTGAAACGCCTAGATCCTCGGCCAGCGCGGCTTCCGTGAGCCTGGCGCCAGGCAGCAGCAGCCCTTCGGCAAGTTGGTGCCGCAGCTCCTGGGCAACCCGCTCCGCCACCGAGGGCACGGCTACCCGAAGGCGTGCCCCGGGAACCGATGCGCCGTTGGCTGCAGCGGCTACAGCGGCTGGGGCGGCGGCACTCCGGGCGTTGCGATCTGGGCTCGTCATGCCTCGAATTTACACGATTGCCACATCGTTTAATCGTTGGATTGTTGAACAATTCTCAAAAGTGGTGCATCCTAGAACTCAGGCTTCTATGAGACGAGGATCACAATGACGAAGATCGACCTGAACAGCGACGTCGGAGAATCATTCGGGCGGTGGACGCTGGGCGATGACCAGGCGATGTTCCGCTCCGTCACGAGCGCCAACGTGGCCTGCGGCTTCCACGCCGGTGATCCCAGCGTTATTCGGAAGACCTGCCGGCAGGCGGCCGCCGCCGGCGTCGTCATCGGCGCACATGTGGGCTACCGCGATCTTGCCGGTTTTGGCCGCCGCTTTCTGGACATAGCGCCCAACGAGCTCGCGGACGACGTCGTCTACCAGATCGGCGCGCTGCAGGCGCTGACCGCGGCGGAGGGCACGCGCGTCCAGTACGTTAAACCGCACGGCGGGCTCTACAACGCGATCGTCCACCACACGGCGCAGGCACAGGCCGTGGTTGACGCTGTGAAATCGCTGGACGCCCAGCTGCCCATTCTGGGGCTTCCCGGCTCGGAGGTGCTCCGCCTGGCGGAAGCCGCCGGCCTGCGTGCCGTCCCGGAAGCCTTCGCCGACCGGGCATACAACCCGGACGGCACGCTCGTGTCCCGCTCCCTGCCAGGATCTGTCCTTGATGATCCCGCAGAAGTGGCGGAACATGTCCTACAGATGGCCACTGATTCCGCCGTCCGCACCGTGGACGGTTCCGTCCTGAAAATCCGCGCAGAAAGCATCTGTGTGCACGGCGATTCCCCCGGAGCCGTTGCCATGGCCACAGCCGTGAAGTCAGCCCTGACCGCAGCAGGCGTCACCGTCGCCGCCTTTGCCTGACCGCCCGGCCTGCCTGCCGCAGCATGGCCGGATAACCCTTCCAAGCACTCCAACACCCCAACCCCGGAGTATCTAATGACCGCCTCAAACCCATCACCGGCCGGGTCCACACCCGGAACGCCGTCCCCGGCAAAGAAGCCGCAAACCAAGAGGATGCCGCCCGGGGCACTCAAGGCCTACGTCGCCAGCCTCACCGGCACGTCCCTTGAGTACTACGACTTCGCCATCTATTCGGTGGCTTCCGCCCTCGTCTTCCCCAAGATCTTCTTCCCCGGCAATGACGAGTTCGTCGGGCTGCTCCTTTCCTTCTCGGCGTTCGCCGTCGGCTACCTCGCCCGCCCCATCGGCGGTGTGATCTTCGGCCGGCTCGGCGACAAGATCGGCCGCAAGCAAGTCCTGGTAGTTACCCTCATGCTGATCGGCGCAGCCACGGTGCTGATCGGTGCGCTGCCTGACTACTCGGTCATCGGCGTCGCCGCCCCGGTCATCCTGGTGCTGCTGCGACTGGCCCAGGGCATCGGCGTCGGCGGCGAATGGGGCGGAGCCGTCCTGCTCTCCAGCGAATTCGGCGATGCCCACAAGCGCGGCTTCTGGTCTTCGGCCGCGCAGATCGGCCCGCCGGCCGGCAACCTGATGGCCAACGGCGTCCTGGCCGTGCTGGCAGCGACCCTTAGCAACGAGGCCTTCCTTTCCTGGGGCTGGCGCGTCGCCTTCCTGGCCTCCGCACTCCTCGTGGTCTTCGGCCTGCTCATCAGGCTCAAGCTCGAGGAAACCCCGGTCTTCAAGGCCATCCTTGCCCACGGTGAACAGCCCAAGGCCCCCATCAAGGAGGTCTTCACCAAGGAACCGCGTGCCCTGGTCGCGGCAGCCCTGTCCCGGGTCTGCCCCGATGTTCTCTACGCCCTCTTCACCGTCTTCGTGGCGGTCTACGCCACCAAGGAACTGGGCATGACCACCGGCAATGTCCTCGGCGCCATCCTGATCGGTTCCGCCTTCCAGCTGGTACTTATTCCCGCAGCCGGGGCCCTCACGGACCGCTTCAACCGCCGCCTCGTCTACGGAATTGCCGCAGTCGGAACCGCTGCGTACACCCCGCTGTTCTTCCTGATGATCCAGGGCAAATCCGTCCTGATGCTCACCGTCGGCGTCGTGATCGGCCTGGCCTTCCACGCGTTCATGTACGGCCCGCAGGCGGCGTACATCACCGAGCAGTTCCCGGCCCGGCTGCGCTACGCCGGCAGCTCGCTGGCCTACACGCTGGCCGGAGTGATCGGCGGCGCCGTGGCACCGTTGATCTTCACCGCCCTCTACGCAGCGTCCGGCGACTGGCTACTGATCGCGGTGTACCTGCTGGTGGCGTCCGTGGTCACCGTCATCGGCCTGGCGCTCGGCCGGAACCCGCAGACGGCCGAGGAAGAACGGCTGCTGCAGGAATCGCGCGCCTAAGTGGCTCAGATCCCGTTCACGGCACCGGCAACGATGGAAGCGGCTATGGAAACAGTGGCAGCACAAAAGGCGGCCGTTCAGAAGGTCAGGTCCGTGCGTGCGGTGGGGACCCGGGCGGTGCTCGCCGAACTCTCCGGCACCCGGGACGTTCTCGCCCTGCAGGCGCTGCTGCTGGAGAACCCGCTGCCGGGCCAGCAGGACGTTCTGGCCGCGGCCGAGACGGTCCTGCTGACGGCGGATTCGCCGGCAGCTGCACGACGCATCGCCGCGCTGCTGCTGCAACTCGACCTCACCGCGCCGCCCCAGCGGGACGGCGACCTGGTGGTCATTGACACTGTGTACGACGGCGAAGACCTCACCGAAGTGGGGGAGCTGACCGGCCTCGGAGCGGACGGCGTGATAGCCGCTCACACCGGGCAGATCTGGACTGTGGCCTTCGCCGGCTTCGCCCCTGGCTTCGGCTACATGGTGGGGGAGAACCAGGTCCTCGAAGTGCCCCGCCGCAGCTCACCGCGCACCGCCGTTCCCGCCGGCTCGGTGGCCCTGGCCGGCAACTACTCTGCCGTGTACCCGCGCCGGTCCCCGGGCGGCTGGCAGCTCATCGGCCGCACCGGCGCGAAAATGTGGGACCTGGACCGTGAACAGCCCGCGCTGGCGAGCCCCGGCCACCGGGTGCAGTTCCGTGCCGTCCGGGACGCAGTAACACTGGCTGATGAAGCCGTTGCCGCGGCGGAGCCGCAGGACGTTCCTTCCGGCCTGCAGATCGTTTCTCCGGGACTTTACAGCCTGATCCAGGATCTCGGCCGCTACGGCCACTCCGCACTGGGGGTTTCCGCCGCCGGAGCGCTGGACCGGGCCTCGCTGCGGCGGGCCAACCGCCTCGTGGGAAACCCGCCGTCGGCCGCCGCCGTAGAGACTGTCGCCGGCGGACTCACGGTGACGGCCGTCGGGGACCAGGTCCTCGCCGTCGCCGGCGCGCCGTCGGAACTGACCGTTGACTCTGCTTCAGACGACTCTGCTTCAGACGAGGATTCCGGGACCGTGCGGCGCTCGGTTCCGGTAGCCACCCCCTTCGCCTTGCTCGACGGCGAGACTCTGACCATCGGCGCGCCGGAGAGTGGTTTCCGCAGCTACCTCGCCGTACGCGGAGGAGTGGACGTAGCGCCCGTGCTCGGCAGCCGTTCCACCGACACCATGTCCGGCATCGGCCCGGCGCCGCTTGCCGCCGGCCAGGTCCTTGCCGCCGGTGGCGAGACCGAATCCGGCGTCGTCGGGACCCCCGAGCTGCAGCCGGAGTTCCCGGGCACCGGGGTGACCGTGCTCGACGTCGTCCCCGGCCCGCGCGCCGACTGGTTCGATCAGGAGGCGCTGGCGTCTTTTGCCGGCCAGGAGTGGGAGGTGAAGCCGCAGTCCAACCGGGTGGGCATGCGCCTGAACGGCACGCCGCTGCAGCGCAGCCGCGCAGGCGAACTCCCCAGTGAGGGCACGGTTGCCGGAGCCCTTCAGGTCCCGCCGGAGGGCCTGCCCGTACTCTTCCTCGCCGACCATCCGATCACCGGCGGCTACCCGGTCATCGCCGTCGTGGTGGACCACCAGCTCGACATCGCAGCCCAGATCCCGATTGGCGGCAAGATCCGCTTCCGCTGGGCCCCTGCTGAAAAAATTCCAGCCCCCGTTTCCCCTTCCGCCGAGATCCCAGCCGCCGCAGCGGCCCCCGAAACCACTTCCGAACGAAAAGCGAGTAACTGATGCGCAAGGTCCTGATCGCCAACCGCGGAGAAATCGCCGTCCGGATTGCCCGGGCCTGCGACGACGCCCAGCTGGGCTCCGTCGCCGTCTACGCGGACGTCGACGCTGACGCAGTGCACGTCTCCGCCGCGGACGAGGCGTACGCCTTGGGCGGGAACTCTCCCGCGGACACTTACCTGAACATCCCCAAGCTGCTCGCCGCGGCCGCCCAGTCCGGCGCGGACGCCATCCATCCCGGCTACGGCTTCCTCTCTGAGAACGCCGACTTCGCCCAGGCAGTCCTGGACGCCGGACTGACGTGGATCGGCCCGACGCCGGAGGCCATCTTGCTGCTTGGCAACAAGATCACCGCCCGGGAGACGGCCGTCCGCGCCGGTGCGCCGCTCGTGGCCGGCAGCGACGGTCCGGTGAACTCGGCCGCGGAAGCGCGCGCCTTCGCCGAAGAACACGGCCTGCCGATCGCCATCAAGGCAGCCTTCGGCGGCGGAGGGCGCGGCATGAAGGTGGTCCGTGCCCTGGACGAAGTGGAGGAAGCCTTCGACTCCGCGGTCCGGGAAGCCGTCGCCGCGTTCGGCCGGGGTGAATGCTTCGTGGAGCGCTACCTGGACCGTCCCCGCCACGTCGAGGCGCAGGTCCTGGCGGATACCCACGGCAACGTGGTCGTCGTAGGAACCCGCGACTGTTCCCTCCAGCGGCGGCACCAGAAGCTGGTAGAGGAGGCCCCTGCGCCGTTCCTCAGCGATGACCAGCGGAAGCAGATTTACGACGCCGCCAAGGCAGTCTGCCGGGAAGCCGGCTATTCCGGCGCCGGGACAGTGGAATTCCTCGTGGCCACGGACGGCACCGTGGCGTTCCTCGAAGTCAACACCCGCCTGCAGGTGGAGCATCCGATCACCGAGGAAACTACCGGGATCGACCTGGTCCAGGAGCAGTTCCGGATCGCGGCGGGAGAACGCCTGCGTTACTCCGAGGACCCGGCACCGCGCGGCCACTCCTTTGAGTTCCGGCTCAACGCCGAGGACGTGGGCCGCGGCTTCCTGCCGTCACCCGGAACCATTGCCGAGTTCTCCGGTCCCACCGGTCCGGGCATCCGCCTGGACACCGGCGTCCGCTCCGGCTCGTTCGTCGCGCCGCAGTTCGACTCCCTGCTGGCCAAGCTGATCGTCACGGGCGCGGACCGCCAGCAGGCGCTGCGCCGGGCCCGCCGCGCCCTCGCGGAAATCCGCATCACCGGCGTTTCCACCGTGCTGCCGTTCCACCGGGCGGTCCTCGAGTCCCCGGACTTCACCTCCGAAACCGGCCTGGGCATTCATACCCGCTGGATAGAGACCGACTTCGCGGACCGGATCCCGGCCGATCCGGGCTACAGCACCACAGCGCCCGACGGCGAACGCCGCACCATCACCGTGGAGGTGGACGGCCGCCGCATGGCGGTGGGCCTGCCGGCGGATTTGTTGGACGGCTGGGCACTTTCTGCCCGGACACTGTCCGGTGGGGCCCTGTCCGGTGGGGCGCTTCCGGCCGGGGTTTCGATTGGTTCGGGGTCCGGCGGCGGGGCTGCCGGTTCGGGCACGGATGCCGCCGACCCTGGGGAGCTGCGCGCAGACATGGCCGGGACCGTGGTGAAGTGGCTCGTAGAGCCGGGCGACGAAGTGTCGGCGGGGGACGCCGTCGTCGTTCTTGAAGCGATGAAGATGGAAACCCGGATCGCGGCGCACCGCGACGGAACGGTGACCGGCATCCGTGCCGAAGCGGGCGGAGTGGTCACCGCGGGAGCGGTGCTGGCACTGATCGGGTAGCCGCACGCATCAGCGGACGAGCGTGCGGATGCCGCCCCAGCCTGTCCCGATGGTGCCCGGTGCTCCCCACCGGCCCAGGCCCAGCGGGTAGTAGCGCAGCGCGCCGTCGTGGAACAGAACGGTCAGGCCGCGGGTGCCGGCTCCCTGAAAACTGTAATTGGCGGTGATGCTGCGGGCGCTCCAGCCGGTGCCGATTTGCGGGCGGGCTTCGCTCAGGAAGTTGCCCCTCCCGTCCTGGCGGTAGAGGCGGAGAATCCCGTCCCGGCCGGAGGCCAGCAGATCCGGGCGTCCGTTGTTGTCCCAGTCCGCGATGGTGAAGTTGGAAACGTTGCCCCATCCGCTGCCCACCAGGCGCCGGGTGCCCAGCCCGCGGCCTGCGGGGTTGTCGTATAGCCACAGCTTGCCCGCGGCGTCGCGCGCCAGAACACCCGGATACCTTCGTGAGGTGTCCCAGGTCCCGGCCGTGATGGTCAGCTGCTGCCACCCGCCGGCCCCTGCGGTAGACGGCGCGCCGAAACCGCCGGCCGGCCGGCCGGGGTAAACGGTCAGCGTTCCGTTGGGCCACTGCGCCAGCAGGTCCAGGGTGCCGTCACGGTTCCAGTCCACCTTTGAGACGGAGCGCGCAGATCCCCACCCTTTGCCGATGGCCGCGCGCTGGCCGAGGCCGCCATTGCCCAGGGCGGGGTAGTTCCACAACGTGCCATCCGGTGCCACGGCCAGAACATCGGAGCTGCTGTGGATAGAGGCAAGCGACTTGCCGGCAGTGTCCGAGGGCCCTGTCCTTGACGCGGAACGGAAAACGTCGCCCACCGCGCCCATGACGATTCGGTCCCCGGGCCGGCTGGTCCGGAGGAGACGGGTCACGGTGGAGAGCGTGGTGGAGATGCAGCCGGCGGACGGAACCTTTCCGGCGTGGAAGAAGATGGCGTACGAGGCTCCCTGGATGGTGGAGGCATCGGGAAGTCGGTTGTAATTAATCACCGCGGCCTGCTCGTAGTAGCCCTGGTTCATGAAGGTCCACAGGTTTTCGTCCGCCGGCCCGCCGGCACCTTCAAAGTACTGGTTGTAAGTACTCCCGCGCTCGCCGCCCCAGCGCGAGGACGGTTTGATGGTGCGGTACCTCAAAGCCGTGCCCGGATTCCGCCGTCCCAGGGCCTCGGTGACGGTAAAGGACCCTGTGGGTGAGCGGTTGGTGTCTTCCCACGCCTTTCCAGGTGCGGAAAAGCCGTTGATGCCTGCGAATCCCGTGGTTTGCCATTCAGTGCTGTACCCGGATGCTGTTTTCACGCAGCTGGTAATGGCCACTTGGGTGCGGTTCCGGTCCGTGGCGGTCGCAAACGTGACACGCGGGGCGCCGTACGTGTTGAACTGCACCTGCCCTGCGGTGAGCCGGGAGCAGGCGTTGTAAACCTGGACTGCGTATACCTGCGCCGCGGGGACCTGGGTTGCGTATACCTGGGCCGCGGGGACCGTAGCGGACTGGGCGGCGGGAACGTTACCCGCCGCCAGGATGGTGACCACAGCGGCAGCGATCAAAGTGGCCAGCCGCCGCGCCCGGTGCGACGGAGCGCGGCGTGACGGAGCGCGGTTTGCCGGAGCCCGGTGCGATGGAAAAAGCGTCAATTTATCCCCCAAATAAATGCGCGGCAATGCCGCGCGGCAATGCCGCGCGGCTTTGTCCGCGCCAGCGGATGTCCCCAATCTAAACCACCAATTCGGGTGGGCACGCCTGCACACCGAATTCCTCCCCCAAGGTTTTCAGAAGTCCGTTGGCGCACCATGGCTGTGTTCCACACCACAGGCAGTTGTGCAGGAAACTCGCGGCCGGTGTTCCTTCGAACACCGCACAATTCTTGGAGGAAGTCATGGCAACACGGAGAGACGTGCTGAAACTGAGCATGCTTGGCGGCGCTGTTGCCCTCACCGGGACCAACGGCGGCGCCGCCCTGGCCGGTGTGCCGGCAAAGGGCGGCGCGGACGATGCGGGATCGACGCCGATCACCACGCCCAGCAGGCTCGCGGCGAGCAACACGCCGGTTCCGTACAGTGCAACGTTCCGCCGGCCTCCCGAGTTGCTCCCCTACTCGACCGGCAGGGACCCCAACGGCCAGCTCTTCGCGAAGTATTCGCTGTCGCAAAAGCTGGGCAAGGCCCAGATAGCCCCGGGACTCTCCACCACGATTGCTGGCTATAACGGGACGTTTCCAGGCCCGACGATCCGCGTTCCGCAGGGCACCCGGACCGAGGTGCGGATCAGCAACCGCCTGCCGGCGCAAGGCCTGCTGTACACGGAGCCGTTCAACACCGTCACCCACCTGCACGGCTCGGCCTCGCTGCCGCAGTATGACGGGTATGCCAATGACCGCACGGCTCCGGGCAAGGTGAAGAACTACCACTACCCGAACTGGCAGGCTGCCCGAACGCTCTGGTACCACGACCACAACCACATGCTCACCGCCCAGGGTGTGTACTCCGGCATCGCGGCCATCTACGCCCTCTCGGACAAATATGAGCAGGCGCAGCTGCCGCAGGGCGAGTTCGACGTGCCGATCCTGGTCTCTGACGTGATGCTGAACGCGGACGGTTCCCTCGGCTACAACGACAACGGCCACGCCGGGCTGTGGGGCGACATCATCACGGTCAACGGCGTGCCGTGGCCCACCATGAAGGTCAAGCCCAGGATCTATCGCTTCCGCTTCCTGGTCGGCTCGATCACCCGGTCCTACCGGTTCGCCCTGTCCACCGGTGATCCGTTCTACGTGGTGGGCACTGACGCGGGCATGACGCCGAAGGTCCAGGCGGTTCCGTCCTGGCGGCAGGGCACTGCCGAGCGGTACGAGGTGCTCATCGACTTCCGGAAATACAAGCCCGGGCAGACCGTGGAGCTGCGGAACCTGAGCAACAAGAACAACGTGAACTTCGCCAACACCGGCAAGGTGATGAAGTTCCAGGTCGTGGCCAACTCCCCTTCCCCGGCAGGATCCAGGAGCATCAGCGCCATCCCCTCGACGCTGGACATCGGCGCACACCCCACAAAGGCCGCGGGCGGGATCGAAACCATGGCACTGACCCCCGACATGGCCGTGGCCAAGAGAATCCTGCGGGTCCAGCGCAAGGGCGGAGAGTGGACCATCAACGGCGAAACGTGGGACACCGTGGAGAAGTCCAACTTCACCCGGTGTTTCGCGAACCCACAGCGCATGCAGGTGGAGCAGTGGACCATCGTCAACGAATCAGGCGGCTGGTTCCACCCGGTCCACATCCACCTGATCGACGGAAAGATCATCGGCCGGAACACGAACGGCGGCAAGCCCTTCGCCTGGGAGGGCGGCCCGAAGGACGTGTTCTACGCGGGGGAGAACGAATCGGTCACCGTGCTGATGCAGTTCGACACCGGCAAACACCTGGGCGGCCGCTACATGGTCCACTGCCACAACCTGGTCCACGAGGACCACGACATGATGGTCCAGTTCGCGGTCGGAGACCTCAGGAACAACGACCCCATCAACGCAGACAAGCCCGTCTGGGAAACGAAGCCCGAAGGGTCCTACGCATCAAAGTACAAGGCCGCCTACCCGGCAGGAACGTGACATGAACCGAATTCTCCTCATCGCCCCGGCAGTGCTGCTGTCCCTCTCGCTCAGCGGCTGCACCGGCGGGGTCCAGTCCAACCCGTCAGCCACCCCGGCCCCAGCCGCCTCTTCGTCTGCGGCCGCCGCAGCAGACCAGGTGCTGGCCCAGGCGGAGGAGGGGCAGGACCTGGGCAATGGCCGGCCGGTGGTCAGCAATGACGGGCTGATGGTGCGCCGCCTCGTGGTGATCGCCGTCCACTCAGAGCTGGACGCCGACGTCGCGGGCATCCGCAAGAAGCTGGAAGCGGCCGCGGGGAACACCAAGCTTTCCAACATCTCCCCGGACGTGCTCGAGCCCGCGGTGCTCCAGCAGGTGGTGCCCGAAATCATCGTTGCACTCCCCGCCACAGCCACGCTCGACGACGGCCGCGCGATCGTGAACCGAGCCACCCAACAGGGCACCGGGAAACTTGGCGTCAACAACTTCTTCGTCCTCTCGGCCCTGGTCCACGACCTCCGGTTCAGCGTGGGCTCCGCCAACCCCACGGCATTGTCGGCGGCCGTGGACAGGGAGGGAATCGTCTCCGACGCGCTGGGGAACTATGACACCGACATTAAGGACGGACAGCTCAGCATCAGCTACACGGGACCGCTCCTGGGCGATGAAATCGTCCAGAGTGTCCGTACCGGCATCGCACGACCGGCCCACGCGGCGGCGACCACCGTTACAGTGGGCCCGAGGTCCACGACGGGAACCGGTGTGGACATGTCCATCGAGCCGGAGTGGGATCCGGAACAGCTTGCACCCATTGCCGACCACCCGCACAAATGACGGCTGCAAAATGAAGCTTGGATCGAACCCCACTATCCGCGACGTTGCCAACAAGGCCGGGGTCTCCCTGACCACTGTGTCCTACGTGCTGTCCGGAAGACACGGCGGCACCACCCGGATCAGCCAACCAACCCAGGACCGTGTACTCGCCGCCGCAGCCGGCCTGGGCTACGTGGCCAACAAAGCGGCCCGCGGGATGCGGCTGGGCCGGACCGACGTGATCGCCATTGCCGTCGGTGACCTGGAATGGCCTCCGGACCGTGCGCTGGCCACGGCCGCCTCGGCCATCCTCCCGAAGCACGGTTACCAGTCGGTCATCATGCTCGGCGAGGCGTGGCGGCAGTTCATGCTCGCGGGCTGCGCGGACGGGATCATTGTGGCGGGCCTGCCGCGGGACGCCCATGAGGACGCAACCGTCACCGAGCTGGCCAGGCGAGGAGTCGCGCAAGTCGTCATTTCGACGGCAATGCAGCCGGCCGGTTTTGATGTTCTGGTTCCCGGCGCCGCCCAGCAGGCGTCATCCGCCGCGGGTTCGGAATCGATTCCTGAACGGGCCGTCGCCATGCTCGTGGACCGGTTGGTGGGAAACGCACCGCCCGACGGCGTCCGTGTCGCAGCACCGCGTCGGCTGACGCTGCGCGGCACCTCACTGGACGTTTACCGTGCGGTTCCGTCCGCCGTCGACGCCTTCTCCTCCCGGATCGCCCGCACCTAGGCGCGAACGGGGCCTCAAGTTTTCGTTCGCGCTCAAGCTGGCGCTGTGCCTCGACGCTGCCGCGTAACAATCAACGTTGGGCGCCTCCCTTGCCCAGCCGGCCCCGGGGTGGTGCGTTTTATGACGGCTCCTGTCACATGCCGTAGCGGTACTTAGTCCCGGCGTCACAATGGCCCCTTGGCGGGCCGGAGCGCCCGAACTCAGCGGCTCAGAAGTCTCTGCGCGTCGCCCTTCTTACGGACTGTTGCCCTGTGTGTCCGCCCCGGCCCGTGACCGCCCGGACGGCTCCGGGCGGCAGCGCATTACGCCCGGTTTCCCCGCGTGAACAGGCCCTTCAGGCGCGCATTCATCTCTGTTCTGATGGTGGACAGAAGCCAACCACCGGCACCATCACGAATCTCAGACGACCTGCTGAAGGGAACCCCCGACATGACCTCCGGTACCGGCCCCACACCGAAAATAAGCCTCGAGAACATCACCAAGAAATTCACTGTACGGCCGACCAAGGAGAACCCCGAGGGGTCCGTCCTGACGGCACTCGACGGAATCTCCCTGGACGTGTCCGCCGGCGAATTCATTACCCTCGTAGGCCCGAGCGGCTCCGGCAAGACCACACTCCTTGACCTCCTTGCAGGCCTGACCAAACCGGACACCGGCAGAGTCCTCGTGGACGGCAGGGAAGTCACGGGACCGGGCCGGGACCGCGCCGTCGTCTTCCAGCAGTACGCACTCTTCCCGTGGCGCACGGCGGCAGCGAATGTATCCTTCGGGCTTGAAGGAACGGGCAGCAACGGCAAGCGCTACAGCCGCAAGGAGCGTGCAGAAAAGGCCCGCGAATATCTGGACCTCGTAGGCCTGGGTGGTTTTGAGGACCGGTACCCCCATGAGCTCTCCGGCGGGATGAAACAGCGGGTGGCCATCGCACGTAGCCTGGCCTATGAGCCGGACGTCCTGCTCATGGACGAGCCGTTCGCGGCACTGGACGCCCAGACGCGCGAGCAGCTTCAGACGGAACTGCTGCGCATCTGGGCCACCACCGGAAAGACCATCATTTTCATCACCCATGGCATTGACGAAGCCGTTTACCTGGGACAACGCGTGGCGGTGCTCAGTTCCCGGCCTGGCCGGCTCAAGCAGATCGTCGACATCGACCTCGGAGACCGGTCCGGGGATGAGGATGTCCGCTCCAACGCGGCGTTCGTTGAGCACCGGCACAAGGTCTGGTCGCTGCTTCACGACGAAGTCCGGCGGGCACAGGAAGCCGGGCACGTCAAGATCCAGCCGGACGGTTCAGCGCCGGACGAAGCAAGGAACGTCTCCACCGGAAAGGCAGCATGATGAGCACTCCGACACTGATAAAAGATCCAAACACCCTGGCCGCGCCGGCCCCGTCCCCGGCGACCAAAAGACGGGGAATCAAGGCGCGTTCCTGGGCTCCGAATACCGGCGCAGCCCGGTTCCGCTCAGGTGCCAGGCGCGCTGGCCGGGGCATCTGGGGCTCCGGCGCCATCATCCTGTTCCTGCTGCTCTGGGAACTTGGCCCCGTCTACCTGGCGCCGGCCTCGACACGCGTATTCCTGCCGCCGCTGCATGTGGTGCTTCAGGCCCTGGCCCGCCTGATCGAGAACGGACAGCTGCAGAGCCACCTGGCAGCGAGCCTTACCCGCTCGGCCAGCGGCTTCGGCATCGCCGTGGTGGCGGCCGTGGCCCTTGGCCTGCTGGTCGCCTGGTACCGGTCGCTGGACCAGTTCCTGAATCCCCTGCTGGAAGTCTTCCGGAACACGGCCGCGCTGGCGCTGCTGCCGGTCTTCACACTGCTCCTGGGGATCGGGGAAATATCAAAGATCAGCATCGTGGCCTACGCCGCATTCTTTCCGGTGCTGCTGAACACCATCGCCGGCGTGCGGACCGTGGATCCGCTGCTCATCCGCGCCGCCCGGTCCCTCGGGCTGTCCAACTTCCAGCTCTTCCAGAAGGTCATCCTGCCCTCTGCCGTGCCCACCATCTTCACGGGCATCCGGATGGCCGGGACATCCTCCATCCTGGTGCTCATCGCGGCCGAAATGGTGGGTGCCAAGGCCGGCCTGGGCTACCTGATCGTGAATTCGCAGATGAGCTTCCTCATCCCGGACATGTATGCGGGGATCCTGACCGTTTCGCTGCTCGGCCTGCTGGTCAACTACCTGCTGGTCGCCGTCGAACGTCATTTCTCCCGCTGGCGCACCGCCGTCGGATCCCAGGCCGCCTGAGCGGCGTCAGACTCTTCGAAAAGGAACCAAGCCATGACAAAACCATCCAAGCGCGAAGCCGACGGCGGACGCCAGCTGCACCTGAACGCGTTCCTCATGAGCACCGGACACCACGAGGCATCGTGGCGGCTCCCGGAAAGCGACAGCTTCGCGGGCACGCAGGTGGCGAACTTCCAGCAGCTGGCCCGGACGGCCGAGCGCGGAACGTTCGATTCAATCTTCTTCGCCGATTCGCCGGTGCTCCATGGTGATGTTGGCCAGCGACCCTACGGCACGCTCGAGCCCACGCTGCTGCTCAGCGCCATCGCGGCCGTCACGGACCGGATCGGGCTGATCGCCACCGCCTCCACCACCTACAACGATCCTTACAACCTGGCCCGGCGCTTTGCCTCACTGGACCACATCAGCGGCGGCCGGGCCGGCTGGAACGTGGTGACCACAGCCGGCGAGGCCGCCGCGCGGAACTTCTCGCTGGAAGACCAGCCGGCGCACTGGCGACGCTACGAGAGGGCGGCCGAATTCCTGGACGTTGCGCGGAAGCTCTGGGACAGCTGGGAGGACGATGCGCCGGTAGGGGACAAGGCAGCCGGCGTCTGGGCGGACAGCTCCCGTGTCCATGCCGTGAACCATACCGGCCGGTACTTCCGGATCCAGGGACCGCTGGACGTGCCCCGTCCGCCGCAGGGCCATCCGCTGATCGTCCAGGCCGGTTCCTCAGAGGACGGAAAGGACTTCGCGGCCCGCTACGCCGAGGCAGTCTTCACAGCGCAGCAGACGCTGGCGGAAGCCCAGCGGTTCTATGCGGACCTGAAAAGGAAGACCGCCGCCGTGGGAAGGGACCCGGAGACGATCAAGATCCTGCCGGGCATCGTCCCCATCATCGGCTCCACCGAGCAGGAAGCACGACGGCTGGAACGCCAGCTCGACGAGCTCATCCACCCCGAGCACGCGCGGAAGCAGCTGGCAGGCGTCCTGAGGGTTTCCCCGGAGTCCCTCCCGCTGGACGCCCAGCTGCCGGAAGACCTCCCCTCGGAGGATGAGATTGAGGGGGCCAAGAGCCGGTACACGCTGATCGTGGAGCTTGCGCGGCGGGAGCGGCTGACGGTCCGCCAGCTCATTGGGAGGCTTGGCGGGGGCCGCGGCCACCGCACGTTCTCCGGCACGCCGGAGCAGGTGGCCGACGCGATCCAGGAATGGTTCGAGAAGGGCGCGGCGGACGGGTTCAACATCATGCCGCCGGTGCTTCCCTCCGGGCTGGACGCCTTCGTGGACCACGTCATCCCCATCCTGCGCGCACGCGGGCTGTTCCGGCGCAAGTACACCGGGCGCACGCTCCGTGAACACTACGGGCTGGCCCGGCCGGCGAACACCTTCGCGGAAGCCGTTGACCTATCCGAACTGACGGGAAGAGAACTCCTTGTTTCTGAATCGTGAGCCCTTGAACCGTGAGCCTTTGAAGGGTGATCTGGACCCGTCCTCGCTGCGCGAAGCCTTCGGCCACGTCCCGTCGGCCGTAGCGGCGTTGTGCACCCTCGTGGACGGGGCTCCGCAGGGAATTGTGGCGTCGACCTTCACCGTGGGCGTGTCATTGGACCCGCCGCTGGTGATGTTTGCCGTGCAGAACAGCTCCCGCACCTGGCCGCTTGTCCGGGCAGGCGGGCGGATCGGAGTCTCGGTGCTCGCTGCTTCCCAGGGCGACGTCTGCCGCCAGATTGCGTCGAAATCGGCGGAGCGCTTCGCCGGCGTCGACATCACCACCACCGGGCCGGGGGCAGTATTCCTGAACGACGCCGGGCTCTGGCTCGACTGCTCGGTGGAAAGCGAAGTCCCCGCCGGCGACCACTCGGTTGTCCTGCTTCGCGTCCACGGAACATCGGTCCGGGACAACAGCGGCGATCCGCTGGTCTTCCAGGGCTCTGAGTTCCGGAGCCTCGAGCAGCCGAGCTACGTCTAGCTATTGGTGCTTCCGGGCATGGGCTTCGCCTTACTTGACCAAGGGGCCGGAGGCGAAGCCTACGCCGGCGGGAACCAGCCGGAAAGCTAGAAGTCGATCCGCATTACTACCCGCCGGAGGGTGGGCCTGCTGACCTCGGTGAATCCGGCCTCGGCGAAGATGCTTCGGCTGCCGACGTAGAGCTCGCCCCAGCTGAACTCCTGCCCCGGCTGGGTGATCATCGGATAGCCTTCGATCGCACGGGCGCCGCGCTCGCGGGCGAAGTCGACGGCGGCACTCGCCAGTGCGCGGCTGATGCCGCGGCGCCGGAAGCCGGTGCGGGTGACGAAGCAGGTCACGGCCCAGACGGCGTCGTCGTTTTTGTCTTCGGTCCGGTCTGCCCACGGGACGCGCATCCGGAGCAGGCGCACATATGCCGGGCGGGGCTCCACCGCGCACCAGCCGGCGGGTTCGCCGCCGAGGTAGGCGACGAGCCCGGTCGTGGCACGTTTCTCTGGACTTCCGCAGCCGGTCTGCGCGCGGAGCCGCCCGGAGCGTTCCTCGACGGGAACTGAGCGCCAGTCCTTGTCCCGGATTTTGAACCACTGGCATTGGCATCTGGAGGCCTCGCCGCGTTGGCCCATGACCGCCTGAAGATCATCCCAGGGCGTTTCATTGGCGGGCACCACCCGGATTCCCGCATCCGCCCCATTGGTCATCTGTATTGCACCGCCTCCCCAGGACCGACCGCCTCTACGAAACCGGCCGCTTCCCCGTGGCCGGTGGTAACGACGTTGCCAGCGCCGTCCGCGGACGTCAATATCCCCGGAGGTCACCGCGCTGCCCAGCGTCGGGAGGAAGCCCCGGGAAGAACCGCCCCCGGCCGTTTGTTAAGTCAATGTGGCAAGCAAACAGTTCCGGAGGGGAGACCTGCCATGACAAGGATCGCGATCGTTCTTGGAAGCACCCGGCCGGGCCGGCTGGGAAAGCCGGTGGCGGACTGGGTCATGGCGCGCGCCGCCAAACGCACTGACGCCCGGTTCGAACTCCTTGACGTGGCCGACTACGACCTCCCGCTGCTCGACGAACCGCTCCCGCCGTCCCTGGGCCACCACGACCAGGAGCACACCAAGGCGTGGGCAGACGCCGTGACCCGGTTTGACGGCTACATCTTCGTGACCGGCGAATACAACCACTCGATTCCCGGTGCGCTCAAGAACGCCCTGGACTACCTCTACGAGGAATGGAACAACAAGGCGGCCGGCTTCGTCAGCTACGGCAGCGCGGGTGGAATCCGCGCCGTGGAGCACCTGCGGGGCGTGGCTGCTGAACTCCAGATGGCCGACGTCCGAGCCCAGGTAGCGCTGCCGCTGGCCACGGAATTTGAGAACTACCGGACCTTCACGCCCTCGGAGGCGGCGGAAAAGAACCTGGAAAGGCTGTTCGGCCAGGTGGTCGCCTGGGCTGGGGCGCTGAAGGCGCTTCGCAAACCCGCCGCGGATCCCGGGAACCGTCCGCACTTGGCGGCGTCTGCTTAAGCGTCCGTTTTGCCTTTAGGAGTCGCGCAGCGGCTTCCGGGCGAGCCACGCGGCCACGATCGCACCGGAGATGTTGTGCCACAGCGAGAACACGGCCGACGGCAGCGCCGCCAGCGGGCTGAAGTGGGCGGTGGCGAGCGTTGCGGCCAGGCCCGAGTTCTGCATGCCCACCTCGAAGGCCAGCGCCCTGCGGGCCTTGTCGTCCAGGCGCCCCAGCTTCCCGGCAAGGTATCCCAGCCCCAGCCCGAAACCGTTGTGCAGAACCACGGCGAGGAACACAATGCCCCCGGCGGCCACGATCTTGCTGGCGCTGCCAGCCACCACCACTGCCACAATCAGGGAAATTACGACGGCGGACGCCCACGGAAGTGCCGGCAGTGCCTTTGCGACGAGGTTCTTGAGGAACAGCCGCGCCAGCAGCCCGGCGATGACCGGCAACAAAACCGTCTTGACGATGTCGAGAACCATTCCTCCGGCGTCGATGCTCAGGAACGATCCGGCGAGGAAGAGCACCAGCACCGGAGTGACGATCGGGGCGATGAGCGTCGAAACGCTGGCGACGGCCACTGAGAGTGCAACATCGCCCTTGGCCAGGAACGCCATCACGTTGGAAGCCGTGCCGGAGGGTGCGCAACCCACCAGGATCAGGCCCACGGCAAGCGCGGGCTCCAAGTGAAGCAGCTGTGCGATCAGCCAGCCCGCTCCGGGCATGATCACGTAGTGGGCAACGATGCCGAGCACCACCGCCCAGGGCCGCTTGGCCACCGCCGCGAAATCCGGCGGCGTGAGCGTCAGGCCCATGCAGAACATGATGATGCCCAGCAGGTAAGGAACGCCGGGGCCAAGCGGTTTGAACGCACCGGGGAGAAGGAAGCCCGCCACGCCGGCGGCGAGCACCAGCAGGGGGAAAACGGTCACGGCGACGCGGGCAATCTTCGCCTCCGCGGCCAGTGCCGGGTTCAGGGGCTCGACGGCGGCGTCAGCGGCGACCGGAGCGGTTTCGGGTTTTGTTGTTGCCTCAAGCATCCAATAATGCTGACACTGAATTGCGCGTCGGGGAAATTCGTGAACAGATGTCAGACAAATGTGTCGGCGCTTACAAAAATTTTGGTAAGCGTCCTGATAGTTGAGCCTTCAGCGGTGCGATACTGGGTCAGCAACGAATGGTGATTCGGGGGAGATGCGGCATGGTGCTCGACACGGCAACACTGCGGGTTGCCTTTGCCGTGATGGCTCTGGCCCTGGGTCTCTTGTTTTACTTCTCGGCTTTCCGCAGTACGCGCTCCCCGTACAGCGGCTGGTGGTGCCTCGCCTTGCTGCTGTTTCTCTCGGGTTCCGCCTGCTTTCTCCTCAACGGCACGCCCCAGCAGTGGTGGGCCAATACGTTGGGGAATATCCTGCTCGTTGCTGGTGCGTCCAGTGCCTGGGCAGGCGCGCGTTCGCTGCGAACGCCGGGATACAACTTCTGGCTCCTCACCGCCGTGCCCGTCTCCGCGGGAATAGCCTCCGCTGTTGATCACCCCGGTTCGAACATCTGGTCCGGCGGCGCCGTTTTCCTGGCGTCGATGTCCCTGATGATCGGCCTCACGGCACGCGAACTGTGGCGCTTGGAGCCGGGCTATTCAAGGGTCCGTATCCCCATGGCCATCGTGGCTGCGGGCGTGTCGGCGTTCTACCTGGGCCGGCTGGTCGTGTTTATCGCCGACGGCCCGAACAGCCCAACGTTTGTCGCCTACTTCGGGTCCGCCGTGACCACGCTTGTCACCATGGTGCTCCTGGCGGTGGTTTCGTTCAGCATGGCCGGGCTCAGTACCGAACAGCAGACGCGGGCGCTGCGAACCGTCGCCACCCAGGACGGCCTCACGGGCCTTCTCAACCGTTCGGCGTTCCTGGACAGAGCAGCCAAGCAGTTGCGCCGCAGCCCGCTGACCGAGAGCTTTGGATCGCTGATCCTGGCGGACCTTGATCACTTCAAATCCATCAATGACACCTACGGCCACGCGGCCGGCGATCTGGCGCTTCGGGCCTTCGCCGACGCCTGCCGCGCGACCGTCCGCTCAACTGACATCGTGGGCAGGTATGGCGGCGAGGAGTTCATCCTGGTGGTACCGGGGGCAAGCCCCTACCGCGCCGAGACAATCACGGCGGAGATCAGCCGCCGGCTCGCCGACGGCGCCCTGCCCGATGTGCCCAGGATGCCCACGGTCAGTTACGGCATCGCCGTGATCGAAGCCGGAACGGCAAGCCTGGACCAGCCGATCGCCGCCGCCGATGCCGCGCTGTACGAGGCAAAGTCCCGGGGGCGCAACCGCAGCGTGCAGGGCTGAGTGGGCGGGCCTGCCGAGCACGAAAGAGCCGGTGCACCGCTGCCCCCAAGGCAGCGGAACACCGGCTTGTTTCAGCGCGCAGCTCATTCCAGCGCGCGGCTCGTTGCAGCGCGCAGCTCGTTCCAGCGCGTGGCAGGAGTGCGCACAGCGAATGCGGGCTGTTAGGCGTGGGCTCGCACGAAGGTGACCGGACCCGTGGCGGTCAGCCAGGACAGCGGGTGCACCACGGTCTCGTTGACACCGTTCATGCCGCCGCTGAGGACCTTGCCTCCGCCGACGAAGATTCCCACGTGGCCGGACTGCACAACCATGTCTCCGGGCTGGGGCGTGGAGACGACGGATCCGTAGTTCATGAACTGCATCGGCGCGAGGTCGCCCACCGGAATGCCGGAAGCGCCCAGGGCCTTCTCCACCATCGCGGTGCAGTCCTGGGTGATCCCCAGCTGTGCGTAGGCGGCCGAGACCATCGAGGCGTTCACGCTGCCGGCTGCTGCTGCGTGAGCAGGAGCCTTCGCGGGAGCCGGGGCCGCCTGGACGGTGATCTTCGGAGCCGGCGCGATCTTCGGCGCCGGAGCGGCAACAGGTGCAGCAACCGGAGCGGCAGCAGGTGCCGGGGCAGCAGCGGGGGTTGCGGCGGCCGGGGCCGGTGCTTCAACCACGGGCGCTTCCACCACGGGTGCCGGGGTGGACTTCACAGCGGGGCGCTCGAAGTCGATCTTGACGCTGGCGTCCGCGCTCAGCGGCGCCTGTACCTGGCTGACGGCTTCGGGGGCCGCGGCCGGGGCCGCGTTCTTCTGGGCCGGGGCGGTGGCGGCGTTCGCTGCCATGCTGCCGGTGAAGGCAAGTCCCGATGCTGCGAGGATGACGGCGGCCTGGCGTCCCAGTCCTCCGGCGTTGGCCGTGACAGCGCGGGAGACGGAAGCGAAGCGGTTTGAACGGCCGGCCGCTGTGCGGCGGGCAGGGGTAGTGCGTGACGACATGAAGGAGCCTCTCCCGATGCCTGCGAGGTGAGCTGTCGGATTCGGATGGGAGACACCCGGCCGCGCGCCTGAACGGAATCAGGAACTGTGCGGCTTCACCCCAAGGCCCGTAGAAACAGGCCGAAAATTGGTTTCCCCGTCTCTGCCGGACATGGTCTTCGAGAGGATCCCGGGCTGCGGCAGAGTTAGGCAATCAGCGCGGGAGCGCCCTCCTCGGTGAGGAAGGCACGGTTCAACGGTACGCGAGCAAACGCCGAAAGTCACATTAAGGTAACGACACGCTGTTATGTGCGGGATTTTCGGGCTGTATGCATTAGTGCCCGGCGTTGAGTTTGCCGGCCAGCCTTTCGCGCATCTGGATGCTGGCAGAGTTCAGGCCGATCAGCTCAACCTCCCGGCCGTGGCGCCGGTACTTCTCCGTCACCGCGTCCAGTACGGCGACGGTGGAGGCGTCCCAGAGGTGCGAGGCGTGCAGGTCGATGACTACTCCGGAGATGCGCGGCTCGGCGTCCTGGGCGTAGTCGAACTGCGTGTAGAGGTCGTTGGAGGAGGCGAAGAACAGTTCGCCGTCCACGGTGTACGTGGCCACGGTCCTGCCGTTCAGCTCCACCTCGGTCCGTTCAACGGTGGCGAAGTGGGCCACGCGCCGGGCGAACATGGCCATCGCCGCGAGCACCCCGACGCCGACGCCGATAGCCAGGTTGTGCGTCGCCACCACGGTGGCCACGGTAATCACCATGACAGCGGTCTCGGACCTCGGCATGCGCTTCAGGGTCTTCGGAGCCACCGAGTGCCAGTCGAAGGTGATGGCCGAAACGAAAATCATGACGGCCACCAGGGCGGCCATGGGGATAAGCCCCACGACGTCGCCCAGCACCACCACCAGCACCAGCAGGAAGACGCCGGCCAGGAAGGTGGAGATCCGGCTCCGCGCACCGGAGCCTTTCACGTTGATCATGGTCTGGCCGATCACGGCACAGCCGCCCATGCCGCCCAGGAAACCGGTGACGATGTTAGCCACGCCCTGCCCCCAGGATTCACGGGTCTTATTGGAGCGAGTGTCCGTGATGTCATCCACGAACTTGGCTGTCATGAGTGATTCCAGCAGGCCCACGAGCGCCATGGACAGTGCAAAGGGCGCGACCACCTGGAGCGTCTCCCAGGTCAGGGGAACGTTGGGGATGAATACCGAGGGGAGGCTTTCCGGCAGCTGCCCCTTGTCCTGGACGGCGGGGACTTCGATGCCGGTAAGGACGGTGACGACGGTGAGCAGCACGATCGCCACCAGCGGCGACGGCACCGCCGTCGTGATTCGGGGAAGGCCGACGACGATCAGAAGTCCCGCTGCCACCAGCGGATAAACGAGCCACGGGACACCGATGAGTTCAGGCAGCTGGGCCATGAATACGAGGATGGCCAGCGCGTTGACGAACCCCACCATCACGGAGCGGGGGATGAAGCGCATGAGCCGGGTGACGCCGAGGGCAGCCAGCAGGATCTGGAACACGCCGGCCAGGATCACTGCGGAAATCAGGTAGTCCAGCCCGTGGCTGCGCATCAGCGGGGCGATCACCAGGGCCACGGCACCGGTGGCTGCCGAGATCATGGCGGGCCGGCCGCCCACGAAGGAGATGGTCACGGCCATGGTGAAGGAGGCGAACAGGCCGATCCGGGGGTCCACCCCGGCGATCACCGAGAAGGCGATGGCCTCCGGGATCAGGGCGAGAGCCACCACGAGGCCTGCCAGCGCCTCGGTTTTGAGGCGGCGCGGGGAGCGGAGTGTTGCCCGGACGGACTGGAGCTGTTCGGGTTTCATGGTCCCTACTTCTTGGTCTGGCGGTAGCGCTCGATCTGTTTCAGCCGCCGCAGGAGGCTGTCGCGCCGCGGGTGCGGAACGGCGTCGGGCGCCTCTGCGGTGAGGTCAATGTGTTTGGTGCCGTACTGCCAGAGGAGGAGGTCATCCAGCAGCCGGTCCGGGCCGGGGGAGTAGCGGTGGTCCAGGGCCTTGCGGACCTCAGTGATGCGGTTGGCGCTGAGGAGGCCGGCGAGCTGGACCGTCTGGTTCAGGCCGTGGGCTGCCATGAGTTCGGCGGCCCAGCCCCAGTCGTCATCCACTTTACGGTCTACGTGCGGCAGCAGCGTACGCCAGACGTCGCGGATGCGGTTGGGCGTGAGCTGCGCCGCGCCCTCACCCTCCAGGTCCCAGTAGCCGCGGACCTCCTCGTAGCGTTCATGCAGGTCCGCGAAGGCGCTCTCGACGGTTTCCAGCATGGCGGCCGTGGCCGTGAACTGGCGGTCGAAATGCGGGGTCCATGCCCGGGGGTCCTCGGCCTTGAAGCGGATGTCATGCTCGATCTCGCTCCACGCGTGCGCAAACACCGTGCGGATCTGGCATTCGAAGAAGTAGCTGCCGTTGGGCTGTGCTTCGGGGTTTAAGACGTGCTGGTACTCCTTGACGGCCTCGTTCTGGATGGTCCGCAGGATCAGGTGGCGGCTCGAGTAGCCGTAGGTCCCGGACTCAATGGAGCCGATGTCCTTCTCGCGGTCGCCGCGGCAGTCGAACAGCTGGCGCTGCCGTTTGATGAGGTTGGCCACCACTGCGTTTTCCGTGGGCAGCTTGGTGATGACGCGGACGCCCACCATGTCATTGAGCGTGCGGAACGGATCGGGGAACTTCAGCACCCTCGGATCATCCGGCTCCAGTGGCTCCTCCGTCCGGGAGATTTTTTCCCGGAAGGACTCCACGGTCTTGGTGCGGCCGGTGACAAAAAGCGGGGTGACCTCGGTGTCCTTGAGCATGGTCCGGAGAGTCAGCAGGACCTCGCGGGTGACAAGCTTCAGGGCAGGCCGGACGCGCTCATAGAGTTCCACGTTTTCCTGCACGGAGTCGCGCTGACTGACGTCCAGGCGATCCCAGTTGCTTGCCATGCTCCCAAACTACCAAGGGCGTGCGACAGTCGCAGGTGTGACACCGCCCGCTGCGGCCGCCGTCGGTCAGGTTGTCGGCGGTCGTCAAGGCGCGGACGGCCGGGCGGCTCACCCTTCCGCGCGCCGGGAGCGGCGTCACTGTAGGCTCGGCACATGGCTGATGTGCGCCGTCGGACCCCGCTTTCCCATGGACTGCCGGGCACCGCGGCAGTGGTGACGCCGGAGGCGCTGGTCGCCTCCTGCCCACCGGGACCCAAGGAGGATGCAGTGAAGCGGCAGAAGTACCAGTACGGTGACCACCCCAGCCAATGGGGCGAGCTCTTCCTGCCGGAAACGCCGCCACCGTCCTCGTCCCGGAACCCCAGGCGTCCGGCATTCCGCGGCGTGGTGGTGGTCATCCATGGCGGCTACTGGCGCTCGCAGTACGGTGCCGAGCTGGGCGAGCCGCTGGCCAAGGACCTTGCGGCCCACGGGATGGCGGCCTGGAACCTGGAATACCGCCGGGCAGGCAACGGCGGCGGCTGGCCCCACACCTTCGAGGACGTGCTGGCGGGGATCGACAAACTCCGCGGAATCGCGGACGAGCACGGACTTGACCTGGGCCGCGTGGTGGCGCTGGGGCACTCCGCCGGCGGCCACCTCGCCGTCTGGGCCGCCGGCCGGGACCGGCTGGCAGGACTTGGCACCCCGGACGCTGACCGGCAGGTCCTGCGGAACCTCAATGGCGAGGCCGTGCACCTGACGGGAGTGGTCAGCCAGTCCGGGCTGCTCAACCTCGCCCAGGCCGACTGGCTTGATCTCAGCAACGGGGCTGTCACCAACCTGATGGGCGGCTCCGCCGGCAAGTATCCCAAGCGCCACAAATATGCGGACCCCATGAGCGCGGTTCCGCTGGACGTGCCGGTCTACGCGGTCCACGGCCTTGACGACGACACCGTTCCGATGAGCCAGTCCGAAGCCTATGCCGCGGCGGCCCGAGCCGCGGGGGCACCGGTCCAGGTGGTGAAAGTCCCGGGCGACCACTTCGCGCTGATCGATCCGAAGGCCTCGTCCTACCGGAAATGCCGGGAACTCGTGCAGGAGCTGCTCGGACTTTAGGTGCAGCGGTGATCCGCTTTCTGGAAGCGAAACCGCCGCCGGCGAGGCCAGCGGCGGTTTCGTTGAAGCGGTTGCCGGCGGGCAGCGCCGGCGCGGGTCAGCGGGTCAGCGGGTCAGCTGGTCCTGGCAGTCCTCGTGCGGGCCAGGGCGGTCCCGCCGGCGGCGAGGCCGATCAGTCCGGCGGCGAGTCCGACCCAGCCGGCGACGTCGCCGCCGTTGGACGATGTTGCCGCGGCAGGAGTCGTTGACGAGGCCTCGGTGGCTGAATGTGCCGTCTCAGCCGTTTCGCCTGCTGTCGTGACAAAGGACGGCGCCGGGTGGGACTCTTGCTCCTCTGTCGCCGGAGCTGAGGAGGCCGTCGCGGTGTGATCGTGTGCAGCCTCTGCCTTGTCAGACCAGTTGACGGTGGTCCCGTCGGTGTAGCCCTGCACGGCAGGCAAGGTCACGGTGGTTCCGGCGCCGGGAAGCCTGCCCACGGAAAGGGTGAAGGTCTGGAATTCGTTCTGCCCGATCTGGTGTGCAGTGTCGGCAGTCCAGACGACGCTTGAGGGTGCCTTGGTTATGGTGGCCCCGTCCACCTGCACCGGTTTGGGCAGGCTGGCGGTGATGACCTGGGCTTTCCAGCCGTCCATGGGCTTGACCGACACTGCGGTCAGCGGCGTATCTGTGGGGAGCTTGACCTCGAGCCGGTTGGTCTTGGCGGTGGGGGACTCGTTCGGGACGCTGAAGGTCAGCTTGGTGAATCCGCCCTCGGCGGTCGCGGACGGATCGACGGTGACGTGCGCTGCGGCGGCGGCGGCGCCGGCGGCCAGGAGTCCTGCGGCTATGGTGGTGGCGGCAGCAGTCTTGAGGGTACGGCAAACGGAGGTCTTCATGGCGGGAGCGCCTTTCACAAGTAAAAACGGATCAGGAACGGGCGGCCGGTGCGGCGGCCCGGGACAGCGGGCGAAGCGCCGCCGTCGGCCCCTGTCCGTGGATGAAAGGGGCCGGCTCTAGGCGGCGGGCGCGAACACGGGAGGACCCCGCCGGGTGGGCAGCCGCAGCCCAAGGCGAGCCGGGCGAAGGATGGCGGTCACCGTGCAGGGCCCGGGAATCCTCGCCGGAACGATTGCGGCAGGTTCGGGCGGCCGCAGCAACGGGCGCAGCCAGGAGGCCAGGATCCCGAGGGCCTGTTCGCCACGGGCCAGGAGAAGCGCGGCGCCCAGCGTCGCAACAGTGTGGACGGCAAACATGAGGGCGTCGGGTCCGGACGAATGGATCGGCGTGGCCATCAACGTCTCGTGGACCAGGGATGTCCCCGGGTGCGCGGCGTGGCCGGCAAGAAGAGCCTGTGGAACCCCGGCCCGGGGCGACCCGGCGGACAGGGTGCTGAAGGCCCAGTGAAGCCAGAGCTGTCCGGCGCCGAGGAGGCCGGTCAGTACCGGAAACGACAGCCGGAATCGGGTCAGCGCAGCCACCGGGACCATGGTCACGGCACACAAAGCCGCCAGGATGGCCGGTTGCGGAAGCAGTCCGCCGCCGCCCAGGTGCCCACCGGCCGCGAAACCGAGGACGATTGAACCGATCAGCCCGGTTCGGAAGAGCCGGAACGAGGCACGGGGCATCATCGGCGGTCCTTTCCGGAAGGTCAACGGTCACAGCAGCGGTGGCACAAATTCTACTGCCAGACCCGTTTCAGGGGCGCGCCGGACGGCAATCATGACGCTTCACCGCTCCGGGAGCCTACGGCTCTTCAGCGGAGTCGTTGCCGGTCAGGCGACGACGCACGTACAAGCCTGTCGCGAGCAGCCCGGCGGCGAGCACCGTTCCCCCCGCGGCCGGGATCCACGGAAAGCCTGTTGCCTCGCCGGGTTTCCGGGCAGCGGTGGAGGGTGAGGACAGTTCCGCGGTTCCGGGCTGCGCGGTGCTGTTCGTGCGTCCTGCCGTGAAACTGAAACGTCCCTCGATCGGATGTGAATCCGAGGACACCACACGCCACACGACCGTGTACCGGCCAGCCGGCGCGCCGGGCTTCACCGCCTGGTCGACGTGGTTGTCCACGATGACCACCGGGCCGTCGGATTGGTTCGTCCCGCTTTCGTCCTTGACCAGGATCTCTGAACCCAGCGCGATCGGCGGATTGTTGAGCGTCAGCCGGACCGCCGCGGGGACCGCCGCAACAACGGATCCGTCAGCGGGCTCCGCCGCCTCGATCACATCGTGCGCGGCAGCCGGCGTCAGCGGGGCCAACGACAGGAGCGCCACCAGCGCCGTCAGGACGAGGCCGCCAACAGGGACGCGCACCCGCTTCCTCCAATGCTGGAAACCCATGGCGCACCATCCTCTGTCATCAGGGAGTATTTCCGCCCCAGTGTACGGCCCGCACAAGCTTTCCGAACCACCAATCCGGGGCGGTCACCGGAACGAATGGCTGTCAGCCGTCCAAGGTTTTTCCACGCTGACCTGCCTACCGTCAGCCTTGTCATACCGTTGTGGACCCAGGGGAGGAGGCGCGGATGGAACTACGTCATTCACTGCGCCTCTTCCGTGCGGTCCTCATCACGGTCGCGACGATGTCCGTGGCCGCCGCGGGGCATGTCCTCGGCGGCGGCGCGCTTCCCGCTCCCGGGACCGTTGCCGTTCTGGCCGCGCTCCTGCTGATACCTGTGGCGTGGCTTGCGGCGCGGGAGCTTTCTTTCCTGACCCTGCTGGGCGTGCTGGGAGCCGGGCAACTGCTGCTCCACGACGCCTTCACCTCCTTTTCAGCCCCGGCGGTTTGCCTGCCGTCGCTGGCTGGCCAAATGTCACATCACGGACAGGCCATGGTCATGGGGTGCCCTGCCGCCGGGCCGGCTTCCATGCCGCTTCACCTCGGCATTGGTTCCGACTCGCCGCCCATGCTCGCCTGCCACGTGTTCGCGCTGCTGGTGACCGCCTGGCTGCTGCGCCGGGGCGAGGTGGCACTCTGGTTACTCCTGGCCTGGCTCCGCCCCCTCGTGCAGCTGCCCCAACCCTCGGTGGTCATTCCCGTCCGCCAACGGACCCTGGCCGCAGGCCGGCCCTTCGTGCCCGCGGCTTGGCGGAACCTGCGGATTAACAGCCTCCGGGGGCCGCCCGCGGCCGCCCCGTGCGCTCTGCCCTGACCTTTTCGAAAACGGGGGGTGGGTGCACGGGACGCAGGCTCCCTTCACCCATCACTGCGCTGTCCTCCCTCCGAGAGCGGCAGCACCCCCGAAAGGCTTTGTCATGAACACCGCAACCCCGCGCACCCTGAAAACCGTCACCGTCCTCGCCGCCGCAGCCGGCCTCATGGCCCTGGGCGTCGGTGCCGCCTCCGCCCACGTCCACGTCGATCCGGAGTCCACCTCCGCCGGCGGATTCTCCCAGCTGACCTTCAAGGTTCCCAACGAATCCGAGACGGCCAAGACCACCAAACTCACCGTCACCCTCCCCACGGGCACGCCCTTCACCTCGGTTTCGGTCAAGCCCCTGGACGGCTGGTCGGCCAAGGTTGCCGAAGCGAAGCTCCCCGCACCCGTCACCGTGGAAGGCGCCACGATCACCAAAGCCGCCTCCACTGTCACCTGGACCGCGGACGCCGCCCATCAGCTCGGGCAGCACGAATACCAGACCTTCTCCATCTCCGTTGGCCGGCTCCCCTCTGCGGGCACCACCGTGTCGCTGCCCGTGGCACAGGCGTACTCCGACGGAACCGTCGTCAACTGGAACGAGGCCGAAACCCCCGGCCAGGCCGAACCCAACCATCCCGTTCCCTCCTTCGTCACCACCGCGGCAGCCGACGAGCACGCCCCGGCAGAGGCCGTCGTAGACACCACCGCCGCATCCGCAACCGCGCCGGTCACGCCCGCTCCGGACAACACCTTCGGCATCCTGGGCCTCACCGCAGGAGCACTCGGGCTGGGTGCGGGCGCGACGGCCCTGGTCCGGACACGGACAGTCCGGACGCGGACCGTCCAAAAGGACTGACTCAACGCACGTCCAGGCAGAAGCCCGGCCCCCGGTACCTGATGCGCAACGCATCCCGGCGGCCGGGCTTCGCCATGACGCGTTACGGGCCCGCCGCCAGAGAACGGGAACTCCGCCGGTGTCTGTTCGTTGCAGAGCCAGGGGGTAGATCGCAAAGCAGCACTCTGGGGGCGGCGTACCAGCCCTGCCAATCGGTCCGCTGGCTCTTGAGCGCCACGCGGTAAGTACACTTACTATTTATGTCTGATGGTTAAATTTTCACGTTCCGGCGGCCCGGTTGCTAGTGGCACCGGCTTGCGGGACTCTTATAGCGGGGGTTGAGGTAGTTTTGTATATTACGATCACCGGTTTCACTAGGAGATATAAATGGGTGAATCCAACAGGTGGTGGACAGTATGATTCGGCTCCGTAAATTGGCGCGGGCCGCGTCTGTTTTGACCACCCCGTTGGCGCCGGAGGATATTCTCGCGCTTTTTAATCCAGTCTTTTCGGCCCGCCAGCTGCGCGGCGTCGTCACCAAAGTTGTGCCGGAAACGGCGGACTCCGCCACCATCCACTTCCGTCCCGGGCGCGGCTGGAAGGCCCATAAGGCCGGCCAGTGGGCCCGGATCGGCGTGGAACTCGATGGCGTGCGCCACTGGCGCTCCTACTCGCTCAGCGCTCCCGCCGGGCAGGACCCTGCCATCACCGTGAGTGACATGGGCGCGGTGTCCGGTGTTCTGGTCCGGACCACCCGTCCCGGAGATGTGCTGTTCCTGGCGCCGCCGCAGGGCGACTTTGTTCTGCCGGAGCACCCGCGGCCGCTGCTGATGCTCACCGCGGGGAGCGGCATCACCCCCGTCATGTCCATGATCCGCACCCTGGTGCCGCACCGCCCGGATGCCGACGTCGTGCTCATCCACTCGGCCCGGACCCCGCAGGACAGCATCTTCCATGAGGAGCTCTCCGAACTTGCGGACCAGTTCCCCAACTTCCGCGTCACCCACTGGTACACCGGCGAACGCGGCCGCATGGACTTCGGCTCCCCCGCCCAGCTGGAGGACCTCTGCCCGGACTGGCGCCAGCGCGCCGCCTATGCGTGCGGCCCCGAGGGCTACCTGGACGACGCCGAGGCGCTGTGGTCCGCCGAGGCGGCCGCCCACGTGGAGGCGGCGCCGGGACCGTTTGCGGCAGACCCTATCAACCTGATCATCGAACGCTTCAACACCAGCCTGGTGGGCGGGGCCGGGCACGACGGCGGACTGGTCACCTTTGAAGCCTCCGACCGCGAAGTGGAGGCGGACGGGAACACCCCGCTGCTGGATGTGGGCGAAGACGCCGGCGTCCTCATGCCCAGCGGCTGCCGCATGGGCATCTGCCACAGCTGCCTCACGCCGCTGCGCGCCGGCCACGTCCGCGACCTTCGCACCGGCGAGGTCCATGGTGAGCCGGGCCAACTAATCCAGACGTGTGTCTCGGCAGCCGCCGGGCCCGTTAACCTCGAGATCTGAGGAGCAACACAGCATGACAGCAATATCTGACCGCACAGCCGCAGAATCGACGTCGATCAACGGGCCGACGGCCAAACCCCGTCCCGGAGCCCTGGCCACGTCGGGGAGCCCGCTTGTGCGACCGCCCGCGGCCGCTCACCTTACCGACGAGCAGGTGGCCGAGCTCGGCCGCGAGCTGGACGCCATCAAGGACGAGGTCCTCGCCAAGCGCGGTGCCTCCGACGCCGCCTACATCCGGCGCGTCATCAAGGTCCAGCGGGGCCTGGAAATTTCCGGCCGGGCAGCCCTCCTGATGGGCCGCAACAAGGCCGCCTGGATCACTGGCACCACCCTGCTGAGCGTCGCCAAGATCCTGGAAAATATGGAGATCGGCCACAACATCCTGCACGGACAGTGGGACTGGATGCGCGATCCCGACATCCACTCCACCACCTGGGAGTGGGACTTCGTGACCCCGGCCCGTTCGTGGCAGCACACCCACAACGACCTCCACCACCGCTGGACCAACGTGGTGGGCAGGGACAACGACGTCGGATACAACCTCCTGCGCATGGACGCCGACCAGCCGTGGAAGCCGCACAACCTCGGCAACCCCCTGTACAACGCCATCCTGGCTCCCATCTTCGAATGGGGAATCGCCATCTACGACCTCGAGCTGGTGGACTACCAGGAAGGCAAGAAGACCAAGGAGGCCATGCAGCGTGACCTCAAGGCCCTGGGCCGCAAGGTAGTCACCCAGTTCACCAAGGACTACGCCGCCACTCCGGCCGTCGCCATGCTGACCGGCTCGGGCAAGCAGGCGCTGTACGGCACGCTGACCGCCAATGCCGTCCGCAATGTCTGGGCCCATGCGGTGATCTTCTGCGGCCACTTCCCCGAGGGGGCGGACACGTTCACCGAGGAAATGGTGGAAGGTGAGACCCGCGGCGACTGGTACGTCCGGCAGATGATCGGCTCGGCCAACATCTCCGGCTCCAAGTTCATGCACCTCATGACCGGAAACCTGTCCCACCAGATCGAGCACCACCTTTTCCCGGACCTGCCGTCCAACCGGTACGGCGAGGTTGCCCCGAAGGTGCAGGAAATCTGCAAGCGTTACGGCCTGCCGTACACCACGGGACCGCTGCTCAAGCAGGTGGGTTCCTCGTGGGCCAAGGTCTTCAAACTCGCGCTGCCGGGAAAGAAGAAGTCCTAGACAGCCAGTGACCTTAACAGCGCGGCGGGCCCAACTGTCCGCCGCGCTGTTTTGTGCCCTGACGGACTGAGCGCAGGGCGGCGTTCTCTGGCAGAGTATGACCATGCTGACAGTTATTGGCGAGGGCCTGGTTGACGTGGTCCAGCGCACCTCCGGAATCGAAGCCCACGTGGGCGGCAGCCCGCTCAACGTCGCCGTGGGGCTCGCCCGCCTGGGCCATCCCGTGCAGTTCGTCGGCCGCTACGGCCGCGACGCCTACGGCGAATCCGTCGCTGCGCACCTGAAGGCCAGCTCCGTCATGCTCCCGCAGGCCCCGGATTCGCTGCCCACCAGCGTGGCCACAGCCTTAGTGGACGACGACGGCGCGGCCACCTACACGTTCGACCTCGCCTGGGAGCTTCCCGGCCTCGCGGAGCACCTGCCCTTCATGCTGCAGGGAACCACCCTGCTGCACACCGGCTCTATTGCCACCATGCTGGCGCCAGGCGCCGCTGACGTACTGGCCGCCGTCGAACATTCCCACCCGGCGGCGACCATCAGCTTCGACCCCAACTGCCGGCCCAGCATCATCACCGACGCGGACTATGCCCGCCGCCAGGCGGAGAAGTTCGTGACCCTCTCAGACATCGTCAAGGCGTCCGACGAGGATCTCGCGTGGCTGTACCCTGGTGCGGACGTGCTTGATTCCGCCCGCCGCTGGCTGTCGCTGGGTGGCTCGGAAGGGCCGGCCATGGTGGTGGTGACGCGCGGTGCGGCCGGACCGTGGGGCATCACGGCGGCAGGTGAAACTGAGTTCGCTGCGCCCAAGGTGGAGGTGGCGGACACCGTCGGGGCAGGTGACTCCTTCATGGCGGCGCTGCTCTCCGGCGTGGTGGACCGCGGACTGGACGGAGCCCAGAACCGGGCGGACCTGCGGGCTTTGCCGGCCGAGGGCCTCGCTGCGCTCCTGGCCCACGCGAGCCGCGCGGCCGCCGTAACGGTGTCCCGTGCCGGCGCCAACCCGCCCACCAGGGCGGAACTCAACCGCATCGAAGAAGCAGCAGAGGAAGCAGAAGTTCCCACCATCTGAAAGGCAGCCATGACATCCTCCGGTCCATTTTCAGACCTGCCGGACGTACCGTCGTTCGGGCTCAGCAGCGAGTCATTCCGGGACGGTGAAACACTGCCGCCCGCCCAACGCAGCGGCAGGATGCACGCCGGCGGGCAGGATGAATCGCCGCAGCTGAGCTGGAGCGGGGCGCCCGAAGGGACCAGAAGCTACGCCGTTACTGTGTTTGATCCGGACGCACCGGGTGCCGGCGGGTTCTGGCACTGGGCCGTCCTTAACCTTCCGGCGGACGTCACCTCGCTGCGGGAGGGGGCAGGGGCCGAGGGCGGACAGCAGCTTCCGGACGGCGTGGTGCAGTTGAAGAATGACGCCGGATTCCGGGGCTACCTTGGTGCCGCGCCGCCGCCCGGGCACGGCCGGCACCGGTACATTGTCACGGTCTATGCGCTGGGTGTGGAGGACCTCGACACCCGGGCGGGTGCGCGGCCGGCGAGCCTGGGCACTGAGTTGGCGAAACACCTGCTCGGTTCGGCGACGATCACCGGCGTCTACAGCCGTTGAGCAACAAAGCCGTCGTTGTGCATGCCCTGGATCGGGCGCACACTGGAAAAAAGCGTGAGAGGAGTCTTTGCCATGCGCAAAAGAACAGCGTGGATTGTCGGCGGGGCGCTGGCTGCAGCAGCCCTTGGAGGAGCAACGGTTGCAGCGGCGGCCGGGAACCCCTTCGACGATGACAAGGCCACGACCGGAGGTACCCAGAGCCCGCTGAGCCAGACCGACCGCGACAAGGCGATCCAGGCCGCCCTGGCCAAGGTAGGGCCGGGCGCGGTGACCGACGTGGAGGGCGGCGGCGACCCGGGCTCTGCCTATGAAGTGGAGATCCGGCTGAACAGCGGTTCGGAAGTCGAAGTGAACCTCGGCCCGGACTTCCAGGTCCTGAACCAGGGAGCTGAGAACGACTGACCGCGGTTAGCCAATGACGGTCTGGAGCGCAGGCATCCTGCTGTACCGTCGGACCGCCAGATCCGAACTGGAGTTCTGGATAGCCCATATGGGCGGGCCGTTCTGGGCCCATAAGGATGCGCGCGCCTGGTCAATTCCCAAGGGCGAGTACGTCGAGGACGAGGACCCGATGGTGGCGGCGAAGCGTGAGTTCGCCGAGGAGATGGGCGCTCCTCCACCCTCCGCCGATTACATCCAGCTGGGCTCCTTCCGGCAACCCTCGGGCAAGGTCGTCACCGTCTTTACAGCCGAGTCCGACTTCGCGCCCGGGGAAATCGTGAGCAACACCTTTTCACTGGAATGGCCGAAGGGATCCGGCACAGTCCGCAGCTTCCCGGAGATCGACGACGCCAAATGGGCCACAGAGCCCGACGCCCGCACCAAGCTGGTAAAAGGCCAGGTGCCGATCCTTGACGCGCTCATCCAGCACGTCCGGAACGGCGGCGCATGACGGGAGCGGCGGGCCGGCACCAGGTGCCGGACTTCATGGTCGCCGCAACCTCGAGTCCCTCATCGAGCACCACCAGGTCCGCGCGCTTGCCCTGTTCAAGACGGCCGACGTCGGAGAGCCCCAGCATGTCCGCCGGATTCTGGGTTGCCGCGCGGACCGCGTCGGCGAGCGGGAGGCCGGCGTGGTTTACCGCGTGCCGGATGGCGGCGTCGAGCGTCAGCACGCTGCCGGCGATGGCGCCGTTGCTGGCCAGCCGCGCCTCGCCGTTGGCGACATGGACTTCAAGCCCGCCAAGCTGGTACGTCCCCTCAGAAGCACAGGCCGCTGCCATCGCATCGGTGACGAAGACTGCCCGGGCAGGGCTTCCCGAGATGAAGCGGACCAGCGACGGGTGCAGGTGCACGCCGTCCGCGATCACCTCTGCAAAGACGTTCGGGTCTTCCAGCAGCGCCAGTGCCGGCCCGGGTTCACGGTGGTGCAAGGGCCGCATGGCGTTGAACACATGGGTCCCCACCGTGGCCCCTGCGGCGATCGCCTGGCGGGCAAGGTCATAGCCGGCACCGGTGTGGCCGATTGCTGCGACTGCGCCGTGGCCGGTGATCTGCCGGATCGCCGCCAGACCCCCTTCAAGCTCGGGTGCCACCGTTACCATCCGTACCGTGCCCCGGCCGGCCAGCATCAGCCGGTCGATGCTGGCCGGGTCCGGCAACTGCAGCAGGTCTTTGGTGTGCGCGCCGCGGTGGGAGGGGCTGAGCCAGGGTCCTTCGAGGTGGATTCCGGCCAGCACGCCGTCCTCCACCAGGCCCGCCAGGGCGGCAACAGCCGTCGCAAGCTCTGCCAAAGGCGCAGTGACGAGACTTGCCATCAGCGTGGTGGTGCCGTGCTCCAGGTGTACTGCGGCGATCTTGACGGCTGCTGCGGCGGGGTCCGGATCGTTGAAGCTGAAGCCGCCGCCGCCGTGAATGTGGGCGTCAATGAAGCCCGGTGCCAGGGTCCCCTCCGGAAAGCTTGCGTCGGGTTCGCGGGGCGGGGACCCGGCACCTACGGCGCTGATCTGGCCGGACCGGGTTTCCACCCAGCCAGGCTCGAGGACAGCGCCGGGTGCGATGACACGGGCGGCAGAAATGAGCGTGGTACTCACCAGGTTTCCGTGATTTTACGCAGCCCCCGGGGTGCGTCGGGGTCGCGGTGGCGGGCAGCGGCCATGGCGTGGGCCAGGCGCTGCAATGGCAGGATTTCAAGGATTGGAGCAAGCTGCTCGTGCACCGCCGGCAGGGGCACCAGATGGTTCAGTGGCCGGGCTGCGGCGGGGTCGCCGACAACGCAGACGTCTGCCCCGCGCTCAGCCAGCCGTTCCAGCACCGGCTGCAGGGCACGGCCGCCGGCGCCGGGCGAAGCGATGGCGATGACGGGGCGGTCCTCGTCAATCATCGCGAACGGCCCGTGCAGGAGGTCCGCTCCGGAGAAGGCATGGGCTGCCAGGTAGGACGTCTCCATGAGTTTCAACGCCGCCTCTCGTGCCGTGGGATAGGAGAAACCGCGCCCCGTGGTGATGATGTGATTGACGAACCGGTAGCGGTCTGCCACCTCAAGTATCTCCGGTCCTGCGAGGACGTCGGCGGCGTGGCCGGCCAGGACCGACGCATCGGCCCCTTCCCCGCCGGCCCAGGCATCGATGAGCAGCCAGAGCGCCAGCAGCTGGGACGTGTAGCTCTTGGTGGCGGCGACGGCACGTTCCGGCCCTGCCAGAATGTCCACATGGTGCTGGGCGGCGCCCGCCAGTGGCGACGACGGCGCGTTGGTCACGGCCACGGTGACGGCGCCGCCGCGCGCCGCGGCGGCCGTGGAGTCCACCAGGTCGGGGGACCCGCCCGACTGGCTGACCGCCAGCCAGAGGACGCCGTTCATCTTCGGTTCAGCGCCGTACACGGTTAGGCTCGACGGCGAGGCGAGCCCGGCGGGCAGCCCCAGCACCGTTTCGATGAGGTACTTCGCGTACAGGGCCGCGTGATCGCTCGTGCCCCGGGCGGCCAGTAGGACGTAACGGATGTCTGCGGCGCGAAGTGTGGCGGCAAGACGCCGGATGTCGGCGCGGCCGACGTCGAGCTGGCGGGTGAGGGCCTCGGGCTGCTCGAGGATTTCAGCTGCCATCAGCGCCCCCGGCGCCTGAAGGGTGGAACCGGCTGCGGGCAACGTGGTGTTCGGCGGTGTCATGGGATCTCCTGTTGATCGAATGGATGGTGAAGCGATGGTTTTAGGCCGGCGAGTGGATGGAATGGTTCGAACGCTGGGCCATGCCGGCGCCGGTGGAGTTGGCCAGTTCCTGGGCAAGCTTCACGGCGCCCCAGGCGGGGGCGCGGTCCAGGACCCTGACGACGGTCAGCCCGCGTCCTTCCAGAAACGCCCGGACACGGCCGGCCAGGAGCGGCTGGTTGACCAGCATCCCGCCGGCCAGCAGGACGGGTGGATCTTCTGATCCGGGAGCGCCGGACCCGTGACCATCGGATCCGTGACCACCGGATACCGGAAGAACGCCCAGCCGCTCGTTGACGGCGACGGCCAAGGCTGCCAGTTGCCGGGCGGCGTCCTCGGCGATGGCGTTGGCGGCCACGTCCCCCATGGCAGCCACGTCGAACACTGTGCCGGCAAGGCCGGCCCAATACCGGCGTTCCGGGTTGCGGTAGAAGAGGTCCAGCAGCGCCAGGGGTTCGGCGGCGCCGGTCCGTTCCAGGATGCGCACCGACAGCGGCCCGGGAGGCTGGCCCGCGTCGTGTTCAGTGAGTGCGTTGCGAACGGCGCTGCGGGTGACGGCGTAGCCGCTTCCTTCATCGCCCAGCAGGTACCCCCAGCCGCCCGCCCTGGCTTCGCGGCCGTCCGCGCTCTGTGCCCAGGCGGCGGAACCGGTGCCGGAGATCAGGACCGTGCCGGCGTCCAGGCTTTCCGCTGCGAGGATGATGCGGGTGTCGTGGACCACCTGGATCCGGGCTCCCGGGAACCTTCGCGAGAGCATGGCCGCGAGCCGGTCCCGGCTCTCGGGAGTGTCTGCCCCGGCAGCGCCGGCGCAGACGGTGTGGATTCCGTGGCCGTCAGGGTTTCCGACGCCGAGCCGGCGGGCGAGGCCGTCCAGTGCGGCGGAAGCCGCCGGCTCTCCGACTGAGGTGATGTTCGCGCTGCGGCCGGTGCACTCGGCAACAGGCTGCCCGCCGTCGTCGGCGTTTTCATTGACTGCGTTGCACGCCAGGATGGCGTGGGTCTTGGAGCCCCCGATATCCAGGCCCAGGACGCGGGGCACTACTTGGCCGCCGGCTTGCTGCCGGTCTGTTCCGGCCAGCGGGCGCCGTTTTCCCAGTAGTGCCGGATTTCTTCGAGGTTTCGGCCCTTCGTTTCCGGTGCGAGGCGGTGCACGAAGATGAACCCGGCGACGGCGAGGGCGCCGAACACGGCGAAGGTTCCGGCTCCGCCCAGGCGCTGCAGCATGGTGAGGAAGAAGGCTGCGACGATGACGTTTGCCACGAGGTCGGAGGTCAGCATGGCGCTGGCGCCCAGGGACCGCAGGCGTGCCGGGAACGATTCGCCGGCGTAGACCCAGACCAGCGCGCCGAATCCGAAGGTAAAGCCGACGGTGAACAGGAGGACGCCCAGGAATCCGATGACGGTCAGGGCTCCGCCAAAGTCGCGGCCCACCATGAAGACGGCAACGAGAACGATGTTGGCGACGATCATCATCGCGATGCCGCCGAGGAGAATGGGCCGCCGCCCCACCTTGTCCACCAGGGACAGCGACACGAAGACGGCAACCAGCGAGGCGGCCTGGACCAGGGCAGGGAGCAAAAGCAGGGCGGCGTTGCCCGTGAAGCCCATCGCTTCGAAGATCCGCGGGCTGTAGTAGACCACGGCGTTGATGCCGGTGATCTGGATGAAGAAGCCCAGCCCGACCACGAAGACCGTGGCCTTGAGGTACGGGGAGCGCAGCATTTCCCGCAGGCCTCCGCCGCGTTCGTCGCCGATGGCGCGCTGCATGTCGGCCAGTTCGGCGTCCACGTCGGCGTGCGGTTCGATGGAGGACAGTGTGCGGCGGGCGTCCTCGGTGCGTCCGCGCATCATGTACCAGCGGGCGGTGTCAGGGAGCCGGAGCGTGACGGCGAGGACCGCTGCCGCAGGGACGGCCGCCAGGCCCAGCATCAGGCGCCAGTTTTCGGTGGCGGACAAGGCGTAGGCCGCCAGGTATCCGACGATGATGCCGATGACGGTGGCCACCTGGTAGGCGACGAGCAGGGCGCCCCGGACCTTCGGGGGCGCGGATTCGGCCACGAACACGGGCACCACCACCACGGAAATGCCGATCGTCAGGCCCAGCAGGAGCCGGGCAATGAGCAGCATGGGGACGTCCGCCGACAGTGCGCTCAGGATGGCGAAGGCGGCATAGGCGCCGGCGACTCCCACCATGCACGCCTTGCGGCCAAAGAGGTTGGCGAGCCAGCCGCCCAGTACAGCGCCGAGGACTTCACCGACGACGACGGCGGTGGTCACCAGTTCCTGCTGGCTCGTGGAGAGCTGGAATTCCTTGGTGATGAAGAGCAGGGCGCCGGCGATATTTGAAAGATCGTAGCCGTAAATGATCCCGATGGTGGCGGCGGTGCCGCCGACCAGGAGGCCCAGACGGGGCGTCTGGCGAAGGTCTTGCAGGAACGACATCTTTGGGTCCTTGTCTGCCTAGGGGGAGGGGTTGGGGTTCTCATTAAGCGAGTGCCAGAATTGGTATAAACCAATTTCCTCTATTTTGGCGTAGACCAATTTTCCTGTCAATAGGTAATATCGCAGTCATGGAGACCCACGCCGCTGCGCTGCCCAAGTACTACGTGCTCAAGGAGCAGATCCTCGCGCTCATCGAGGACGCAGCCCCGGGCACCCTGATTCCCACGGAGCGGGCGTTGGCCGAGCAGTACTCGACGTCCCGCACCACGGTCCGCCAGGCGATCGGGGAACTCGTAGCCGAGGGCCGCCTCGACCGAACACAGGGGCGGGGCACCTTTGTCGCGCCGCCGAAAATCACGCATGTCCGCCAGCTCACCTCGTTTTCCGACGACGCGGCGAGTCAGGGGCTCACGGCGTCGGCCAAAATCCTGGATATGAGCACGGTGGCCGCCGATCCCGTCACTGCCCGGAGACTGGGAGTGGATCCCGGGACCGATGTCCACCGCGTCGAGCGCATCAGGCTGGTCAACGGCGAACCGCTCGCCCACGAAACAGCCTTCCTCGCCGGAGCGCTGCCGGACCTTGCGCACAACGTGGAGACCCGGGGATCGCTGTATTCCGCCTTAAGCGAGGACTACGGAATCCGCATCAGTGAAGTGGAGGACACGGTGGAGACCAAGCTCGCCGGCCCCGATGAGGTCCGGCTGCTGGATGTCGAAATGGGGGCCCCGATGCTGCTGGTGCACCGGCTCGGCTTCAACCCGGAGGGCAGTCCTGTTGAGTGGACCCGGTCGGTTTTCCGGGGCGACAGGTTCCGCTTCGTGGCACGAATGCGCCTCTAGATCCCGGCCGCCGGCTGCCTGCGCCGGTGGCCTGCGCCCTGCGTTTCTTTACGCCATACTGCCGTTCGTTAAGCCGTGTTGCGTCCTGAGTCCGTCCGTGTCCTTGTGCATTGTGGCCTAACCGTCCGAGTGGTTGGTTTGGTCCACAAGTACAGACAAGAACGGAGACCCGATGATCACCGCTTTGGCTCGCAGGATCCGCGCACAGTGCAGCGAGGAACTGACTGTGTTCCGCGACCAGGTGTATGCCTTGACCTGGCAGGACATCGGTACCGGCGGCCTGGACGGCGCCGCCACGGCCATGGCGCCCCGGCCGTCCTTGACCACGCCCGGTGTGTCAGTGGACATCGTGGGCTTTGCCCAGCGGCAGGCTTCGGGCGGCCCTGCCGAGGTGGGATTTTCGGTGGCCCTGCGTCTTGTTTCCGAGCGCGCTCCGGCCGGTGTCCACTGGGACGAGGCCCATGCCTGGGCAGGGGCAGTGGCCGGCGGACCGTGGGCGGCGGCGGAATACACCGGCAGTCAGGAGGCGCCCGGGGCGATTGTCTTCCACTATCTGCTGAAGGCCCACGAGGCGTCCTACGCCCTCGACGAACTTCAGGGTGCACTGTAGGCGCAGAATTCAGAACAGCGGCGGACTGGTTCACCCCTGATCAGCACAAACAACGAGGAGATCCGGCGGGAATGTCCCGCCGGATCTCCTCTTTGTATTGAACTGGATTGTATTGAACTGGAACTGCCGGTCTGGCCTGAGGGTCAGTCCTTGCCGAGGCCGGCCGCGGAGGTCTTTTGCCCGGTGACGCCGTTCAGCGTGGTGAGGTCGAAGATGCCGTTGAGGTCGGCCTGTTTGGTGGTGCCGGCGTCCACGCCGTCCTGCAGCAGCTTGTTGAAGGCTCCGGCCAGCGGGTCAACGGTGAACACGATGTTCTTCAGGGACCGGTCGATGACGTCCTGCGCGAGCGCCTTGCCGGCCGCCTCCTTCAGGGCCGCGTTGACCTTGGCGGCCTTTTCCGCGGCGGGAGTGTCGTTGAGCCACTTCACCGCTTCGGCGTGGCCCTTCAGCAGCCCTTCGACGGTCTGCGGGTGCTCGGCGGCGAACTTCTTGTTCACGATCAGGATGGTGGTGGGGAACTCGCCCGGCTTGCCCGTCAGCGACCCGTCCCACAGGTCCTTCTCATCGACCAGGACCTTCGCGCCGGCCTGGAGCACCAGGCGGGAGGCCCACGGCTCCGGCAGCCACGCGCCGTCGAGC
>NZ_JBFTJD010000030.1:0-46708 GCF_056395245.1 Arthrobacter sp. 10L430 | reverse complement strand
GGCGTGCCGCTGATCCCGGTCTACGTGTTCTACTCCATGTTCGGCTTCCAGCGCACCGGCGACGCCTTCTGGGCCGCCGCGGACCAGATGACCCGCGGCTTCATCATCGGCGCCACCGCAGGACGGACCACCCTCACCGGCGAAGGCCTCCAGCACGCCGACGGCCACTCCCCGCTGCTCGCCTCCACCAACCCCGCCGTGGTCACCTACGACCCCGCCTACGGCTACGAAATGGGCCACATCGTCCGCGACGGCATCGAACGCATGTACGGTCCGCATCCCGACGACGGTCCGGCCGGTTCGGCCGCCGACCGCAACCTGATGTACTACATCACCGTCTACAACGAGCCCATCACCCAGCCAGGCGAACCCGAGAACCTCGACGTCAACGGTGTGCTGAAAGGCATCTACCGGGTGTCGGCGTCGGGTACTGAAGGTCCCAAGAGCCAGATCCTGGCTTCCGGCGTTTCCGTTCCGTGGGCGCTGGAAGCCCAGCGGATCCTGGCCGAGGACTGGGGCGTCTCCGCGGACGTCTGGTCGGTCACGTCCTGGAACGAACTGCGCCGCGACGGCATCGCCGCCGAGGAGGAAGCGTTCCTGAATCCGGGCGAACCGGCCCGGATCCCGTTTGTGGCCCAGCAGCTGGCCGATGCGCAGGGGCCGGTGGTGGCGGTGTCGGACTACATGAAGGCCGTTCCGGACCAGATCCGCCAGTTCCTGCCCCACCAGTTCGCTTCGCTCGGCGCCGACGGCTTCGGCTTCTCCGACACCCGCGCCGCAGCACGCCGCTTCTTCAAGAACGACACCCACTCCATCGTGGTGAAGACGCTGCAGCTGCTCGCTTCCCGGGGCGAGGTGGACGGCGGGGTTCCGGCCTACGCGATGGATCGCTACAAGCTGCTCGACGTCAACGCCGGCACCACGGGAGGAGCCGGCGGGGACGCCTGACCGTTGCTGGTCAGACCGACGGCGGCCCCACCTTCTGGTGGGACCGCCGTCGGTCGTTTCTCGAAAGCATGCTCCGAACTATGTTGAGGTCAGGGACGGGCGCCGGTCCACGATGAACCCGGTTGCGGCGTTCTCCCGCACTGCAGTGATGCCTGCGACCACTGCCTTGATGTTCGGAAAACTGGGTGAGACCGCAACTACGGTGCCATCCTCCGCCGTCAGCCGGAACCGGAATAACCCCTGGTCCGCGGTCACTATTTCGAATGTGCCTGCCATCTACGCTCCTTCTGGGCTGCGCCGTTGCAGCCGTCTGTGACCCCCAATTGCCAACACGACACCTACGAGGTTAGCGGCCATTCACTGGGTTAACTACCCCTACTAATCGGTAGTTTTCTCCTGGTAACGGGATGCCGTCCAGCAATTCAGTGTCCTAAGGTGAAGCACATGGCAGACTTCCCGCGCACGGCCACCACCGCGGTCCTCCTTGCCGCGGGTGCCGGCACCCGCTTGGGCCTCGGCCCTAAGGCGCTTCTGCCGTTCCGGGGCCGCACCCTCGTTGAGGTGCTGGCCGACGTCCTGCTCGACGGCGGCTGCCGCGAGGTGGTGGTTGTGCTCGGCGCCGGGGCCGAGTCGGTGCGCGAGAACACGGACCTCTCGCGGCACGCCGTGGTGGAGAACGCTGACTGGTCGACCGGCATGGGCAGTTCGTTCAGGCTGGGTCTCTCCTGCGCCCGCGATGAGGACCATGTGCTGGTAGCCCTCGTTGACCAGCCCGGGCTGACCCCGGAAACCGTGGCACGCCTGCTGTCGTCCCACCGGCCGGGGCACGTGACGGCCGCCGCCTACCCCGATGCTGCGGGCGAACTCCGGCGCGGTCACCCGTTGCTGCTCGACGCCTCGCTGCGCGCCGCGGCAGCGGAGTCGGCCACCGGCGACGCCGGCGCGCGGCATTTCCTCCAGGCCCGCCCCGATGTCATTGACCTGGTGGACTGCACCACCGGGACGGGAGGCAAGCGATCCGCAGGCGAAGACATCGACTCTCCGGACCAGCTGCATCTTCTCGACTGAGCTAGTGAATAACGCCGTGCGCCAGAAGCTCTTGCAGGCCCAGCTTGAAACCGGCCCGCCCTCCGTGCGCGGGATGCCTGATTTTCGGCACCCGCAGGCCGCTTCGTTGAAGGCTGCGGTGAGCCACGTTGCCCACCGCCACCACCGACTGGATGGGAAACAGCTCGGTCAACGCTTGCCAAAACGGAGTCCCGATGGCAGTTTCAGTGAGCGTGGGCGTGCGGTTGGACAACGGCCGTCCCGGCGCATGCGGATGAAAGGGGTAGGCGCTCCACAGCAGCGGCAGGAAATCCAGCTCGGCCAACACCGCCCACAGCACGGTGGCCGTTGGTTCGGCTGCTACGCCTGCGGAATCCCCGGGCAACGCGTATCCTTTCCCCGGCCCGAACAGCCCGAAAGCGTTCGCCGGACCCTCGAGGATAGTGCGGTTGGTAAAGGGAATCCCGGTGACCTTCATGCCCCTGAAACCAGGGGCTTCTCCCACCAGCAGAACCTGCGGGCTGCGATCCCGCATCTCCTCCAAGAAGATCTCCAGGTTTTGCCGGCGCCGGGAGTTTTCGGGGATCGCATGATCGAAAAAGTTATGGCTCCCCGGACCGGTTTCCACGGCAGCCAGACTGTCAATGAAGGCGCGGATGGATGTGGTCATTCAGCACTTTGCTTCCCGACGGCGGCCACATGTTCGGTTGCTGCCGGTCCGGCGCGAACTACCAGCGCGGGTGGATCGACTCGCGGAAGTAGTGGTCGTAGATCCAGCGGACGCCCTCGTTGAATTCGTCGTTCACCGAAATCCCGGCCGCTCCGGCATTGGAGCGGGCCTGCTCCACATTTCGCGCCCCCGGAATAACCGACGTGACGCCGTCCTGTGCCGCGATCCACGCGATGGCCGCCTGCGCGGTGCTTGCACCCTCCGGCACCAGGTTCTCGAACTCGGCCACGGCCTTGAGCCCCAGCTCGAAATCGACGCCCGAGAAAGTCTCGCCGACGTCGAACGCGTCGCCGCCGCGGTTGTAGTTTCGGTGGTCATTCTCGGCGAAGGAAGTGTCCTTGGTGTACTTTCCGGACAGCAACCCGGAAGCCAGCGGCACACGCGCGATGATCCCGACACCGGCCTTCTTTGCTGCGGGGAGCACCTCGTCCAGGGGCTTAAGCCGGAAGGCGTTGAGGATGATCTGGACGGACGCGGTGCCGTCGTGGCGCAGCGCTTCGAGGGCTTCGTCCGTGCGCTCCACGCTGACGCCGTAGTTCCGGATGGCGCCCTCTGAGACGAGGGTATCCAGGGCGTCGTAGACCTCGGCGTTGCTGTAGACAGCGGTGGGCGGGCAGTGCAGCTGGACGAGGTCAAGGGAGTCGGTCCGCAGGTTGCGGCGTGAGCGGTCCACCCACTCGCGGAAGTTGGCGAGATTGTAGTTCTCCGGACGCTGCTCCACCCGGCGGCCCATCTTCGTGGCCACGGTAATGTCCAGCCCCTGGTTGTCCGCCAGGAAAGCGCCGATGGCCTGCTCGCTGCGGCCGTCACCGTAGACGTCCGCCGTGTCGAAGAACGTCACGCCCGCCTCCGCCGAGGCGGCCAGCACTGCCTGTGCCTGGGCCGGATCCACGTTGCCCCAGTCCGCGCCGAGCTGCCACGTGCCGAGTCCGACGACGGAGACGTTCCGTCCGGTTTTGCCTAAAGTGCGCTGTTCCATCCCCCGACTATATGACGGGAACCCAACGCGGGTCATTTAGCGCCCCTTCGGCGGGGCTCATTGGGCGCTAAGTGACCCCGCGTTGCTTTTGGGGGACGGGACGAGGCCGGCTTCCTTCAGGCCCAGGTAGATCTTGTCCCGGGCAATCGGGAGTTCGGCAAACCGGAGGCCTGTGGCGTGGCGGATGGCATTGGCCAGGGCCGGCGCCACCGGATTGAACGGGCTTTCACTCATCGACTTCGCCCCGAGCGGGCCCAGTTTGTCGTTGGTCTCGGCGAAGTACACCTCGCTGCGCGGCACGTCCGCGAAGGACGGGATGTGGTACTGCCGGAGGATGTCCGTGGTGACCCGGCCGCCGTCGTCCACCCTGACCTCCTCATACAGCGCGGCGCCCAGCGCCTGCGCGATCCCGCCCTCGATCTGGCCGCGGCACTGCCGGGGGTTTACCACCACGCCGGCGTCCGCCGCCTGGACGCTCTGCAGGATCCGCAGCTCCCCCGTCCCCTTATTTACTGCCACACGGAATCCGTGGACGTTGAACGCGACCGACCGGGGAGTGCCGCCCCAGCGCCCCTCCGCGGCAATTTCGACGCCGGCCTCCGCGGCTTCGCGCGCGAGTTCCGTCAGCGACACCCTGGTTCCCTCGCAGACCACGGCATCGCCGTCGAGTACACAGCCCGATGACTGGATCTGGTGCATGCCGGCGGCGAAGGCCCGGATCCGAACGGCCAGCTCCTCGGCCGCGGCCAGCGTCGCCTTGCCTGCCACCACGGTGCCGGCCGAGCCGAAGGCGCCGGTATCGTGCTCGATCAGGTCTGTGTCCGACTGCCGGACGGCGACGCGTGCCGCGGTGGTGGACAGGGCGGTGGCCGCGAGCTGGGCGTGGACGGTCGTGGTGCCATTGCCGAATTCGGCGGTCCCGACGTCGGCCGCGTACGTTCCATCGGGAAGGAGCCGGAGCTTCGCATGGGCGAAGTGTCCGCGCGGCGGAACGGTGTCGATCATGGACAGCGCCGTTCCTTCGCCGGTGGCCCAGTCCGGGCCCAGGTCATCGAGCCCTGCGGCCCGGTACCGTTCGCGGCCCCGGTCCAGGGCGTCCCGGACCAGCCGCGTGCACTGGTCCAGCCCGTAGCTGCCGTAGTGGACGTCCTCCTCCGGTTCGGCGTGGGTGGAAAGCATGTCGTCGCCCTCCCGGACCATGTTGCGGCGGCGGAACTCCAGGGGGTCCATGCCGATTCCGGTGGCCAGCTCGTCAATCCCGGACTCGATCGCAAAGATCATCTGGCTCAGCCCGTACCCCCGGAAGGCGCCGGAGGGAACGGTGTTGGTGTACGCCGCCTGCGCATCCACCTTCTTGTTGGCGCACTTGTAGACGCCCAAGGACTCGCCGCACCCGTGGAACATGACGCCCGGCGCGTGGTTTCCGTAGGCGCCGGTGTTCGTGAGGACCTCAAGCTGCAACGCCGTGAGCCTGCCGTCGCTGCTGGCACCGGCTTTGAGTTTGATGGTGAACGGGTGCCTCGTGGTGCTGGCTGTGAACTGCTCGGTCCGGGTGAACTCCAGCTGCACCGGCCGCTTCAGTTTCAGGGCCGCGAGCGCCACGATATCCTCGGTGAGGACTTCCTGCTTGCCGCCGAAGCCGCCGCCCACCCTGCCGGATACCACGTGGATGCGTTCCTCCGGCAGCCCGAACAGGCGGCAAAGCGTGCGCCTGACCAGGAACGGGACCTGGCTGGACGTGCGGATGTGCAGCCGACCGGCATCGTCAACCGAGGCGATGGAGGAGTGTGTTTCAAGGGCCACGTGCTGAACCCGCTGGGTCCGGTACGTCTGCTCGTGGATGAAGTCGGACGCCGCGAAACCGTCCTCCACGCTGCCGAGTTCGGAGTGCAGTTCGGCCACGATGTTCTGCTCCGGCCGCGCAATCCGTGCCGTGCCGCCGTCCTTGTCGCCGTGGATGGCCGGCGCCCCGGGCAGAATGGCTTCCTGGGGCGTGAACACGGCAGGCAGGGGCTGGTACTTCACGTCCAGCGCGCGCACCCCCGCTTCCGCTGCCCCCACCGATTCGGCCACGACGGCGGCAACCCGCTGGCCGCGGAACCTCACCACGTCGTCCAGCAGCCGGGTGTCATCGGGGTCGTCGGTGTAGAGCTCGTGCTGGGCCGTGGAGAACAGCTGGGCCGGCGCGTCCGCCGACGTGAAGACGGCCACCACTCCGGGAATTTCCAGTGCGGCGCTTTTGTCGATCGAGAGCACCCGGGCATGCGCGTGCGGCGAGCGCAGCAGCTTCAGGTGCAGGAGTCCGGGCAGTTCCCCGGCCGGGACGTCCAGTGTGTAGCGGGCCTGCCCTGTGACTACCGCGCGGCTGGCGGGGGCCGGTACGTCATCGCCCAACTGCCCGGGCCGGGGCTGCGGCTGGCCTTCACCGGCGATGCCCGAGCCCGGACCCTCCGGATCCGGATGCCCCTCGTGGCCGCAGACGGCGTCGCCGATGGCCCGGTAACCGGTACAGCGGCACAGGTTCCCTTTGAGGTTCCGCGGCAGGTTGCCCCGCTGCGCGTCATCGAAGGTTGCAGCCGTCATAATCATGCCGGCAGTGCAAAATCCGCACTGGAAACCCTGCCGGTCCAGGAACTGCTGCTGCACCGGGTGAAGGGTGCGGGCTGCGGCTCCACCGGCAGACGTTCCACCGGGCCCTGTTCCACCGGCAGACGTTCCACCGGCAGTCATTCCGCCGGCAGTCGCGAGCCCCTCGATGGTGGTGACCGCATGGCCTTCGGCGCGCACGGCCGGGTAGATGCAGCTGTGCACGGGTGTGCCGTCCACATGGACTGTGCACGCTCCGCAGTCGCCGCCGTCGCAGCCCTTCTTGACGCCCAGGTTTCCCTGTTCTCGCAGGAAGGTGCGAAGGCACTGGCCCGGGCGGGGCTGGGATTCCGCGGCCACTCCGTTAATTTCGATCGTCATGTTCAGGCCCCTTTCTGCCCGTTGGACATCCACGCATTGCCGGCAGAAATCGGCCGCGGCGGCCAGAAATCGCCGGATACCGCCCGGGGCAGTGTGCCTTCCGGAGCGGCAAGCTCGTCGCGGATTTCTTCGGCCAGCCGGTACGTCATGTCGCGCCGCCAGGCGGGCAAGCCATGGATATCGTCGTGGTAAAGGTCCTCCGGAATGGCTTCGTCCAGCGCTTCCCTGAGTTCGGAAGCGTCCGGCGCCGGGAGGAACCGCAGCTGCACCGGGCGCTTGGTCGCTGCGGTGACGGTCAGCGTCAGCTGCCCACCGCCGTCGAGCGTCCCGATCAGCAGGACCCCGGACCTCCCCAGGTTGCTCAGGGACAGGCGGCGGAACGCCGCCCGTGAGGACAGGGCCGACGCCGGGAGGCGGATGCTGCGGAGAAGCTCGCCGGGTGCCAGGGCGTTCTGCCCGTCGCCGGTGACGAAGTGGGCCACCGGCAGCTCCCGGCTGGAGCCGCCTGGGCCGAGGATGGTGGCCGTGCCGTCGAGCCCGGCGCACAGCGAGATCATGGGGCCGGCGGGCAGCGACGTGCACAGGTTGCCGCCCACGGTGGACATGTTCCACACCTTGAAGGACGCCACGAAGGAGTCGCAGCAGGGGCGGACGAGGTCCAGGGCGGGCCAGTCCGTTGCCGGGCCGTGGTTCGCCAGTACCGGCGACTCCGGCAGCGCATAGAGCTCGGCCACGGTGCATGTTGCGGCCAGCTCGATCCCGTCCCCGGTCACGGTGACGGCGGGCCAGCCGGCCGAACCGAGGTCCAGCAGCCTCCGGAGCGGTTCGGGGCCGAAGGCGTAGCTGCCGTAGGAGAACAGGACCGTGCCGCCGGCGAGCCAGGCGTCGCCGTCGCGCCATTCGGCCGGGTCCGTCGTGCGGAGGACGGCCTCTATGGTGTTCATGTCCACGGGGTCTCCTGACTTTCTTCGTTGGCGTGGTGGATGGGGCCGCTTCCGTCCCTGAGCGGAGCGCAGGCTGCGGCTGCGTTCCGCGCGGCGATCAGCTCGGCCGTGATGGACACGGCCACCTCGGCCGGCGTGACGGCTCCGAGGTCCAGGCCGATCGGGGAATGCAGCCGGGCCAGGCCTTCCGGTGGAACGCCGGCGGCCAGCAGGGCGTCGATGCGCTGGCGGTGGCTGCGGCGCGAGCCCATGGCCCCGACGAAGGCCACGTCCAGGCCGAGGGCAGCTTCCAGCAGCGGGATGTCGAACTTGGGATCGTGGGTGAGGACGCAGATGGCGGTGCGGGCGTCGATCCGGGTTGCGGCGGCCTCTGCCGCCAGGTACCGGTGGGGCCAGTCCGTGACCACCTCATCAGCGGTCTCGAAACGCGCCTGGCCTGCGAACGCCGGCCGCGCATCAATGAGCGTCACGCTATAACCGAGGAGCTTCGCCGCCGGTACCAGGGCCGCACCGAAATCGTTGGCGCCGAACACCAGCATGCGCGGAGGCGGCGTACGGCTTTCGACCAGCAGGGTCACGGGCTCGGGCTGGATCCCGCCGGATTCCTCCACCAGGTCGGCGCGCCCGACGCAACCGTCGGCCGGGGCGAGCCTGACCAAGCCGGTACGTCCGCCGCGCAGCAGGGGTTCCAGCTGTACTGCAGCAGCCGCCATGGCCTCGCCGGCCGGGCCGCCGAGTCCGAGGAGGGCGGCCAGCTCGGCTGACTGCGCCGCCTTGAATGCCCCAGGGTCCGGGATGACGACGGCGCCGCTCCCGTTCAGGTCAACCCTGCGGATGAGTGCCACCGGGGTTTCCGGCAGCCGCCGCAGCAGCTGGCCGATGGAGGGTCCGGCAAACGCCTCGAACGGCTCGATGTGGACCTGAAGCTCACCGCCGCAGGTGAGTCCGACGGCGAACGCGTCCTCGGCGCTGTAGCCGAAAAGCTCCAGCCGGGTGCCGCCGTCGCGCACTGCCTCCAGAGCCGCCTCGACGACGGCCCCCTCGACGCAGCCGCCCGAAAGGCTGCCAAGGACGTCACCTGCTGCGGACACCATCATGGATGTGCCCATGGGCCGCGGCACCGAGCCGCTCGTGCCCACCACGGTGGCAACGGCACACCGCTGTCCGGAGGCCACGGGGTGCCAGCCGGCGAGGGAAGACATCAGATCCAGCATGGCTGCACTCCCTTTTCATGTGCGGCGATAGTGTCCATATTCTCGTTCCTATCATTGGCCGGGGGAAGCGCGGCTGCGGCGCCGGCGACGATTTGATTGCAGTTTGGTGGACCGGGACAGGCCCCATCTGCCTGTCCCGGTCCGGTCTGGGAGGCCGCGGGCTACGCCCCGAGCAGTGCGCTGACAGGTCCGCGGGCGAAGTAGACCAGGAAGCCGGCGGTCACCACCCACATGAGCGGGTGGATCTTCTTCGCCTTGCCGGATGCCGCTCCGATCACGGCCCAGGACACGAAGCCCACGCCGATCCCGTTGGCAATCGAGTAGGTCAGCGGCATGGTGACGATGGTCAGGAAGGCCGGGAGTGCCACCGCGAACCTGGTGAACTTGATTTCGCGGATCTGGGCCATCATCATGGCGCCGACCACCACGAGTGCGGCGGCGGCGACTTCCAGCGGCACCACGCTGGTTAGTGGCGTGAGGAACATGGAGCCCAGGAACAGCGCGCCCGTGACCACCGAGGCCAGTCCGGTGCGGGCACCTTCCCCGATGCCCGCCGCGGAGTCGATGTACACCGTGTTGGAGGACCCCGAGGTGGCGCCTCCCGCCACTGCCCCGAAGCCTTCCACGATGAAGGCCGACTTCAGTCGCGGGAACGTGCCGTCCTTGTGCGCCACTCCGGCGCTCTTGGCGAGCCCGGTCATGGTGCCCATGGCGTCGAAGAAGTTGGTGAAGACCAGGGTGAACACGAGCATGGTGGCGGCGAGCCCGCCGATCCGGCCGAAGGCTCCGAACAGGTCGAAATGTCCCACCAGGCCCAGGTCCGGCGCGGAGACCAGCTGCCCCGAGAGCACCGGGGTGTTCAGGTGCCAGCCACCGGGGTTCTCCGGTGTGCCCGGGCCGATGTGGAAGACGGCTTCGACGACGGCGGCCAGCACGGTGGTGGCCACGATCCCGATCAGCAGCCCACCCTGGACCTTCCGCGCCACGAGGATGCCCATGGCCAGCAGGCCCACGATGAACACGAGGGTGGGGACGGACGTGATGGAGCCGTTCTCACCGAGCTGGACTGGCGGCCCGCCGGCGGTGGCGCGGACGAAGCCCGAGTCCACGAACCCGATGAACGCGATGAAGAGTCCGATCCCCACGGTGATCGCGGCCTTGAGTTCCTTGGGGACGGCCCGGAAGATGGCCGTCCGTGCCCCGGTGACGCCGAACAGGACGATCAGGATGCCGTTGATGACCACCAGGCCCATGGCCTCGGGCCAGGTGACTTCGTGGATGACGGCAACGGCGAGGAAGGAGTTGATGCCCAGCCCGGCCGCCAGTCCGAAAGGCAGGTTGGCGATGAGGCCGAACAGGATGGTCATCACGCCGGCGGTGAGGCCCGTGACCGCACCAACCTGGGCTGCGGACAGCCAGCCGCCGGCAACGTCGGTGGGGGCATTGTCCGCGCTGAATCCGCCGAGGATCAGCGGGTTCAGGATCACGATGTACGCCATGGTGAAGAACGTGACCAGGCCGCCGCGGAGTTCACGCGCGAGGGTTGAGCCGCGCTTGGTGATGTGGAAGAAGCGGTCAAGGAAAGCGTTCGACGCCGGGGGCCGGGCTTGTGTGTCCGGGCGGGTCTGCTTGGGCTGCTTGGCCTTCTTGACTGCCGGGGCGGCCATCTCGGGTCCGTCGGGGGTCTGCTCCAGGAGTGTCATGGGAACCACAGGCCCTAGTAGTCGATCCTGGAATCGAGCGTGTTCCAGGTGGTGAACGGCTCGAGGATCGCGGGCGCCTGCGGGTCTGCGAACCCCAGCTTGGACACCGGCATGAGATCATCCCGGTCGGCGTTGTCGAAGTACTCGTAGAAGACGGCGTCGTCGAATCCCACGGACGCGGCGTCGTGCCGGTCTGCGGCAAACACCACCCGGTCAATGCGCGCCCAGAGGGCCGAAGCCAGGCACATGGGGCAGGGCTCGCAGCTGCTGTAGAGGGTGGCTCCGCGGAGGTCGAACGTGCCCAGCTCGCTGCAGGCCCGGCGGATTGCCGTGACCTCTGCGTGGGCGGTGGGATCGTTGGCGGCAGTAACGCGGTTGACGCCGTCGAAGGCCTGGCCGTCCGCGGTGACGATGACCGCGCCGAACGGCCCTCCGCTGTTCAGGACGTTTGACGTTGCAAGTTGGACGGACCTGGCCAGAAATTGTTCGGCCGTGACGGTGGTACTCATGATGCGCTCCCTTTGGGTGGAAGCCGGTACCCCGTGACGGGATTGAACACCAGTTGCGACGGATACCAGGCTTCAGCATGTGCTTTGAAGGTTTAGTTGCGCCTGGTAGATAGCTTCCCGGTCTCCGGGTGCCCGCCTTTGGCAAGATCGAGATTAGCACCGGAGTGTGGCGTGCGCCATAGTTTCTGGAAAGTTAATTTCGTGATGTGAAATTCAGGTTTCCGCACTGTCACAATCCGCGGCCGTTGACGGCGGCCGGGGCCGCCCTTACGCTGGTGCCGACCCGGCTCCGCAGGCGCCGGCCCCTGGATCAGCAGACAGGACCCACTGAGCTGGAACGTATCGGCACGCTCAGACTAGGAACCCGCACATGACCCAGGCACCTTCCGCACCCCGCGCTTCTGCACCCACGGATTCCCGGCTGTGGATCCGGAATCCGCTCGCAGCATTCACCGCCAACAGCTATGACGCCTCGGGCGGCGTTGTGGTCTCCGGGGGCAGGATCGTGGAGGTGCTTGCCGCCGGGCAACAACCTTCCGCGCCCTGCACGGAGACCTTCGACGCCGGCAGCCACGTGCTGCTGCCGGGCCTGATCAACACCCACCACCACTTCTATCAAACGCTCACCCGCGCCTGGGGTCCCGTGGCCAATGCCCCGCTCTTCCCGTGGCTGCAGAATCTCTACCCGGTGTGGGCCCGCCTCACGCCGCGGGACCTCGAGCTGGCCGCCACGGTAGCCCTCGCGGAACTCCTGCTGTCGGGCTGCACCACCGCGGCGGACCACCACTACCTGTTTCCGGCAGGCATGGAAGATGCCATCGATATCGAAGTCCAGGCGGTCCGACGGCTGGGAATGCGCGCCACCCTGACCCGCGGCTCCATGACTTTGGGGGAGAACGACGGCGGGCTGCCGCCGCAGTCGACGGTGCAGGCACCGGAGGTGATCCTCGCTGACAGCGAACGGCTGATCGGGCAGTACCACCAGCGCGGCGACGGCGCCGTGATCCAGATTGCGCTGGCCCCGTGTTCGCCGTTTTCCGTGACCAAGGAGATCATGGCCGAGAGCGCACTGCTGGCCCAGCGGCTGGACGTCCGGCTGCACACACACCTCGCCGAGACCCTGGACGAGGAGGACTTCTGCCGGGAGATGTTCGGTCTCCGCACCGTGGACTACCTCGACAGCGTGGGGTGGCTGACGGACCGGACATGGCTGGGACACGGAATCCATTTCAGTGATGCCGAGATCGCCCGGCTGGGCGCCGCGGGCACCGCCGTCGCGCATTGCCCCACGTCCAACATGAGGCTGGCCTCGGGCACCGCGCGCGTCCTGGAACTCGAGGAGGCGGGCGTTCCCGTGGGGCTGGGAGTGGACGGATCGGCGTCGAACGATGCGTCCAACATGATCCTCGAGGCGAGGCAGGCACTGTACCTGCAGCGGCTCCGCTACGGGGCGCAGGTCCCCGTTGAGCGGGCACTGGGCTGGGCAACCCGCGGCTCTGCAGCTGTACTGGGTCGGCCCGATCTCGGCCAGCTGGCTCCGGGGATGCAGGCGGACCTGGCCCTCTTCAAGCTCGATGACCTGCGGTTCTCCGGCAGCCACGACCCCATTGCGGCCCTGCTGCTGTGCGCTGCGGACCGCGCGGACCGCGTGATGGTGGCCGGGCAGTGGCGCGTGGTGGACGGACAGATTCCCGGACTGGACATCGCCGGGCTCATCGCGGCGCACTCGGCCGCGGCCCGGAGGCTAGTCGCGGGCTAGGAGCTTACGCCGTTTCGGTTGCTGCTTTCACTTGCCGTGCAGCTGGTCTGGCTGCGACATCCGATCGTTGCTAGCGTGGCGGAATGAGCCCGTCGAAGACCCCGGCCGAAATCCTCACCATTGACGGCACCGAGGTTCGCATCTCGAGTCCGGACAAGGTGGTGTTCCCTGAGCCCGGGCTGACGAAGCTCGACCTGGTGCGCTACTACCTCGCCGTCGCGGACGGTGCGCTGCGCGGCGCCGGGGGCCGGCCAATGGTGCTCAAGCGCTTCCCGAAGGGCATCGACGCTGAGCCGTTCTTTCAGAAGCGCGTGCCCGAAAACCACCCCGACTTCATCGACACGACCACGCTGCACTACGCGTCGGGGACATCGGCTGAGGAGGCCGTCATCCGGGATGCTGCGGGTTTGGCGTGGGTCGTGAATCTTGGATGCCTCGACCTCAACCCGCATCCCGTGCGCGCCGAGGACCTCGAACACCCCGACGAGCTCCGGGTGGACCTCGATCCGATGCCGGGAGTCGATTGGTCCCAGATCGTCGACGTCGCCTATGTCGCGCGGGAGGTGCTCGACGACGTTGGGCTCGTGGGGTGGCCAAAGACGAGCGGGTCGCGCGGACTCCACATCCTGGCTCGCATCGCGCCGCAGTGGTCCTACCGCGACGTGCGGCTCGCCGCCGAAACCCTCGCCCGCGAGGTCGAAAACCGCGCTCCCGGCCTCGCCACCGCGCGGTGGTGGAAGGAGGAGCGCGGCGAGAGCGTGTTCGTCGACTTCAACCAGAACGCAAAGGACCGCACGGTGGCATCCGCGTACTCCATCCGGGCCCTACCGGATGCCCGGGTCTCGACGCCGCTCACATGGGATGAAGTCCGCTCCACCCGGCCGGAACAGTTCACGGTGCGCACGGTGCCCGGGCGGTTCGCAGAAATGGGCGACCCTCACGCCGGCATCGACGACGCGGTCGGCACACTCGACGGGCTCCTCGCCTTGGCTACCGAGCTCGGCCCCGCCGAGAAGGCGCCGCGCGGCGGCGACGGCTCCGGGCGCCGGCAGTCGGTGATGCCGCTCATCGAGGTGGCCCGCACCAGGACCAAGCCCGAGGCGCTCGTGGCGCTGGACGAGTGGAGGACCCGGCATGCGGACCTCGTCCCGGCACTGCACCCCGCCGATGTGCTCGTCGACGGAATGCGCGGATCGAGCTCGCTCTGGTACAGGGTGCGGGTGAACCTGCAGCACGTCCCCGAAGCGGAGCGTCCGCCGCAGGAGGAGCTCATCGCCGACTACGACCCCTGGGCCGGCAAGGAGTGGCCGGGGCGCCCGGGGTCCTGACACCGGCGCTGCGCACCCGGCTGAGATCGCCTTCGCGGTGCAAGCGCGCAGAGTCCGGCGCCGGTTGGGGCAGTAGCTTTACGGACGTTACCGGCCGAAAACCGGGAGCGCGCGCAGCCAGCGGGAGAATCCGCGGCCGGTTCGGTCGCAGTCGGCCGGGATATAGAAGTCAGGATCTGTGGCGCCGAACGGCAGGTACAGCTCCTGGCCGGGTGCCGGAAAGTCAGCGACGTTGTTCTTATCCTGAGGGTCCATCTGTTCCTCCTCGTTCCTTCGTCCTATTTTCCGCTATTCGGAAAATGTTTATTGATATGTGGAAATTATAGTGGTGAGCTTGTCGGCGGTCAAGACCCTTGGCCAGCGCCACGCGGGACTAGGGGCATGCGGGACTAGGGGCATGCGGTCACAATCGGATTTTTCAATTAGTGATGTACACCACCGGGAAGCTCGGCTACGCTTTAAGTCAACTCGTGGCGTAGGTCACGTAACCTGGGAGCAGCAGGCAGGGTCGTAATGAGCTGGCGTCATTGGATGCCGGCTCTTTTTTGTTGGGTCGGCTCCATCAGAAACGCGTGTGTAACACGCGCTTAATTTCAATGATGGAACCTAGGTTCCACATCACGGAAGTTGGGAACAGACCATGAGCAGCAAAATCATCCTCGGCCAGAACCAGTACGGCAAGGCCGAAGTCCGGGTCGTCAAGATCACCCGGGACACCGACCGCCACGAGATCGAAGACCTGAACGTCACCTCGCAGCTCCGTGGGGACTTCTCCGCGGCCCACCTCGAAGGCGACAACAGCCACGTCGTGGCCACGGACACGCAGAAGAACACCATCTACGCGTTTGCCCGCGAAGGCGTCGGCTCACCGGAGGCGTTCCTGCTGCGGCTGGGCGAGCACTTCACCTCCAGCTTCGACTGGGTCACCGGCGGACGCTGGGAAGCCGAGTCCTACAGCTGGAACCGGATCCAGGCCCACGGTGCGGAGCACGACCACTCGTTCGTGCGCAACGGCCAGGAAGTCCGCACCGCCGTCCTGGTGAAGGACGGCGCGGCAACGCACCTCATCTCGGGCCTCAAGGACCTCACGGTCTTGAAGTCCACCCAGTCCGGATTCGTGGGCTACCCGAAGGACAAATACACCACCCTTCCGGAGACTACCGACCGCATCCTCGCCACGGACGTCTCCGCCCGCTGGCGGTTCAAGCCAGGCACTGACTTCAGCACCCTGGACTTCAACAAGAGCTACGAAGACGTCAAGAGCCTCCTGCTTGAGGGCTTCACGGAAAAGTACTCGCACGCCCTGCAGCAGACCCTGTTCGACATGGGCGCCAAGGTCCTGGAGGCGCACGGCGAGATCGAAGAAATCAAGTTCTCGATGCCCAACAAGCACCACTTCCTCGTGGACCTTTCGCCGTTCGGCCTCGACAACCCCAACGAGGTCTTCTTCGCCGCGGACCGGCCCTACGGCCTGATCGAGGCCACCGTCCAGCGCGACGACGCAGCATCCGCCGAGATCGCCTGGTCCGGCATCGCCGGATTCTGCTAAACCTCCCCGTTTCAGGGGTGCCGCGCCCGGAGTCTCTGTTCCCACACGGACCAGCGCTCCGGGCTCGGACACCCCGCCGGCCCGAAACACCACCGGGCCGAAACACCGCCGGCCCGATCACGGGCCGGCCAGATCACGGGCCCGCCCACCCTAGTCCCACACTGTTAGCCAGACACCGTTAGCCAGACAAAGACGTCTGCCATGAACCAAGAAAGTCTGCCATGAACACCAAGAAGAATTCCGCCGCTGCAGTTACCGGCAACGGCCGCAAGCGGTCGGACCGCCCCGAAGACCAGCGCATGCCCATTGCAAGCACCTTCGCCTACGGGTTCCAGCACGTCCTCACCATGTACGGCGGCATCATCGCGCCTCCGCTGATCATCGGCGCAGCCGCCGGCATGTCCTCGCAGGACATCGGGCTGCTCATTGCCGCCTGCCTCTTCGTCGGCGGCCTCGCCACGATTCTCCAGACTGTCGGCATCCGTTTCTTTGGATCCCAGCTCCCGCTGGTTCAGGGTGTCTCCTTTGCAGGCGTCTCCACCATGGTGGCCATCGTCCACGGCGGCGGGGGCATCCAGGCAGTCTTTGGCTCGGTCATCGCCGCCTCGCTGATCGGCCTGCTGATCACGCCGCTGTTTTCAAAGATCATCCGCTTCTTCCCGCCTGTGGTGACGGGGACGGTCATCACCACCATCGGCCTGACCCTGATGCCGGTGGCGGCCAACTGGGCCATGGGCGGCAACAGCAAGGCGCCGAACTACGGCAGCATGGCCAACATCGGACTGGCTGCAGCCACCATGGCGATCGTCCTGCTTCTGAGCAAGGTGGGCAACGCTGCGATCTCGCGGCTGTCCATCCTTCTGGCGATGGTCCTCGGCACGGTCATCGCCTTTGTCTTTGGCATGGCTGATTTCTCCAAGGTGGGCCAGGGCGAGATCGTCGCCTTCCCCACCCCGTTTGCCTTCGGTCCGCCCACGTTTGAGATCGCCGCAATCATCTCCATGCTGATCGTCATCCTGGTGACACTGACAGAAACCTCCGCCGATATCATCGCCGTTGGCGAGATCGTGGGCACCAAGGTTGATTCCAAGCGGATCGGCGACGGCCTGCGGGCGGACATGCTCTCCAGCGCCATCTCCCCGCTCTTCAATTCCTTCACCCAGAGCGCCTTTGCCCAAAACGTGGGACTCGTTGCCATCACGGGCGTCAAGAGCCGCTTCGTGGTCAGCGCCGGCGGCCTGATCCTCGTGATCCTCGGCCTGCTGCCGGTGCTTGGCCGGGTGGTCGCGGCGGTGCCGACCCCCGTCCTGGGCGGTGCCGGCGTCGTACTCTTTGGAACCGTTGCCGCAAGCGGCATCCGCACGCTTTCCAAGGTGGAATACCGGAACAACATGAACCTGATCATCGTGGCGGCATCCATCGGCTTCGGCATGATCCCGATTGCCGCCCCGGCGTTCTACGACAAGTTCCCGTCCTGGTTCGGCACCATTTTCCACTCGGGCATCAGCTCAGCCGCGGTCATGGCGATCCTGCTCAACCTGCTGTTCAACCACCTCAAGGCGGGCAACTCGGAGAACCAGTCGGTGTTTGTGGCCGGCACCGGGCGCGTGGTCCGGGAGGAAGACCTGGAATGTCTGGCTGACGGCGACCGCTTCGAGGGCGGGAAGCTGATCGACAGCGACGGAAAGGAAGTCACGGTCCAGTCGTCGAAATTCGACCACTGACCTGCTAAGCGCTAACGAACACTTGGGGACCCTACCCTCCGTGGAAAACTGGGCCCCAAGTGTTCGTTCGCGCTCGGGTCAGTTTTGGTTGAGTTCGTCCGAGATCGCCTGGGCCGCTTCGCGCAACAGCGGCACGGCGCGGTCGGCGAAGGACTGGTCCACGCGGGACACCGGGCCCGAGACGGAGATGGCCGTCGGCGTGGGCGCGTTGGGCACGGCCATCGCGAAGCAACGGACGCCGAGCTCCTGCTCCTCCTCGTCGATGGAGTACCCGCGCTCACGGATCCGATCCAGGTCGGCCAGGAGCGAATCGATGTCGCCGATGCTCTTGGCCGTGGGTGTCGGCATGCCGGTCCGGCTCACGATCCCGCGGACCACTTCGTCGTCCAGCTGCGCGAGGATGGCCTTGCCCACGCCGGTGTCGTGGGTGTGCGCGCGCCGGCCCACCTCGGTGAACATGCGCATGGAGTGCAGGGACGGAACCTGGGCCACGTAAATAACCATGTCCGAGTCCAGCACCGCCATGTTTGACGTCTCGCCGAGCCGGTCCACGAGCGACTTGAGCTGCGGACGGGCCAGGGCGCCAAGCTGCTTGTTGGCTCCTTCGCCGAGCCGGATCAGCCGCGGACCGAGGGCGTAGCGGCGGTTCGGCAGCTGGCGGATGTAGCCCAGCGTGACCAGCGTCCGGAGAAGCCGGTGGATCGTCGGCAGGGGCAGGTCGGTGGAGGAAGAGAGCTCACTGAGCGTCACATCCCCCCCGGCGTCGGTGATCAATTCCAATAGTTCGAAGACGCGCTCAACAGACTGCACGCCTCCTGCGGCCTTTTCAGCCATTCCGTCGTCTCCTGCTGGGCTCGATTCCGACAACTCTTATCCGCATTGTGAAAAGAACTGCTTAGAAATCCCAAGATACAGCACGGCCGAGTACGCGTCGATGTCCCCGCAGGGCTTGTGTTTCCATAACGTAGATAATAATATCCATAATACGAAAACATTAGCGGCGTAAGCCAGCCCAGTGCATGGGCGTAACCAGGAGGACATTCAATGGCGAACCCCAGCCCCGGGAACTCGATCACCCTGCGCGTGGAAGCACCGTCCAGCTTCACGGCAACCAGCGAACTCGCAGCCGCCGTGGGCGCGGCCGGCGCGGCCATCACCGCCCTCGACGTCACCGAATCCCACCACGAGACCCTGGTTGTTGACGTCACCTGCAACACCACCGACGACGACCACGCCAACCGCGTCAAGGACGCCCTCAACGCGCTCGACGGCGTCACGGTCCGGAACGTCTCGGACCGCACCTTCCTCATGCACCTCGGCGGCAAGCTTGAGGTCGTCCCCAAAGTAGCCCTGCGCAACCGCGACGATCTCTCCCGCGCCTACACCCCCGGCGTCGCCCGCGTCTGCCTTGCCATTGCGGAGGACCCGTCAGCGGCCCGCAACCTCACGGTCAAGCGGAACACCATCGCCGTGGTCACCGACGGTTCGGCGGTGCTGGGCCTCGGCAACATCGGCCCGGCCGCCGCGCTTCCAGTGATGGAAGGCAAGGCCGCCCTGTTCAAGCAGTTCGCCAACGTGGACGCGTGGCCGGTCTGCCTGGACACCCAGGACACCGAGGAGATCATCAAGATCGTCAAGGCGATCGCGCCCGTCTACGGCGGAGTGAACCTCGAAGACATCGCGGCCCCGCGCTGCTTCGAGATCGAGAACCGCCTGCGTGAAGAACTGGACATCCCGGTCTTCCATGACGACCAGCACGGCACGGCGATCGTCACGCTCGCCGCCCTCGTCAATGCCCTGCGCGTTGTGGGCAAGAAGCTCTCCGAGGTCCGGATCGTCGTCTCGGGCGTGGGCGCCGCCGGCTCCGCCATCATCCAGTTGCTCAAGGCCCAGGGCGCCCGCCACATCGTGGCTGCCGGCCGCTCCGGCGCCATCCACTCCGGCGAGCGGTACAACGACGAGCACCGCAGCTGGATTGCCGCCAACACCAACGAAGAGGGATTCTCCGGAACCCTGCACGAGGCCCTCAAAGATGCAGATGTTTTCATCGGCGTCAGCGCCCCGCACGTGATCGGCGAGGAGCAGGTCGCTTCGATGGCCAAGGACGCGATCGTATTCGCCATGGCCAACCCCACACCGGAAATCGATCCTGCCATCGCGTCCAAGCATGCGGCAGTCGTGGCCACGGGACGCAGCGATTTCCCGAACCAGATCAACAACGTCCTGGCATTCCCGGGCTTCTTCCGCGGCCTGCTGGACGCGGGGGCATCGGACATCACCCCGGAGATGCTGGTGGCCGCCGCCGAGGCGATCGCCAACCGTGTTGCTGACGACGAGCTCAACGCCAGCTACATTATCCCCAGCGTCTTCGACCCCCACGTGGCCGCCGACGTCGCCGCGGCCGTGGCAAACGCGGCCCGCGCCGCAGCGGGTACTGGCATCGCAGCGGCAACAGCGGAAGACTCAACAGAAGCAGCAGCACCTGCTGCAGCAAACGCAGCAGCCTTCGCCAACGCCTGATTCGCAGCCCTGGAAAGGACCAACAATGGCTATCACAGTCACAGACCCCCGGCCGATCGAGCGCGCGGAGGAGATTCTCACCCCCAAGGCCCTGGCTTTCGTGGAGGAACTGCACAAGCGGTTCGCCGGTACCCGCTCTGAGCTCCTCAAGGCCCGGACCGCAAAGCGCGAGCATGTGGCCAGGACCGGCAGCCTTGACTTCCTGCCGGACACCCAGGACGTGCGCGACGGCGACTGGAAGGTTGCGCCGGCACCGGCGGCTTTGCAGGACCGCCGGGTTGAAATGACGGGGCCCGCCTCTCCTGCCAAGATGGCCATCAACGCGCTGAACTCCGGCGCCAAGGTGTGGCTCGCGGACCTCGAGGACGCCAGCACGCCCACCTGGGCCAACGTCATCGATGCCATCCTCAACCTGCGGGACGCCGCCACGGGGTCCCTGAGCTACACCTCCCCTGAGGGCAAGGAATACAGGCTGCGCACGGACGCCCCGCTCGCCGTCGTGGTGGCACGCCCCCGCGGCTGGCACATGGAGGAACGGCACCTCCTGCTCGACGGCGAACCCGCCGTGGGTGCCCTCGTGGACTTCGGCCTGCACTTCTTCCACGTCGCCAAGCAGCTGGTCCTCAACGGCCAGGGCCCCTATTACTACCTGCCGAAGATGGAGAGCCACCTCGAGGCGCGCCTGTGGAACGAGGTCTTTGTCTTCGCGCAGGACTACCTTGGCCTCAACCAGGGCACCATCCGCGCAACCGTGCTCATCGAAACCATCCCGGCTGCCTTTGAGATGGACGAGATCCTCTACGAACTCCGCGACCACGCCTCCGGCCTGAACGCGGGCCGCTGGGACTACCTCTTCAGCATCATCAAGTACTTCCGCGACGCCGGGGCCAGCTTCGTGCTGCCGGACCGCGCTACCGTGGCCATGACCGCGCCCTTCATGCGCGCCTACACGGAACTGCTGGTCAAGACCTGCCACCACCGCGGCGCCTTCGCCATGGGCGGGATGGCCGCGGTCATCCCCAACCGGCGCGAACCTGAAGTCACCGCCCAGGCCTTCGAGAAGGTCCGCGCGGACAAGACCCGCGAGGCGAACGACGGCTTCGACGGCTCCTGGGTGGCCCACCCAGATCTGGTCCCGGTCTGCCAGGAAGTGTTCGATTCGGTCCTCGGCGAGCGCCCCAACCAGCTGGACAAGCAGCGCCCGGAAGTCTCCGTGACCGCGGGCCAGCTGCTCGACATCGCTTCCGCGGACGGCCAGGTCACCGAGGCGGGCCTGCGCCTGAACCTCTACGTGGCCGTGGCCTACACCGCCGTGTGGATCTCGGGCAACGGAGCGGTGGCCATCCACAACCTCATGGAAGATGCCGCCACGGCGGAGATCTCCCGCTCGCAGGTGTGGCAGCAGATCCGCAACGAGGTGGTGCTCGCAGACACCGGCAACACCGTGACGCGCGAGCTTGTGACAAAGATCCTTGCTGAGGAGACAGAGAAGCTGCGCGGCGAGGTGGGCGAGGAGGCGTTCCAGCGCTACTACCAGCCCGCCAGCAGCCTGATCGCGGACATCTGCCTCTCCGAGGACTATACGGACTTCCTGACCACCCCGGCCTACGAACTGGTGGGCTGAGGCATGGCGGTACCCGAACCATCACTCAGCGCTGCGGATCTTGCCGCGATCGATTCGCAGCTGGCGGCCACTGACCGGCTGCTGGAGCAGAACTACCCTGGCGACGACGGCTCGCGCCAGCCTGTCCACACCGTCTATGTCCCGGCGGACCGGTTCACGCCGTCGCTCGCCGCCGACTGGGGCGCCCAGGCGCTGTCGACGGCGGCCGCCCATGGCGGACTCGCCCGGCTCGGAGCGCTGCTGGGCCAAGACAGCGAACTGGCTGACGCTGTTGCGTCCCGGGTGGAGGCAAAACTCGGCAGCGAACCGATCGAGGACCTCCGGCTCGACTTCGAGGACGGCTTCGGGGACCGGGGCGACGACGCCGAGGACGCCGCCGCTGTTGCCGCGGCTTCCGCCGTGGCCGCCGCTGTTGCGGCCGGCTCCGCGCCGCCGTTCATCGGAATCCGCTTCAAATGCTTCGAGGCGCCCACGCGTGCCCGCGGCCTGCGGACCCTCGACCTGTTCGTGTCCGGCCTGGCCTCCGCCGGCGAGCTTCCGGAGGGCCTGGTCCTCACCCTGCCCAAGGTCACCACGGTGGCCCAGGTGCAGGCCATGGACTTCGCTGTCTCCCGGCTTGAGGAAGTCCATTCGCTGCCGGCAGGCCGGCTGCGTTTTGAGGTGCAGGTGGAAACACCGCAGCTGATCCTCGGCCCCGAGGGCAACTCCCCGGTGGCGCAGCTCCCCCATGCTGTTCCCGGCCGTATCAGCGGGCTGCACTACGGGACGTACGACTACTCGGCGTCGCTGCAGATCTCGGCCGAATACCAGTCCATGGAGCATCCCGTGGCGGACTTCGCCAAGGAAGTCATGCAGCTGGCCGTTGCAGGCACCGGCATCCGGCTCTCGGACGGCTCCACCAACATTATCCCCGTGGGCGACAACGTGGAAAACGCCTGGCAGCTCCACGGCCGGCTGGTCCGGCGTTCCCTTGAGCGCGGCTTCTACCAGGGCTGGGACCTGCACCCGGCGCAGCTGCCCAGCCGGTTCGCTGCCACGTACGCGTTCTACCGCCAGGGGCTGCCCGCCGCGGCGGCCCGGCTGCGCAATTACGTTGAACGCACCGAGGGCGGGGTGATGGACGAGCCTGCCACGGCCCGTGCACTCGCCGCTTTCGTGCTGCGCGGCGTCCAGTGCGGAGCGGTGGGCGCCGACGAGGTGCTGACGCTTGCCGGCGTCGGAATCCCCCACCTGACCGGCCTTGCGCACCCGCGGCTGGCCCACACCACTTCGAAGTAAGGATCCAATGATGGGCAAGTACTACTACCCCCAGGGCGGCCTGCCGCCGCAGACCCACCTCACCACGGAACGGGCCATCGTCACGGAGGCCTATACGGTCATCCCCAAAGGCGTCATGACCGACATCGTGACCAGCAACCTGCCTGGTTTCTCCAACACACGGTCCTGGATCATTGCCCGCCCGATCTCCGGCTTTGCCACCACATTTTCGCAGCTGATCGTCGAGATCGGCCCGGGCGGCAGTGCTCCCAAGGCCGAGTTCGAGGCAGGCGTTGAAGGCGTTGTCTTCGTCACCAAGGGCAAGGTCAACCTGACCCTCGACGGTGAACTGCACCAGCTTGAGGAGGGCGGCTACGCCTACCTGGCTGCCGGTTCCACCTGGGGACTGGAAAACGTCTCGGACGACATCGTTTCCTTCCACTGGATCCGCAAGGCCTACGAGAGGCTCGAGGGTTACGAGGCCAAGTCCTTCGTTACCAGTGACGCGGAAGTCGAAGCCGGCGCGATGCCCGATACCGACGGCGTCTGGAAGACCACGCGCTTCGCGGACCCCAACGACCTGGCGCATGACATGCACGTGAACATCGTGACGTTCCAGCCGGGCGGTGTGATCCCGTTCCCGGAAACCCACGTCATGGAACACGGCCTGTACGTCCTGGAGGGCAAGGCCATGTACCTGCTCAACAACGACTGGGTGGAAGTGGAGGCAGGCGACTTCATGTGGCTGCGCGCCTTCTGCCCGCAGGCCTGCTACGCAGGCGGCCCAGGCCAGTTCCGCTACCTGCTGTACAAGGACGTCAACCGCCAGATCCGCCTGACGTAAGTTGTTCGGTCCTTAACGCCGACGCCGGGATCGCCGGAAGCCTGCCAATTCGCCGCAGGCTCCCGGCGATCTCGCGCGTTTCCGGCGAATTAGGTGCGGCGCTTGCGGGGGCTTGGCGCGTATCCTGATGGCATGGCAGGGCCTTGGCTTCGCGCCCGGTTGCGGCGGTTCGCCGCGCCGGCAGCCGCAGCCTTGCTGGTCGCCACAGTCGGCGGTTGCACTCCGGCACCCAAGCCGCCCGACCAGCAGACACCGCCAAGCTGGGTATTCGCTGACCTGCTCGATTTCAGCCAGACCATGCGGGAAGAGGGGGCTCCGGCCGTTCTTGTCCAGGCCAGGAACAACGGCGCGGAGTGGACTCACGCGGAGGGAGTCCGGACCCTCGGCGGCAGGCAGCCTGTGCAACTCAACGATCCGATCCACATGGGCGGGCTCACGACGTCCATGATCGCTGTCTCCGTGCTGAAGCTCGCGGAGGAAGGCCGGATCGCCCTCGACGGCCAGGTGGACGACTATTTCCCCGGGTTCAGCCGCATTCTGAAGCCGCCGGAGCCCATTACCGTGCGCAGACTTCTCAACCAGGAATCGGGCATTCCGGACTACGGGGACGTCCTGTGGACGTCCGGCCCGCTCCGGCAGGTATTCAACTCACCTTTGACCCTGCGAGAGCGTTTGGCCCTCGCCGCCCGCCTTCCGTGGAAGTACAAACTCGCCCAGCCCTTCGAGCCTTCCGGCTCGAACTTGGTCGCACTCGCTTTGATCATTGAACGGCTCCGGGGTCGTCCCTTCGCCGAGGTCCTGCGGTCAGACATCATCGAACCGCTCGGGCTCACGGAGACCTTCATGACCGCCGAAGGGCGTCCGAAAGACGAACTGCTGCACGGCTACATCACTGTTGAGGACAAACAGTTCGACGTCGCCTATCCCAGGGTGTATATCGATGCTCCTGGCGGCATGGTTTCCACCGTCCGGGACGCCAATACCTATTACTCGGCGCTGCTTCAGGGGAAGCTGCTGAAGCAGTCCACCCTTTCGCAGATGAAGGAAGCGGTTTACTCCAACTTCAAACTCGGCCTGGCACGCTGGAACGACACCTGCACCAACGACTTCTACTACGGCAACATCGGTGACGTGCAGGGCTACGGGATGGTCTCGATGACCAGCGCCGACGGAAAGCGGCAGGTCACCATGGCGATGACCTATCCGCCGTCGCCGTTCGTGGCCTTCCTCCACCCGCTGGTGCCCGAGATGGTTGATCTGGCTGAGCAACTGCTGAACCAATGGTGTTGACCCCGCCAAGCCAAGAGCACCCCTTGCGTCGCGAACAGCCGCGCGGAAGCATGAAGGCATGCTGACGATCGGTACGACTGTCCTCGGGGTCAATGACGTCGCCCGCGCCACAGCCTTCTGGTGTGATGCTCTGGGCTATGTGCCGCGGGACGACGGCGACGAAACCTGGGTGGTGCTGGTCCCGCGGACAGGTGAGGGAGCCCGCCTTGCCCTCATGATCAGCGAGACGCCCGTGCAACCGCACCCGCGTATGCACCTGGATCTCTACGCCGACGACCAGGCGGGGGAGGTGGAGCGGCTCGTGGAACTCGGCGCCTCGCAGGTGGACTGGGACCTGTACCCGGAGGACCCCGACTTCATCGTCCTGGAAGACCCGGACGGAAACCGCTTCTGCGTCGTGGACGCCGGAGCCTGAGGCCCGATAGCTTCGCACGTCAAGCAACGGCTGGCGGGAGAAGCTGTCTCCCGCCAGCCGCTTTCCGGCCCTCGCTGCTGAAGGCCGGGTAACCGTTGCCCTCTAGGGCTGGAGGACCACCTTGATGCAGCCGTCCTCTTTCTTCTGGAACTTTTCATAAAGCGCCGGCGCCTCGGCCAGCCCCGCGCGGTGGGTGACCAGATCCGTGACACCCAGCGGATCGGCGTCGTCCTCCACCAGCGGAAGCAGCTCATCCGTCCAGCGGCGGACGTTGCACTGGCCCATCCGGAGCTGGATCTGCTTGTCGAACATGGTCAGCAGCGGCATGGGGCTGGCAGTTCCGCCGTAGACGCCGCTCAGGGAGAGCGTCCCGCCCCGGCGGACCGAATCAATGGCCGTGTGCAGGACCGCGAGGCGGTCCACGCCGGCGGTTTCCATGGCCTTTTGTGCCACTTTGTCCGGCAGGAGCGCGAGCGCGTGGTGGGCGAACGCGGCGACTGGCGAGCCGTGGGCTTCCATGCCGACCGCGTCCACAATCCCATCGGGTCCGCGGCCGCCGGTCATTTCCCGCAGTTCATCAGCCACGCCCTTGGAATAGTCCAGGACCTCGACGCCGTGCCGCGCCGCCATCTCGCGCCGCTCCGGGACGGGGTCCACTCCGACCACCCTCAGTCCCAGGTGCGTGCCGATCCGCGAGGCGAACTGCCCCACGGGTCCGAGCCCGAACACCGCGAGGGTGCCGCCGTCCTGGACGTCCGCATACTTCACACCCTGCCAGGCCGTGGGAAGGATGTCAGAAAGGAACAGGTAGCGGTCATCCGGGAGTTCCTGGCCCACCTTAACCGGGCCATAGTCGGCGTACGGTACGCGCAGGAACTCGGCCTGGCCGCCCGGGACCGACCCATAGAGTTCGGAAAAGCCAAACAGTGCGGCCCCGGAACGCTTCTCCCTGACTTGGGTGGTCTCACACTGCGACTGGAGCCCCTGGCTGCACATGTAGCAGTGCCCGCAGGAGATGTTGAACGGAATCACCACCCGGTCGCCCTTGGCGAGGTTAGTGACGGCGCTCCCCACCTCCTCCACGATTCCCATGGGCTCGTGGCCCAGCACGTCCCCCTTGTGCATATAGGGTCCCAGTACCTCATAGAGGTGGAGGTCCGAGCCGCAGATCGCGGTGGAAGTGATCCTGATGATGGCGTCCGTAGGCTCCTGGATCACGGGGTCCGGAACTTCTTCCACACTCACTGAGCGCTTGCCTTGCCAGGTCAGTGCCTTCATGGCGTTCCTTCCTTAAGCTGAAGATGGGCTTTTTCGACCGTATCGCCGATCCGTCGCGATGGGAAGATCAGTATGCTTATCAACTTCCGGCCCGGCCCTGTTGTAAAAGTAAGCCAGCTTGCTTTTTCGCTTGTTTCGGCCAGCGAAGGCTCCTAGCGTAGGAACTGTCGCTGCCCCCCAAGGAAAGGCATCATCATGACGCTGTACCAGCCCGAACCCGTGGAGATTTCCACCCGGATACGTCCGGGCGAATGGACGGAGGCCAGCCTTGAGGAGCTGGTCACCACCTACCGGGCAAAGATTCTGGCCATGGGGGCGGCTGTTGCGGAGGTGGTCACCGAAGTGGTCAGGAACGACGACGGTTCAGTTGCGGTTTCGGTGGCGTGGAACAGGGGCGACTACGCTGACGAACCGGGGGCCGGCGACCCTGCGGCCACCGAGTCCACAACCGGCCCGGCCACCTTGTAGGTCCGGTAGCCCGCGCGCAGGCTGGCTCGTTAACCGGCGAGGAGCCTCCCGATCGCACTGTCACTGAGGTGGTCCAGCAGTTCCCGGGGACCCGAGTACACGTCGACGGCGCCCGCCTCTCGCAACTCGGCCTCACTGGTCCCGCCGGAGGTCAGGCCGATGGTGGGCATGCCAAGCCTGGCCGCCGCATAGACGTCCCAGACGGCGTCCCCGACGTAGACGGCGTTGTCCGCCTCCAGCCCTACGGCGCGCAGTGCGGCGATGAGGATGTCCGGCTCGGGCTTGCTCTCCTCGGCATCGTTGGCGCTCGTTGCCGCATGAATGAAGGCATCGGCGGACAGGCTGGAGCGGAGGGCCTTGAGGTCCTGATCCTTGGCCGAGGACGCCAGCGCCACAGCCAGGCCGCTCTCGCAGCACTGGGCGAGGAGTTCCCGGGCTCCATCGAAGGGGCGCAGGGACGGCCAGTAAGTGCCGAAAATCCCGGAGTGGGCCGAAAGAATTTCTTCGTCCCCGGCCTTGTCACGCCCTTCCGGCAGCAGGTGGTCCACCAGCCGGGCACCGCCCATCCCCACGCAACGGTGGATCTGCGCCATGGGCACGTCGAAGTCCGACTGGCGGAACGCCTGCCACCAGGCGAGCGTGTGTATGTAGGCAGAGTCGATCAGGGTCCCGTCAACATCAAACAGGACTGCTTTGCGGCGCGGGCCGGCGGCGCTGCCGGCCGGCGTCCCGGGACCAAATATTCCAGCCATTCCACCGCTCCTTCTCCATAATTCACCAAGTCATTAGTAAGTATACTTATTGACGTCCGGCTGGCTGAGCGAAGCGGGGAATGGACGGCACCTATGAAGCCGTTCCCGCCCTCGATGGCAGGGGCTTATCACTTCGCCGCGCCCGTTGCTGATGAAGTTCCAAGGCGCTCGTCACGAGGGCGAAGTGGCTGAATGCCTGCGGCGTGTTTCCCAGGTGCCGCGCACTCTGGACACCCCACTCCTCGCTCAGGAGACCGACGTCGTTCCGCAGCGCAAGGAGGCGCTCAAACAGTTCGGTGGCCTGCCGGCGCCTGCCGGCGCCGAGCAGCGCCTCCACCATCCAGAAGGAGCAGGCAAGAAAGACACCTTCCTCCCCCGGCAGGCCGTCGTCGCTGTCCTGGGGCCGGTACCTCAGCACAAATCCGTCCTCGGTCAGCTCCCGCTGGATGGCGTCGATGGTGCCTATGACGCGGGGATCATCCGGCGGCAGGAACCCTACGCGCGGGATGAGCAGCAGGCTGGCATCCAGTTCCGGGCGGCCGTAGGACTGGGTGAAGGTGTTCCGCTCCGGGTCGTACCCGTGGGCCATGACATCGTCGCGGATGGTCTCCCGCAGCTCCTCCCAGCGGTCGGCAGGCCCGGGGAGCCCGGAGTCCCTGACGCCCTTGACCATCCTGTCCGCCGCTACCCAGGCCATCACCTTCGAGTGCGTGAAATGGCGCTTGGGCCCTCGCATTTCCCACAGCCCGTTGTCCGGCTGGTCCCACGCGCCTTCCAGATACTCCATGAGCGCCACCTGCACGTCCCAGGCCTCGTCCGTGTGCTTGAGCAGCGAGTTCCGGGTGAGTGAGAGACAGTCCAGCACTTCGCCCCAGACGTCCAGCTGCAGCTGGCCCGCTGCACCGTTGCCCACTCTCACCGGCGACGAGTTCTCGTAGCCGGCCAGCCACGGGAGCTCCATCTCGGGCAGCCGGCGTTCCCCGTGGATCCCGTACATGATCTGCAGGTCCGCCGGATCCCCGGCCACGGCGCGCAGCAGCCAGTCCCGCCAGGCGGCGGCCTCGGCGGTGTAGCCCGCGGCCAGCAGTGCCTGCAGTGTCAGGGTGGCATCGCGGAGCCAGCAAAACCGGTAATCCCAGTTCCGCGGACCCCCCAGCTGTTCCGGCAGTGACGTGGTCACAGCAGCCACGATGCCACCGGTCGGCGCGTAGGTGAGGGCCTTGAGGGTAATCAGCGAACGCTCCACCGCATCCTTGTAGGGACCTGTCACCTTGCACTGCCCGGCCCATTCGCGCCAGAACTTTTCGGTGGATTCCAGCACTTTCTCCGCGTCCACCGATCGCGGCCTGTGGACATGGCTGGGCGCCCAGGTCAGCACGAAGGGCACCCGCTCGCCGGCTTTCACGGTGAAGTCGCTGACGGTGTGCATGTGTTCGCCCCGAAGCGGCGCGGTGGTCACCAGGTAGGCCGAATCCGGCCCGGCGATAGCATGCAGGCCGTGGCTGTCCCGCCGGACCCAGGGCATGATGTGGCCGTAGTCGAAGCGCAGGGCAAGCTCGCCCTTCATCCTGACATGGCCGTGGAGCCCCACCACGATCCTGACGATGTCCGCCACCTCGTCGCGCGGAGGCATGAAGTCGATGACCCGGACGGCGCCATCCTCTGTTTCCCATTCGGTTTCCAGGATCAGTGTGTGGCGGCGGTAACGTCGCCGGGTGCATTCCCCTGCGCCTGCCGGAGCGATCCGCCAGCGTCCGGACTCGGGGGTATCCAGCAGCGCATTGAAGCACGCCGGCGAATCGAAGCGCGGCAGGCAAAGCCAGTCGATGGAACCTTCAGTGCTGACCAACGCCGCGGTGTGCAGATCGCCCACAACCGCATAATCCTCGATGCGTACCATGCCCTTACAGTGCCACAGCTGACACGTCCGCACGAGGGCACGCCGGGTGTAGCCTGAGGTTAGCTGAAGCAGCACCCCCGGAACCTGACCTTCGAACCTTTCGTGACGGCCCCGCCGAACGACAGAGCAGAACTGGAGCCTTCTTTGGACAGTCGCCTGAACGAGACCGATGTGGTGGGCTACGTCCAGGATCTCCTGCTGGACACCCAGGACGTCGGAAATTTCCTGAACGAGCTGGCCCGTTACTCCTCCGAGCAACTGTCAGGACCGCGCGGCCATGTGCACTGCGGAATTACGCTTCTGCGGAACCGCACAGCGGGCACTGTGGCCAGCAGCAGTGAGCGGGCCCAGGCGGTCGACGAGATCCAGTACCAGTTCGGCGACGGACCCTGCCTTCGCTCGTGCCGGGAAGGCGTCCTGGTCCATGTTCCGGATTTCAAGCTGGATACGGAATTCCCTGAATACAACGAGACCATCCTCCGGAACGGCATGCGCTCCGTTCTGGCGGTGCCGTTTGACCTGCCCGGAGATAATGCCCGCGCCGGCCTCAACCTCTACTCCGATAAGCCGAACGCTTTCGATGCCGCCGCGATCGAGCACGCAGTCACCTACGTCCGCCAGGCATCGAAGGGACTCCAGCTCTCCATCCTGCTGGCAAAGCACAGCGACACCGCCTCGAACCTGAAGGCGGCGATGGAGTCGCGGACCATCATCGACACCGCGGTGGGCATCATCATCGCGCAGAACCGCTGCAGCCAGGAGGAGGCCATCAAGCTGATTAAGTCGGCCTCCAGCAACCGCAACTTGAAACTCCGCGATGTGGCCGCCGCGATCGTGGAGTCCGCCGGCGGCGGAAGCCTGACCACGCACTTCGATTGATTACCTCCGACCAGCCTCAGCGGATAGTCTCCTGACATGCTGAAACTGTCATTTAACTCTACCCTGCCCCCTGTTTCCTGCGTGGCTTCGGTGCCGGCCACATCGGCTACGGCGTCGACGGAATAGACGAATGACAGTGCACATCGGCACCTCGGGCTGGAGCTATGACCACTGGGAAAACGTGCTTTACCCGCCGGGACTTCCCGCCCGTGACAGGCTGCAGCACTACGTGGCGTGCTTCGGCACCGTGGAACTGAACGCCAGCTTCTACCGCTGGCCGAGGGACACGTCCTTCGCCAGCTGGCGGCGGCGGCTGCCCGACGGGTTCGCGTTGTCCGTCAAGGCCCCGCGCGGCCTGACCCACGGCAAGAAGCTCTACAGCCCGGAGGTCTGGATCGAGCGGATTGCCCGATCCTGGCACGAGCTCGGTGAGAAGCGCGCCGTGCTGCTGGTCCAGCTGCCGCCCGGCCTGGCGCGTGACGACGCCCGGTTGGACTACTTTCTGGGCGCCCTGCCGGACTGGATCCGGGTGTCCGTGGAGTTCCGGCATCCGAGCTGGGACCACCCGGATGTCTACGCCCTGCTGGAGCGGCACAACGCGGCCTACTGCGTCATGAGCGGAGCCAATCTGCCATGCATCTTGAGGGCCACCGCACCCTTCGTCTATGTCAGGCTGCACGGGCCGGACCACCAGCACCTGTACGGCGGCTCGTACTCGGAGGAGGAGTTGCGCTGGTGGGCGGAGAGGATCCGGGAGTGGCGCGGCGCGGGCAAGGACGTTTACGCCTATTTCAACAACGACGGCGGCGGCAACGCGGTGCGGAACGCTGACACTCTGCGGTGGCTGCTGAGGGACGGTTAACGGCGTTAGGGCGGCGCGCGCCGTGCCGGCGGCAGGTAACAGAGCCCGGTAACCGGCCCGGCGGCCCCGGCCTGTGGCAGAGTGAAGGAATGGACACGGCGTCACAGGAAAGTTCTTTGTCAGGCACACACGTCTTCCGCCTGGCCCACCGGCTCTCGGCCGCAATCAACACCGCGCGGCTAAAACTCGCCCGCCGGTGGAAGTTCGAACCCAAAACCATCGCCTATCAGGGATACGGTTCCACGGACTGGGTGCGGGTGCTCGGCCGGGTGGTGCTGGCCAGCAAGCCCGTGCCCGGAAGCCGGGCCGAGCACGCCGCCAGGAACGGAACGCAGAACGTCCGGGGCTGGCGCGCCTTCACCAGCGTTCCCATTCCGGGCTCGGAGGTGGAAATTGAAGTGGGCGGCACTGTCACGAAGGTCAGAGCCGACAGGGGCGGACTCATCGACATTGATGTCAAGGTTTCCCTCTCCCCCGGCTGGCACACGGCCGTGTTGCGGTCCGAGGGCACTGAGCCCGCCGACGCCAGTATTTTCGTCATTGGTCCGGAGACGAAGTTCGGCATCGTCTCCGACATCGATGACACCGTCATGGTCACGGCGCTGCCCAGGCCGTTCCTTGCCCTGTGGAACACGTTCGTTCTAAGCGAGCGGGCCCGGATGGCAACGCCGGGAATGGCTGTGTTGCTGGACCGGCTGACGGTAGAGCATCCTGACGCCCCCGTCATCTACCTGTCCACGGGCCCCTGGAACGCGGCACCCACCCTTGCCCGGTTCCTCACGCGCAACATGTACCCCTCCGGCGCGCTGGTACTCACGGACTGGGGACTCACCCAGGACCGCTGGTTCCGCAGCGGACAGGACCATAAGCGCCAAAACCTGGAGCGCCTGGCGGCCGAATTCCCGCACATGCGGTGGCTGCTCATCGGCGACAACGGCCAGCACGATGAGCAGATCTATTCAGCGTTCACCCACGACCATGCCGACAAAGTGGCCGCGATCGCCATCCGGCAGCTGTCTGTCAGCGAATCAGTCTTCGCGGGCGGTCATTCGGAAGACGGAGACCACAGCGCCTCCTCGGTGACGTGGATCTACTCGCCCGACGGCGCGGGCATTGCCCGCCAGCTCAGGGACCTTGAACTGATCTGAGCTGAGTTGATCCGGACCGCCCCTGTACCTGGCGGTCACAGCCCCAGCGGCTGCGCACCGCCGTCGGACCTTCCGGGCTCCGCACCCGCCGCCAGCTCCGGCTCCGAGGAGGCGGCGGCGGCGACGGCGGCCCCCGCCGACGCTACGAGGTTCCGCTCTTCGAGGAGCTCCTGGAGCCAGAAGTAGGATGCCTTGGGCGTCCGCTCCATCGTCTCGAAGTCCACGTGCACCAGCCCGAATGGCTGGTTGTAGCCGCCCGACCACTCGAAATTGTCCATCAGGGACCACACGTAGTAGCCGCGAAGATCGACGGACTCGGCCTCGCCGCCGGGCGCCGTAGCGCGGAGCGCGGTGCCAATGTGGTCCGACAGGTACCGAAGACGGCGCTCGTCCGGGATGAAGCTGCGGTTGGCGGCTTTGTCCGTGACGATGATGTCCTCGAAGCTCGCTCCGCCTTCGGTGATGATGACTGGCGGGAGGTTCGGGTACCGCTCGGCCATTTCCTTGAGTGCCACGGTCAAGTACTCCGGTTTGACCGGCCATCCGTAGGCGGTGGTCTCGGTGTCCGGCCAGGGCTCAATGTGCAGCGGTCCGCCTGGGGTGGCGGCGCTGAGATCGTCCCCCATGGCCTCGGCCATGGCCGCGGGCACCGGGCTGTCGCCCGCTCCTGCCGCCACCCGCGTGGGCATGTAGTAGTTGAGCCCGTAGAAATCCATCGGCTGCGAAATGATGTCCATGTCCTCGTCCGGATGCTCGAACGACGAGAAGAACTTCCCGATGCGGACGAGGTCGGGGTATTTTCCGGTGAGGACCGGGTCCGCGTACAGGCGGTTCTGGGCCACATCCATGGCCCCTGCGCTCAGCCAGTCCAGCGGGTTGCCGGAATTCGGCACCATCGGCGAGTACACGTTGGTCATGCCGATTTCCCCGGCCACGTTGGCGGCCCGCAACGCCTGGAGCGCGAGCCCATGCCCCAACAGCTGGTGATGGACGCTGGGCAGCCCGTTCGCAAAATCCGCCAGGCCCGGCGAGTGCAGACCCAGAGCATAGCCGTTAGTGGTCACCGTGGCGGGCTCATTGATTGTCACCCAACGGGCTACGCGGTCCCCGTAGGCTGCCCCCGCGATGGCCGCGAACTCGCCCAGCCGGTAGGCGGTATCCCTGTTGAGCCATCCGCCGGCCTCGTCCAGCGGCAGCGGCGTGTCCCAGTGATAGAGCGTCATCATCGGGGAGATCCCGTTGGCCAGGAGCTCGTCCAGCAGGCGGTCGTAGAAATCCAGGCCGGCACGGTTCACCGGCCCGCTGCCGCCGGGCTGGATCCGGGGCCATGAGATCGAGAACCGGTACGAATCGATGCCCAGTTCCCTCATCAGCGCCACATCCTGCGGCATGCGGTGGTAATGGTCGCAGGCCAATGCGGGGTGGTGGCCGTCCACTATGTTGCCTGCCTTTGCCGCGAAGACGTCCCAGCCCGCCGGTCCGCGGCCATCCTCATCAAGGGCGCCCTCGATCTGGAACGCGGCTGTGGCTACCCCCAGGGTGAAACCCGGCGGGATCATGGCGGCCAACTCTTTGGCGGAAGTGTGCATGGCAGGGGACCTTTATGTTGTTGTCTCGAAGGGGCAGAAGGACAGTTTGCCTCAAACTACGCCGTCACAATAGCAGCCCGCCTGCCTTGATCACCGAAATCACGTTCCCTGCCGGGTCCTTGAACCAAGCAATCTCCGGACCCTCGCCTCGGGCGATGCCCTTTTCGTCGGTGGGCAGATCGGGGTCGTCGTAGATCTTGGTCCGGACACCGGCGGCGTTGAGCTCGTCTACCGCTGCATCGACGTCGTCCACCACCAGGTTCAGCACCGTGAAGGTGGCGGCCTCGTGGTTGTCCTTGGGATAGACAAAGACCTTGTGCCCCTCGGGCATCGTGAGCTCCAGGGTGCCCATTCCGCCGTCGGCAACGGTCAGGCCGAGTTTCGCTCCGTAGAACTCCTTGGCCTGCGCCACGTCATTGACGCTGAAGCTGGAAAACGAACCCTTTGGCGTAAACATGGTCTTCTCCTTTGACGGCACCGGGACTTGCGGTACCTCCCAGAATGGCACACGCCGCAGTGCCTGACGAGAACCACCAGGCCGTGCTGGAAGGCCGGCAGAAGGTCACTCCCCGACTTCCGGAGCGGCACTGATAGGGTCTGCCCATGGATGAAAAACTGGGGAAGTTCATCGATGATTTTGCACAGCTGGTGCAGCTTGCGCAGTCCGGCCAGCACCGGGTGCGGGCCGGGACACAACTGCTGACCACACTCACGGAACATTTGGCGGTTCCCGCGGAAACGCTGTCTGTGGTGGTGGAGGAGATCCCCCCGCACCGGTTCGTAGATGCTGACATCCTGATGGCAGAACTTGCCGCCGAGGACGGGGACTTCCGGCTGGTGGGCATCGGCGGCGGGGACCAGCGGCACCACCAGTCCTTGAGCGACATGCTGCAACAGTCCCAGTTCTTCCCGCAGTTCCCGCTCTCGCAGCCGGATTACGCGAACCTCGCGGTTGGACCCGACGAGCAGCGGCAGGCCGTTGCCCTTGGCCTGTGGCTGTTCAGCTATGCGGGCAGTCCGGTGGCCGTCCTGCAGCGGGACGCCAACCCGCGGTACGGGCGGCAGATGGCCTCCCTCGAAGTCGTGGCAGGTGACACCGGGAGCGCCGCCGCGTTCCTGGCCGAGTTCCGCCGCCGGATGCAGTTCCGCAGCGTGCTGAAGGGCCAGATCATTTCACTGATCATGGGCGAGTACGGTCCGAGCGCCGCGGGCGTCACCTTCCACGCCAGACCTGCCCTGGCAGCCTCCGAGGTCATATTGCCTGAGGGATTGTTGCAGAAGGTGTCCGACCACGCACTTGGCATCGCCGAACACCGGGCGTCACTCAGCGAATACGGGCAGCACCTGAAGCGGGGCATCCTCCTGTACGGCAAGCCAGGAACGGGCAAGACCCATACTGTGCGGTATCTGCTGAGCCAGAGTGAGGGGTCCACGGCCATCCTGCTGTCCGGCGGATCGCTGGCCAGAATCTCCGAAGCCGCAGCCATGGCCCGGGCGCTGCAGCCTTCCATCGTAGTTCTTGAAGACTGCGACCTGATCGCCGAAGACCGAAGCTTCGGCCACGGACCGCAGCCGCTGCTGTTCGAGGTGTTGGATGCCATGGACGGACTGGACAACGATGCCGACGTGGCGTTTGTCCTCACCACCAACCGCGTGGACATGCTGGAACGTGCCTTGGCTCAGCGTCCCGGCCGGGTGGATCTGGCCGTTGAAATTCCGCTCCCGGCCCTGGAAGAGCGCGTCGACCTCGTGAACCTGTACGCCCGGGGGATTCCGTTCAGTCCCGGCGCCATCCAGGATGCGGCGGCCAGCACCGAAGGGACCACCGCCTCCTTTGCCCGGGAGCTGGTCCGCCGGGCTGTGGTGGCGGCCGCAATCGAGGGGGTTCCTGTAGCTGACGGTCACCTCGGGACGGCGGTGGACGGGCTGATGGCCGACGGCCAGGCCCTCACCCGGAGCCTCCTGGGCAGCGGCCCGGTCGACGCCGACGGCTTCGGCGCGCCCGGCTTCGGCGGACCTGGCTCCCCCGGACCCGGCTTCGGCGGATTCAGCAGCGGGCCGGGGCCCACCTAATGCATCACCGAGGGCGGGCCGAAGAGAAAATCCTTGGCATGGGCCACGGCTTTCTTGAAGGCGTCATTCCTCAAGGCCACGAGGTGTTCGGAGCCGTCCAGCCCGGGCTCCAGGTAGCCTGTGAAACCGGGACGAAGCACCCAGATATCCCCCGCCGGAGGCAGGTAGAAGACTCCGAACGAGCGGTGCTGGCGGTCATCGTCCGTCCAGATGGGCACTACGGCCACGGCAGCACCGGTGGCGGGATGGATCCACTGCGCGCGTGGAAGAGGCTCCTCATGGGCCTCCGGGTCCAGGAAGGGTGCAGTTCCTTTTCCCCAGCGCTCCTCAAACCGCTCATAAAAGGCAGGAATCAGGTGGGAGTCGTATCGGCGCCAGTCGCTCATCGTCTTCGTTCTCCTCGGGGGTCGATGCGGATAGGGGCCCAGGGTCCGCTTTCCCATCGGACAGGCGTTGCCCGCAGCGGCGGGTCCTCGTGGCGAATCAGGCGGACGGGAATGTCCTGTGGCCGGTCCGGTGTCTTGTCCCGTGCCGGCCGGCCGCCATGGGCCGCTGCAGCCGTGTTTGCTTCGCAAATAGCTTCGCGGTCATAGGCCTGGCGGCGCTTTGGATCTCGCAAGACCTCGAAGGCCTGCATAATCAGTTGCAGTTCAGCGGGCGCGCCAGCGGGGTTGTCCAAATCCGGGTGGTGCGTTCGCATGAGTGACCTGAAGGCGCGCAAGATATCGCGCTGGGTCGCTGTGCGGGGCACGTGCAAGACGGCGTAGTGATCGGCGAAGTTGCTGGCCATTGTCTGTCCTGCTCAGGGTCGGTTCGCGAGACATCCTTCGGCGGCCGCTGCTGCAAGTGGCTCGGGGGCGGTCTCGGGCCTCAACCCGGAGGACCGCCCCGTCAGCAGCAACACCATCGGGACCGGACAGCCGGTCCCGCCTGGGGACTAGGTTTCGATCTGGTGCAGCTCACCCTTGCTTTCAATTTCAATCCTGCGGGGCTTTGCCTGCTCCGCAACCGGAATTCGGAGCGTCAGCACACCGGCGTCGTAATGGGCCTTGATGTTTTCCGTGTCCAGGGTGTCTCCGAGGATCAACTGGCGGCTGAAAACTCCGCGAGGCCGCTCGGCAACCACCAGCTCCACGTTGGGCTGGGTGGGGTCCAGGCGTTCCGCCCTGACAGTAAGTACATTCCGCTCCACATTCAGGTCGACCTTGTCCGGCAAGACGCCGGGAAGATCAAAGGCGACAACAAACTCTCCATCTTCCTGCCACGCGTCCATAGGCATGGCCGCGGGGCGTGCAGCCGTTCCGAAGACCTGCTGGGTAAGCCGGTCCAGCTCACGGAACGGGTCGGTACGGATGAGCATCATTTCCCACTCCTTCAGCATCTGGATGATTCATGTCGACCCGCCACTATCTATGGTGGTGGATACAGATTTTTTATAGCACCGGTGGCAAACTGGTGCAAGAGGCAAACCGAAGAAACGTCAACCAAGGGATAGCACCATGACAGGTCAGGCCGGCGACCGAAGGCTCTACGCCATTTCAGTCGTGGCGGGCCTGCTCGGCACCGGCCAACAAAACATCCGGCTGTACGAGCGCCGCGGATTACTGACGCCCGAGCGAACTTCCGGCGGGACCCGACAGTACAGCGAATCGGACCTGGCGGTCCTGCGCCGCATCGGGGAGCTTCTGGATGAAGGTCTCAACCTGGCAGGTGTGGCAAGAGTGCTGGAACTCGAGGTCGATAACGCCAGGCTCCGCCGGGAGTTGCAACGCGCACGCTCCCGCAACACGCGTCAACCTGAGGGCGCCTGAGCATACCTTCGGCACCCAGCCTGCGGCGGCGGAGGGCCTCTCGCTCAGATCTGTCCGCCGGCAAGCAGGAAGGACTCTTCCAGCAACTCGGCGAGTTCGCCGCCGTCGAGCTTTGCCAGCCGCACGAGGACCAACTGTGGCGACCGCTCGTGGTGCGGCGTCCAGAAATAAGTTTCGGGTTGTGTTCCGACGAGCGCCTCGCGCTCTGAAGTCTTGACCGTCAGCACGCCCTCGTCCCAGATCCGGGCCATGAGGGTTTTGGCGAACCATGCAGGCCGGTTCCAGCTGGAGCGTTCAGTGACTCCCGGGAGCGAGAGGCAGGTCCGGCGGACGTCAGCTTCAGTTGCCATGGCCCCGGGCTATTCCGAGGGGGAATCGGCTTTGGACAGCTCCCCAGTGACGGATTCCCCCGGTATCCGGGCGGTCCGCCACGTGTCCACCGCGATCACGGCCCCCATCACCACGAGTGACAGGGATATGGAGGCGACGGCGTCACTCACCCAGTGGTAGCCCAGGTACAGCCTGCTGACCGATGCCAGAATCACGCCAATAATGGCCACGACGAACCCCACAACGGCGGTCTTGGGATTCTTGCGCCGGGAGAAGACCAGGAACGTGCCGACCAGGAGGAAATCCGAGGCACCCAGCACATGGCCGGACGGAAAGGAGAAGGTGTGGTCTGCACCAAAAAGCATGAGATCCACCGGGGGCCGGTCACGCCCCACGGCATGGCCGATGAGCTGTGCGAGCCCGACTCCGGTGAGCATGGCGGCCGCCAGAAGGATGGGCCGCCAGGCATGCTTGGCCAGGATCCCCCACGCGACGGTGACCACCAGGACAATGATCGGCAGCCCCACGGGCCCAAAGATGACCGCCAGAATGATCATGACAACAGTCAGTACATCCGAGCGGGTGGTCAGCAGCCATCTCCGGGCAGCTTCATCCGAACTCGCCATGCCGTTGTGCTGGAGAACCCCGGCGAGCGTCACGAAGAAAATCGCTGCGCCCACCACAGCGAGGACAACCGCAACGACATAGAGCCCTTTCCGTGCACCGGCGTCCATGTAGCGTTCTTCGACCACGAATTTGTCGTGGAACACCCGCCACCATCCCGCCTTGCCCGCCGATTCTTCTGCCACGTGGAAGCCTGCCTGTGCGTCGATCGATTGAAATGGTTTCTGTGATGAAGATTATCCCGTTTCCCGCTCCCGGGGTGCGGGCGCCAGGGGTGGGCTGCCCCTTACCAGGCAAAGCGGCCCCTGTTACCGTGAATTACCCAGCCCCCACGAGGTTCCAGGAGACGACATGAGCACTGAAGAAACCGGCACCGGCCAGGCCGATCAGACCACCGGGTCGCAGAATCAATCCTGGGGCGAGGCTCCCGGCTCCGGGAACGGCGCCGGCCTCGGAACAGGCGAAGCCAACACCTTCGAGCCGGAAGAAGGAACCGATGCCCGGGACGGTTCGGCCGCCGGAGAGCCCACCGTGGCCACGGCCGAGGACACTCCGGACGTGGACGACACCCCGGTGGACACGACCGAGCCAAGTTGACCGCAACTTCGTGTCATCCCATCGAGGGGTGAGATCTCGGCGCCCAGGTTCGCCCAAAACGCCGAGATCCCACCCCTCGTTTGCTTCCGGCTGCTGTCCGGGAGCTCTGTCGCGGAAGACACGCCCGGTGGATAATGGACACACACTGGAGTGGCGACGCAGCTACGGAGGATGCCATGAAGATCATCGGAACGCTAGTGATCCTCTGGCTCATCATCGGAGCCTTCGCCGCATTCCAACGCGGCTATTTCAGCGGTTCCCCGGACTCATGTGCTGAGGCGGGCACTGTGGCCGTGACCATCGCGGCCGGGCCGCTGAATTACATGGGCGCCAACCCCAAGATCGCCTGCGAGGTCCCGCAGCCTTCGAAGTAGCCCGCCGGCCCGTCAGCGTTCACGGGGGATTCACGCGCGCGTCCGCACGTGTCAAAACAGGGTGGCTACGTTCGGTCCATGGACATTTCGCGCAGAACGCTCATCACCACCGGCCTGGGTGCCGGCCTCGTCATCGCGCTCCCCGGCACCGCCGTCGCGGACCAGCGGAATTCCGAAGCAGGCCTCCGCGCCGACCCCTTCACCTTGGGCGTGGCCTCCGGCGACCCGTGGCCTGACGGTTTCGTTATCTGGACGCGCCTCGCCCTCAGCCCACTGGCCGAGGACGGGATGGGCGGCATGCCGTCGCACAATGTCGCTGTGGCCTGGGAAGTGGCCGAGGACCCTGCCATGCGGAAAGTCATCCGACGCGGTGTGGAGAGCGCTGCGCCGGCGAGTGCCCACTCCGTGCACGCCGAGCTGCGCGGCCTGAAGCCGGGCCGTGAATACTTCTACCGGTTCCGGACCGGACGCCATGTCAGCCCTGTCGGCCGGACCCTGACGAGTCCTGCGTGGAACGAGACTCCGGCAGCCCTGGCCATGTCCTTTGCCAGCTGCGCCCAGTACGAGCACGGCTTTTTCACCGCCTACCGGCGACTTGCCGACGATCAGCCGGACCTGGTCCTTCACCTCGGTGACTACCAGTACGAATACAAGAAAGGCTCCTATGTGGTGGGCGGCGGCAACGTCCGCGACCACGAGGGCCCCGAGACGGTGACGCTGGAGAACTACCGCCAGCGCCACGCGCAGTACAAGGCCGACGCCGACCTCCAGGCGGCGCACGCGGCCGCCCCTTGGCTGGTGGTGTGGGATGACCACGAGGTGGACAACAACTGGGCCGACGAGGTCCCGGAGAACACCGATCCAGCCCAGCTCAACGACACTGCGGCCAACTTCCGCAAACGACGGGCAGCGGCCTTTCAGGCGTACTACGAAAACATGCCCATGCGTGCGCCGGCCGTCCCCGCAGGCGCTGACATGAAGATCTACCGAACGGTGCAGTGGGGACAGCTGGCCAACTTCCACATGATGGATACGCGCCAATACCGGGATGACCAGCTGGCGGGTGACGGCTGGCGAGCGAATGTCCAGGAGCGCCTCGACGAGGACCGCAGCATCACCGGCCAGGATCAGGAGCAGTGGCTGCTGGACGGCTTCCGGAAGTCCCGGGCGCGCTGGGATGTCCTGGGCCAGCAGGTGTTCTTCGCAGAGCGCGACCGCAACAAAGCGCCGGAAATCGACGACGTGTCCATGGACGGGTGGGACGGTTATGCTGCCTCCCGCCGCCGCATCACACAGGGCTGGGTGGACGCGAAGGTGCGCAACGCCGTCGTGCTTACCGGTGACGTCCACCGCCACTGGGCCAACGACGTCAAGGTGAACTACCAGGACCCGGACGCGCCCGTGGTGGGGTCGGAGCTGGTGTGCACGTCGATCACGTCCACCGGCAACGGAACAGGCTCTGTCTCGGATCCGACCATGGCCTGGAACCAGCATCTGAAGTTTTACAACGACCAGCGCGGTTACGTCCGGACCACCATCACGAAGGACTCCATGAAGGCCGATTTCCGTGTGCTCGATTACGTGAGCGTGCCCGGCTCCCCGGTCAGAACCAGGGCGTCCTTCCGGATCGACGACGGCGTGCCGGGACTGCAGCCCCGCGGCTAGACCAAACGGGTGCAGGGCGGAACGCACCCTGCACCCGTGCAACCTTGCCGGCCCCGGCTCCTCGGGCGGCGGGGGAGCCCGCGCCCACGCGATTATATGTGATTTGACCCACACGAATGAGTGAGATATTCTCAACATTGTTAGCGCTCACAAGAGCGCGGCGACAGCTTCATAAAATTGCTAGGTTCGCAGCACCTGACCGAACTTACAACAAAAAGCCTTCTGGTGCGTGGCCGCAGGACCGCGCACCAGCTGACCGGACCCAACTGCCGGTCCCGTCGGAGGGCGCAGATGCCTTCCGACTCAGCACTAATTCGCGGCACGAGTCAGCCGCGGAAGGAGAACAACGTGCGTATCAAGAAACTCCTGGGCGCCTTCGCCGTCGTCCTGGCCGTCACGGTCGGTGCGACGGGCTGCGGCAGCCGGCCCGGAACCGCCGCTCCCGCCGCCAGCACTGATGCGGCGGGGTCCCTGGTGGGCATTTCGATGCCGACCCAGACCTCGGAGCGGTGGATCAATGACGGCAAGAATGTCAGCGATTCGCTGGCCAAGCTCGGTTACAAGACTGACCTTCAGTACGCAAACGACGACATCCCGACGCAGGTTTCGCAGATTGAGAACATGCTGACCAAGGGTGCTAAGTCGCTGATCATCGCTGCCATTGACGGCACCACGCTGACCGATGTCCTGGCCAAGGCCAAGGAACAGAACGTCAAGGTCATCGCCTATGACCGGCTGATCAACGGCTCGCCGAACGTGGACTACTACACCACCTTCGACAACTACGAGGTCGGTGTCCAGCAGGCCACGTCGCTGCTCACGGGCCTGGGCCTGGTGGATGCTTCCGGCAAGAAGGTGGCCGGCAAGGGTCCGTTCAACGTGGAGCTGTTCGCCGGCAGCCCGGATGACAACAACGCCAACTTCTTCTGGACCGGCGCGATGGACACCCTGAAGCCGTTCCTGGATGCCGGCACCCTTAAGGTGCCCAGCGGCCAGACCAAGTTCGAGCAGGCCGCGATCCTGCGCTGGCAGGCTGCAACGGCCCAGAAGCGCATGGAGGACATCCTCACGGCCGCGTATGGTTCGGGCAAGAAGCTCGACGGCGTGCTGTCGCCCTATGACGGCCTGTCGATCGGCATCATCTCGGCACTGACCAGCACCGGCGGCTACTCCAAGGGCGCCCTGCCGGTCGTGACCGGCCAGGACGCGGAGAAGGGCTCGGTCAAGTCCATCGTCGCCGGGGAGCAGTACTCGACGATCTTCAAGGACACCCGCAAGCTCGGTGAACAGGCCGTGAAGATGGTCGACGCCGTCCTCAAGGGCCAGGAAGCCGAAACCAACGACACCAAGACCTACAACAACAAGGTCAAGGTGGTCCCGGCCTACCTGCTCAAGTCCGTGATCGTCACCAAGGACAACTACAAGCAGGAACTTATCGACTCCGGTTACTACACGGACGCTGACATCAAGTAGCCACCGTGCCGGGTGCGGCCTGACTTCGGCCAGGCCGCATCCGAACGGGGCCCCGCATCCGCAGGAGTCCGGCTCTCGAACAGTCAGCAGGAATTGACCATGAACGTACCCATTCTTCAAATGCGGGGAATCACCAAGACCTTCCCCGGCGTAAAAGCCCTCCAGGACGTCACTCTGAACGTGAACCGCGGCGAGGTCCACGCGATCTGCGGTGAAAACGGGGCCGGAAAATCAACCCTCATGAAGGTGCTCTCCGGCGTCTATCCGCACAACACCTTCGACGGCGACATCCTCTTCGAAAACGAGCCGTGCGACTTTTCCACCATCAGCGACAGCGAAAAGCGCGGGATCGTCATCATCCACCAGGAACTGGCCCTCAGCCCGTACCTGTCCATTGCCGAGAACATCTTCCTCGGAAACGAAATCGCCTCCCGGGGGTGGGTGGACTGGCGCCAGACCAACCTGGAAGCGGCCAAGCTCCTGGCCCGCGTCGGGCTCAGCGAAAACCCCGTAACCCCGATCCAGCACATCAGCGTCGGAAAGCAGCAGCTCGTGGAGATCGCCAAGGCGCTGTCCAAAGAAGTGAAGCTGCTGATCCTGGACGAGCCCACGGCGGCGCTGAACGACGAGGACTCGGGGCACCTGCTGGACCTCATCCTGCACCTGAAGGGCCAGGGCGTCACCAGCATCATCATCAGCCACAAGCTCAACGAGATCCGCAAGGTCGCCGACGCCGTCACCATCATCCGCGACGGCAAGACGATCGAGACCCTGCGCCTGGACCAGGGACAGATCACTCAAGAACGGATCATCCGAGGCATGGTGGGCCGCGACCTGGAAAGCCTCTACCCGGAGCGCACGCCGACGATCGGCGAGGAAGTCCTCCGGATCGAGGACTGGACGGTCCAGCACCCGCAGGACCACAGCCGCACCGTGGTCCACAACGCCAGCCTGAACGTCCGCAAGGGTGAAGTCGTCGGCCTGGCCGGGCTCATGGGCGCCGGACGGACTGAACTGGCCATGAGCGTTTTCGGGCGTACCTATGGCCGGGCCACCTCCGGCCGGGTATTCAAGTATGGCGAGGAGATCAACACCTCCACCGTGTCTGACGCCATCCGGCACGGCATCGCCTATGCCACGGAGGACCGCAAGCACTACGGGCTGAACCTCATCGAGGACATCAAGCGCAACATCTCGATGGCGGCGCTGGGCAAGCTCGCCAAGAAGGGCTGGGTGGACAGGAACGAAGAGACCGTCGTAGCCAACCGGTACCGGAAGAGCATGAACATCAAGGCGCCCTCGGTGGCTGCCATCACCGGAAAACTCTCCGGCGGCAACCAGCAGAAAGTCGTGCTGAGCAAATGGATGTTCTCCGACCCCGATGTGCTGATCCTCGATGAGCCGACACGGGGCATCGATGTGGGCGCCAAGTTCGAGATCTATTCGATCATCGCCGGACTCGCCGCCGAAGGGAAAGCCGTCATCGTGATCTCCTCCGAGCTCCCCGAACTCCTGGGCATCTGCGACAGGATCTACACCCTGTCCGCCGGGCACATCACGGGCGAAGTCCCGATTGCCGAAGCATCCCAGGAAACACTCATGCACTACATGACCCAAGAGAAGGAATAACGACCATGTCCGCCCTCCGAGAATCCATGGGCTTCCTGGCAAGCCGCCTCCGCCAGGTCGGCATCTTCGTCGCCCTGATCCTGATCGTCCTGCTGTTCCAGGTCCTGACCAACGGCATCCTGCTCGAGCCGCAAAACGTCACCAACCTCGTGGTCCAGAACAGCTACATCCTGATCCTTGCCATCGGCATGGTGATGGTCATCATCGCGGGCCACATCGACCTCTCCGTCGGATCCATCGCGGGTTTCATCGGCGCCGTCGCCGGCGTGATGATCGTCCACTGGGGCTGGGCCTGGTGGGCCGCGATCCCGGCCTGCCTGCTCGTCGGCGCCCTCGTGGGAGCCTGGCAGGGATACTGGATCGCCTACGTGGGCATACCGGCCTTCATCGTCACCCTGGCCGGCATGCTCATCTTCCGCGGCCTGACCCTGATCACGCTCAAGAACCAGCAGATCACCCCGTTCCCGGCCGAGCTCCGCGCCCTGGGCGGAGGCTTCCTCCCGGACATCTCAGGCGGCACCTCAGTACTGGAGTGGCTGACAGTCATCCTCGGTGTCGGAGCCACGGCCGCTCTGCTGATTCAGTCCATCAAGGAGCGCCGCGTCCGCCGGAAGTTCAACCTCGAAAACGAACCCATGGCCTGGTTCGCCATCAAGACAGTCTTCATCGCGCTGCTGATGCTCACCATCACGTTCCTGCTCGCGAGCTACCGCGGCACCCCGATCGTGCTGATCGTCCTGGCCGTCCTCGTCATCGTCTATTCCGCGCTCATGAGCAACAGCATCTTCGGCCGGCACACCTACGCCATCGGCGGCAACCTCCACGCCGCCGAGCTCTCGGGCATCAAGACCAAGGCCGTCACCTTCCGGCTCTTCGTGAACATGGGCGTGCTGGCCGCCCTGGCCGGCCTCGTATTCACGGCCCGGCTGAACTCCGCCCAGCCGGCCGGCGGTACCGGCTTCGAACTGGACTCCATCGCCGCGGCCTTCATCGGCGGCGCCGCCGTCCAGGGCGGAATCGGCACCGTGGCCGGAGCAATGGTCGGCGGCCTCATCATGGGCGTGCTTAACAACGGCATGTCCATCCTGGGCCTGGGCACCGACTACCAGCAACTGATCAAGGGCCTGGTGCTGCTGCTCGCCGTCGGCTTCGACATCTTCAACAAGAACCGCAGCGCCGGCGGCGGATCCACCCTCGGCAAGCGGTTCAAATGGAAGACAACCCCGCCCGCCGGTGTCGAGGAGACCAAGCCAGCGGCCAAGACACCAGTCTCTGTGGCTGCCGTGGCTCACCCGGCAAGCGCTGCTGAGAAGCCCTGAATCCCGCGGCACCGTCGGATGGCGTGCAGCCGGGACGGACAGGAAGGAAACCATGGCCGAGGCAGACAACGACTGGACCCTGCTGGTGGGCCGCACGGTCGAACTGCGGCGCGGCGGCCAGCACGTCCGCACCGCCGAGGTGGAAGACGCCACGTGGGATTCCTCGGTCATGTGGCTGCGTTTTGACGGCAACCACGGCCGGCAGCTGATCAGCAAGGCCGATGGCTACGAGGTCCGGCCGATTGCCTGACCTCATTGCCTGACCTCGTTGCCTGACACCACTGCTTGACATCACTGCCTGAGCCGCAGGCGGCACGCCGCCTGCGGCTCAAGCAGTCACGAGTCGTGCCTCACGAGTGGTGCCTCACCAGTCATGGACGGTGCCGTCGACCAGGCGGTTGTAGGGCAGGTAGGCCTGCTGGTACGGGTAGGYSGCSGCGGCTTCCTCGTTGAATTCGACGCCGATGCCGGGCTTGTCGCCCGGGTGCAGGTACCCGTCGGTGAACGTCATGGACTGCTCGAACACCGTGTTGGTGGCGTCCGAGTGCTGCATGTACTCCTGGATGCCGTAGTTGTGGATCGCCAG
>NZ_JBFTJD010000029.1:0-80379 GCF_056395245.1 Arthrobacter sp. 10L430 | reverse complement strand
TCGCGGAACTTGAACAGCACCCCGGTGCGCTTGGCCAGGGAAATGTCACCCCAGGAGTCGGCAGCCTTGCGGGCCGCAGCGACGGTGGCATCCAGGTCCGCCCGGTTGGCCAGCCGCAGCTCCGCGGACACGGCGCCGGTGGCCGGGTTGTACACGGGCTGGCTGCGGTCGCCTTCACCGGCGGTCTCGGCGCCGTTGATGAAGTGGCCGATGGTGGTGGTGCTTTGGTCAGTAATGGCAGTCATGGGGCTCTTCCTTGAGTGGTCGAAGGGTGCTGTTGTTCGCGAAGTTCAGCCAAGTAGCTTGCGCTGGCGGTTCTTGTGGTCGGTGTAGGTCTTGAAGGCCTGCTGGGTGGAATCGAGGTCGGAGACCTGGGAGACGGGAACGTCCCACCACGATTCGGAACTCGGAGCGTCCAGCAGGGGGTCGGATTCGACGTGGATCAGGATGGGTCCGCCGCGCTCCGGTGCTGCCTTGGCGTCGCGGATGGCCTGTTCGAGTTCGGCGATGACCTTCTCGCCCGGTTCGATCCGGATCACCTTCACGCCGAGGCTTTCGGCGTTCAGGGCCAGGTCCACCGGGAGGGTTTCGCCTTCGTCGAAGCTGTGCTGCTCCTCGTTCAGGGCCCGGTACTGAGTGCCGAAGCGCTGAGAACCGAGTGATTCGGAGAGGGATCCGATCGAGGCGTAGCCGTGGTTCTGGATGAGGACCACGATCAGTTTGATGCGTTCGGCGACGGCGGTGACCAGTTCGGTGTGCATCATCAGGTAGGAGCCGTCCCCCACCATGACCACGACGTCGCGCTGTGCCCCGCCCTGCGCGGCCTCGGCCAGGGCCGCGCGCTTGACGCCGAGTCCGCCGGGGATTTCGTAGCCCATGCAGGAGTAGGCGTATTCGACGTGGTAGCCGAACGGGTCGCGGACGCGCCACATCTTGTGCAGGTCCCCGGGCAGGGATCCCGCGGCGCAGATGACCACGTCTTGGGCGTCCATGGCGCGGCTGGTGGCGCCGATGATCTCGTTCTGGGCTGGCAGCGGCGTGAACCGGGTATCGAAGGCTTCATCCACGGTGGAGTCCCAGCGCTTCTTTTCCGCCGCGACCTGCTGTTCCAGGTCTGCGCCCACGCGGTAGCCACCCAGGGCCTGGTTGAGCTTGACCAGGGCCTTCCGGGCGTCGGCCACGATCGGCAGCGAGGTGCCGTGCTTGTAAGCATCGATGGGTGCGACGTTGATGTTGATGAACTTCACGTCCGGGTTCTGGAACGCGGTCCGGGATGCGGTGGTGAAGTCCTCGTAGCGGGTGCCGATGCCGATGATCAGGTCCGCCTCGGCGGCGATGGCGTTGGCCGCCGTCGTGCCGGTGGAGCCGATCGCGCCGAGCGAGAACTTGTGGTCCCAGGGCAAGACGCCGACGCCGGCCTGCGTGTTGCCCACCGGGATGCCCGTCAGCTCGACGAACTTCGCGAGTTCATCGTTGGCGTAGGCGTAGAGGACGCCGCCGCCGGCGATGATGAGCGGGCGCTTCGCGGCCCGGATGGCTTCGGCGGCACGGCGGATGTCCTCGTCGTCGGCGTCGGGGCGGCGGATCCGCCACTCGCGTTCCGCCAGGAACTCCTCGGGCACGTCGAAGGCTTCGGCCTGGACATCCTGCGGGAGCGAGATGGTCACCGCACCGGTTTCGGCCGGATCCGTCAGGACACGCAGGCCGTTGTGGAACGCGGAGAAGAGCTGCTCTGGCCGGGAGACACGGTCGAAGAACTTGGACAGCGGCCGGAACGCGTCATTGACAGTGATGTCGTAGGCGTAGGGCTGCTCGAGTTGCTGCAGCACGGGGTCCGCGGCGCGCGTGGCAAAGGTGTCGCTGGGCAGCAGCAGCACGGGCAGGCGGTTGGTGGTGGCCAGTGCCGCGCCGGTCAGGAGGTTGGAGGAACCCGGGCCGATCGAGGTGCTGATGGCGAACGTCTGGCGGCGCCGGGTGTGGCGCGCATAGCCCACGGCCTGATGCGCCTGTGCCTGTTCGTTGCGGCCCTGGTAGTAGGGCATGATCGTCGGATCGAGCTGCTGGTACTGCTTCAGGGCCTGCCCGACGCCGGCAACATTGCCGTGCCCGAAGATGCCGAACGTGCCGGGGATCAGCCGTTCGCGGTAGTCCTGGCCGCCGACCGTGTCCACGGTGTACTGCCTGGACAGGTATTCGACGACAGCCTGGGCGACCGTCATTCTGCGTGTTCCTGCTGCTGTTCTCGTCCCCATGGGAAGTTACTCCGATACTTCTGCGGTGTGGTTAAGGAGGGAGGCGGCGGTGGCCACGGCGCCGGCAACATCGCCGTCCTGCGGATACAGGAGCGTGCGGCCGACGGTAAGGCCCTGCACGCCGGGGAGGGCCAGTGCAGCTTGCCAGGTGGCGAAGACTTCGTCCTGGGTGCCTTCCGGATCTCCGCCCAGGAGCACTGTGGGCATGGTGGTGGCGGCCATGACGCGCTCCATCTCGGCCACGACGGGAAGCTTCATCCAGGTGTACGCGCTGGTGGAGCCCAGGCCCTCGGCGATGGCGATGGATTTGATGACGGCGTTGGTGGAGAGGTCGTTGCGGACTTTGCCGTTTTCGCGGACGGACAGGAAGGGCTCCACCATCGCGATCAGCCTCCGTTCGGCAAGCGAATCGATGGCCTTGGCCGTCGCTTCCAGCATTGAGACGGTGTCCGGGTCGCCGAGGCAGATGCGCGTGAGCATCTTGCCGCCGTCGGCACCCAGTGCCTCCAGTGCAGCGGCAGTGTGGCCGGTGAACCGGTCATCGAATTCGTTCACCAGGCCGGCGAGTCCGCCGCGGTTCATCGAACCGAAAACCAGCTTGCCCTCGAGTGCTCCGAGCAGAAGCAGGTCATCCATGATGTCCGGCGAGGCGAGCACCCCGTCCACATCAGGGTTGGCGAGCGCAATCTGCAGGCGGTCCAACAGCTGCCGGCGGTCCGCCATGGCCACGGGATCGCTGCCCACCGCGAGGGCGCCGCGGGCGGGGTGGTCGGCGGCGACAATGAAGTTCTGCCGGCCGTACTTGAGGCCCGGGTGGCGGCGCCGGGCGTTCGCGGCCCTCGCAATCGCGTCCGGATCCTCCAGGCGGATGGTGCTCAGGTGCGCGTAACGGCGGGGATCGTCGTCCACGTCGGCGGTGAATGGTGCGGAGTTTGGGGCACCCGGGCTTGTCCGGGAGACGTTGAGGGTCACAGTGCTGCTCCTTCGGTGGCAAACTGCCCGGGGACAAGGCGGCCGCGTTCGGCCAGCAGCGAGGTGACCTCGTCCGGCGTCGGCATCGCGTCGGCGCAGGAGAGCCGGGAGGCCACCAGCGCGCCGGCGGCGTTCGCGTAGTCGAGGACCTGGGCCAGCGGCCAGCCGGACAGCAGTCCGTGGCAGAACGCTCCGCCGAAGGAGTCTCCGGCACCCAGGCCGTTGACGGTCTCCACCGGCACGGGGGCGGAGACGACGCGTTCGGTGCGGGTCTTGGCCATGACGCCTTCGGGCCCGAGCTTGACGACGGCGATTTCAACGCCGGCGTCCAGGAGCCGGTCGGCCTGTTCGTCCGGGGTTCCCTCGCCCACCGCCACGGCACATTCCTTGTCGTTGCCGATCGCGACCGTGACGTGCGGGAGGACCTTGGCCACTTCGGCGCGGGCTTCTTCCTCGGACGCCCAAAACATGGGCCGGTAGTCGAGATCCAGGACGGTGTACTGGCCGTCCTTCAGTCCCGTGCGGGGCCGTGCTTCGTGGGCCTTGAGGTGAGCCCCGCGGCTGGGTTCCTGGCACAGGCCGGTGACGGTGGACCAGAAGATCCGTGCGTCCCGGATGGCGTCCAGGTCCAGCTCTTCGGCTTTGATCTGCAGGTCGGGGGCCGTGGGAAAACGGCCGTAGAAGTACAGCGGGAAATCTTCCGGCGGCTTGATCGCGCAGAACGTCACCGCAGTCGGCCATTCCCGCACGGGCGTGACAAAGGAATCGTCCACGCCGAACTTGCGCAGTTCCCGGTGCAGATAGGTCCCGAAGGCGTCGTCGCCGGTCCGTGTGATGACGGCAGCGCGGCGGCCGTGGCGGGCGGCGGCTACGGCCACGTTGGACGGGGAGCCACCGAGGTATTTGCCGAAGGACGTCACGTCCTCCAGGTCCACCCCAATGTCGTTCGGGTAGATATCAACGCTGATGCGCCCGATCGTAAGCAGTTCGTGGGTCACGGTGATCGCGGACCTTTCTGTTTAAACTCTGTACCTAAGCAGCCGAACAGCCAGGGCTCCGGTGCGTCGCGGCCCCCGTGAGCGGGACCACATCACCTACTTTGCCCTAGAATTAATGTCCTGTCAAAGGTTTGTACTGACATATTTACAACCTGCATTTGGAGGCCCAAAACATTGGACATGCCCGGCGTCAAGCATGGGCAGTTGAGGCCCACGCAGGCGACGGATGATGCTACTTCCGGGGGACCGCCAACTCACCGGTGACGTACTGGGCGCGGCCAAATCCGAACGACCAGTCCCCCGCTGCATTTTCCACATAACCGATAAAGACGTTCTCGCCGGCAACCCCAAGGTTCCCCAGTTTTGCTGCCACCGCCGCAAAAAGGGCCTGCTTGGCTTCCTGGCTGCGGCCGGCCTGCGTGAAGATCTGGATCATGACCACTTCCGGGGTCCGCTCAAAACCGAGCCCGGCGTCCTGGGCGACAATCTGGCCCGCAGGATGTTCGGTCACGATATGGAAGTAGTCACGCTCCGGAATGCCATACTCAGCCAGAATGGCGTCATGGATCCCCCGGCTGAGTTGCTGCAGTTCTTCGGGGCTGCGGCCCGCATTGACATCGATGCGCACGAGTGGCACTTGTGCTCCCTTGATAGTTTGTCCTGACATACTATCAAAGTTATTCGACAAGGAACAGGGCATGAGCCGTCCGTCACACCGCGCCCCCGCCCGGATGCGCAGAAACCTGCCGCAGAAAGAAGTACGACGCCGGGCGGTCACCTTCTCCGTAAAGGTGACCGCCCGGCGTCGCACTTTTGGTGGATCGGGCAAGCGGGATTACTTGGCGAGCAGCTCCTCCAGCCGTTCATAACCGTCGCTCAAGCCGCCCTCCATGCCGGACTGGGCCATGCCGTCGCGCGCCTCCTGGGTGGGATAGACAGAATGACCCCTCAGCCGGCAGCGGCCGCCGCCGAGGTCCTCGAAATTCATGAATTCGATGCTGACTACGTCCGGGTAGCCGCTGAACTCGAAGGTCTGGATGGCGAAGTCGTTCTCGCGGACTGTATGGAAGATGCCGCTGAACTCGTAAGACACCCCGTCGGGGCCGGTGTGGTTGTACAGGTAGCTGCCGCCGGAGCGGAAGTCATAGTGGTCGATGTCCACGTTGGTGCCGCGCGGGCCCAGCCACTGGGTGATCAGCTCCGGCTCCTTGTGGGCGCGGAACACATCAGCGACCGGGAAGTTGAACTCCCGCTCGTAATCGATGAACGGGACGCCGTCCGGGACGGTGAGTTTAAGCGCGTTGCTCATTGTCTGTCCTTTTGACTGGTGCCGCTTGGCGCGGCATTGGTGCGGAGCACGGCGTCGAGGCTGCGGAACTGCGCCTCACGGACCAACCGGTACTGGTCAATCCACGCGGTGAGCGCTTCGAGCCGTGCGGGGTTCAGGTGAACGGGCCGGCGCTGGGCATCACGGGTACGCGTTACCAGCTGCGCCTGCTCGAGGACCTGGATGTGCTTCGAGATCGCCTGCTTGGTGATCGCGAAGGGTTCGGCTAGTTCATTGACGGTGGCGGGGCCCTTGCTGAGCCGGGAGATGAGGCGGCGGCGGACCGGATCGGACAGGGCCAGGAAGGCCAAGTCGAGGAGGTCGTCGTCACTGCCCGTGTCCACTGTCACTGCCTTTGCTTCTCTTGCCTGGTTCTTCCTGAATGTAATCAACGTATTAGTTGATCAACCTATCGGTTGTTAACCAGCGTAGACCCGGCCCCGTTGCCGCGCAAGAGGTAGTCCTTAAACAAAAAAACGCGGGGTCACTCCCAGCCCAATCCGGGGGTGGATTGGGCCGGGAGTGACCCCGCGCTGTTTTGAGGCTGGGTTACAGCGTTGCGTAGACTTCGCGCAGCAGTTTCGCGGTCTCGGACGGCGTCTTGCCGACCTTCACGCCGGCAGCCTCGAGGGCTTCCTTCTTGGCCTGTGCGGTACCGGCCGAACCGGAGACGATGGCGCCTGCGTGGCCCATGGTCTTGCCTTCCGGCGCGGTGAAGCCTGCCACGTAGCCGACAACCGGCTTGGTGACGTTGGCCTTGATGAAGTCCGCAGCACGCTCTTCGGCGTCGCCGCCGATTTCGCCGATCATGACGATCGCCTTGGTCTCCGGGTCAGCTTCGAACGCTGCCAGGGCGTCGATGTGCGTGGTGCCGATGACAGGGTCGCCGCCGATGCCGATGGCGGTGGAGAAGCCAAGGTCGCGCAGTTCGTACATCATCTGGTAGGTCAGGGTGCCGGACTTGGATACCAGGCCGATGGGGCCCTTGCCGGTGATGTTCGCCGGGGTGATGCCGACGAGGGCTTCACCCGGGGTGATGATGCCGGGGCAGTTCGGTCCGATGATGCGGGTGACCTGGTTGCCGTCGGCGTCCATCTTGGACTGTGCCAGCGCCCAGAACTCCGCGGAGTCCTGGACCGGAACACCTTCGGTGATGACAACGACCAAGCCGATGCCGGCCTCGATGGCTTCAACAACGGCGTTCTTGGTGAATGCCGGCGGGACGAAGACGATGGAGACGTCAGCGCCGGTCTCCGCCATGGCTTCCTTGACGGTGCCGAAGACAGTGATCTCGTTGTCGCCGTGCAGCACGGTGGTGCCGGCCTTGCGGGCGTTGACGCCGCCAACAATGTTGGTGCCTGCCTTGAGCATGAGGGCGGTGTGCTTGGTGCCTTCGCCGCCGGTGATGCCCTGGACGATGACCTTGGAGTCCTTGTTCAGATAAATAGACATGTTTTCTTTCCTAGATCTCGACAGGCTCGATCAGCGGGCTGCGTTGGCGAGCTCGGCGGCCTTGTCGGCGCCCTCGTCCATGGTGGCGGCCAGGGTAACCAGCGGGTGGTTGGCCTCGGCCAGGATGCGGCGGCCTTCTTCAACGTTGTTGCCGTCGAGGCGGACAACCAGCGGCTTGTTGGCGGAGTGGCCCAGTTCGGCCAGTGCGCCCACGATGCCCTTGGCCACCGCGTCACAGGCGGTGATGCCGCCGAAGACGTTTACGAACACGGCCTTGACCTGCTCGTCGCCCAGGATGACGTCAAGGCCGGCAGCCATGACCTCGGCGGAAGCTCCACCGCCGATATCCAGGAAGTTGGCGGGCTTGACGTTGCCGTGGTTCTCACCGGCGTACGCGACCACGTCGAGGGTAGACATGACGAGGCCCGCGCCGTTTCCGATGATGCCAACTTCGCCGTCGAGCTTGACGTAGTTGAGGTCCTGCGCCTTGGCCTTGGCCTCGAGCGGATCGGCAGCGTCCTTGTCTTCAAGGGCGGCGTGCTTCGGGTGGCGGAAGTCGGCGTTCTCGTCAAGGGATACCTTGCCGTCGAGGGCGACAATGTCGCCTGCGCCGGTCAGGACCAGCGGGTTGACCTCCACGAGAGTGGCGTCTTCCTTCTTGAAAACGTCCCAGAGCTTCAGGATGACGCCGGCGACCTTGCTGCGCAGTTCCTCGGCGAAGCCTGCAGCGGCGACGATTTCGTCGGCCTTGGCCTGGTCGATGCCTACGGCCGGGTCGATCGCGATCTTGGCAAGGGCCTCGGGCCGCTCAACGGCGAGCTGCTCGATTTCCATGCCGCCTTCAACCGAGCACATGGCCAGGTAGTTGCGGTTCGCCCGGTCCAGGAGGACGGAGAAGTAGTATTCCTCGGCGATGTCCGCGCCCTGGGCAATCATGACCCGGTGGACGGTGTGGCCCTTGATGTCCATGCCGAGGATGTTGGTGGAGTGTTCAAACGCCTCGTCGGCGGTCTTGGCGACCTTGACGCCGCCGGCTTTGCCGCGGCCACCGGCCTTGACCTGCGCCTTTACGACAGTTACGCCGCCGATCTTCTCGGCAGCTGCCTTTGCTTCTTCAGGGGTATGCGCCACGATGCCAGCAAGCACGGGTACACCGTGCGCCTCGAACATATCGCGCGCCTGATATTCAAACAGGTCCACGGTTTAGTGTCCTCTTCTACGTCGAAGTAGTTTCTGTACAGCCGGAAAACACCACAGATGTGGACCGGGCTGCGGAATAAACGCGCCTGCGGCAGGTCCGGAAACGAGCCACGCGGCGCAATGCTCCTCTCGGAACTCTAGTCCTTCATGGGGACAGGCCCGTTCCAGAGTACCTGTTATGTGAGTAAGGACACTATTCTATTGACCGTAGAAAAACCGCATGATTACGGGGATTTTGGGGCGTTGGACGGTGCGGCGGAGGCCTTTTTGCCCGCGTCCGAGATGAGTTCGTAATGATCGCGGCTGACGAAGAAAGCAACGCCGCCGGAGACGTTGCCGCAGGCCACCCCGTTGTTGTACGAAGAGCACCGCAGACCGTTGCGTTCGAGGTTTCCGCCGTCGGGCAGGACAGGCAGCTTGGCGATCACCCCGTCCCGGCTGCCCTTGGGGCCGTATTCGGATTCCATCTCGGTGACGCCGGACCGGCACTCGCCGTAAGTGGCCCGGTCAGGGGTGAGCAGGGCCGCTCCGCCAAGGTACCCCAGGCCTGTCCCCGTGCAGTCATCCCTGACATCCCGGGCTTCCGGTGTGGGATAGAAGGCCAGTTCGCAATGTGCCACCGGAACGGTGTCCAGTTTCCTGGTGGCAGGGTCATTGAAACTGTTCGGTTCGTACGGGAGGTTGAGGTGGGCGCCGCGGGCAGACGTCAGGGCGCACACCACGTTCCGGTCGGCGGAAACGAAGGCCAGGGCGTCCTCACCTGCGGTGAACCCGGCGGCGTCGGCCAGCGGGGCCCGCTTCAGCTGTTCGAGGGCCGCCGGAGGAGGCGGCGGCGTGTACCCGGGATCCGGCACCGCGACGGAACAGCCTGTGGCCGCCAGTAGCGCGAGGGCCGCGATCCCGGATGCCATCCGGCGGGCTAGCTGCCGCCGCACCATCCGGCGGAGCGCGGGGATCCTGCCCGACGGCATGGCGAGGCGGCCCGCCACGGTCAGGCGTCGAGCTTGGTCAGCGGCGCGTAGCGCAGCAGCAGCCGTTTCTCGCCGACGTCGAACTTCACCTTCGCCACAGTCTTGTCCCCCGCACCTTCCACTGCCAGAACAGTCCCGTTACCGAAGCTGGTGTGGTTGACTTTGTCGCCCACGCTGACTGCTACAACTTCCTTTTGCGGCTGTACCCGGTTCTTCGCGACGGCGGCGGGAACGTCCGCGTTGAAGCCTGCCGAGGCGTCTGCCTTGGCGCCGCGGGCCGTCCCTGCTCCCCAGAACGATCCGCCATACCGGCTGGAACCGATGGATGCGCCGCTCCCCCAGCCGCCGGTCTGCCTGCTGGTGCCCTCGCGTTTCCATTCGACGAGCTCCGAGGGGATCTCTTCCAGGAACTGGCTGGCGGGGTTGTACTGGCTTTGGCCCCACATGCTCCGCACCTCGGAGCGGGTGACGTACAGCCGCTTCCGGGCACGCGTCAGACCCACATAGGCCAGCCGGCGCTCCTCGGCCAGTTCCTTGGGGTCGGTGGCGGAGCGCTGGTGGGGGAAGAGTCCGTGCTCCATGCCGGTCAGGAACACCACGGGGAATTCGAGGCCCTTGGCCGTGTGCAGCGTCATCAGGGTGACGACACCCAGCCGCTTGGCCTCGGCAACTGCGGCATCGATGTCTGCCCCTGGGGCGTCTGGAATCTGGTCGGCATCCGCCACGAGCGAGACCTGCTCCAGGAAGGCGCCCAAGGAGCCCTCCGGATTCTCCTGTTCGTATTCCCGCACGACGGCGACGAGTTCCGCGAGGTTCTCCACCCGGGATTCGTCCTGCGGATCGGTGCTGGAGCGCAGCCCGGCGAGATAGCCGGTCTGTTCAAGCACGGCTTCCAGTGCCGCCGCGGCGCCGGACCCGGCGGCGACCTCGGCGAGGTCGTCGAGGAGCTTCACGAAGCCGAGCACGGCGTTCACCGAGCGGGTGGCCATGCCGGGCGCCTGGTCGGCGCGCCGGGCCGCCGCCATGAAGGAAGTCCGTTCGCGTTCCGCGAGAGCAGCCACGGCGCCCTCGGCACGGTCGCCGATCCCGCGCTTCGGTTCGTTAAGGACGCGCCGGAGGTTGACGTCGTCGTCCGGGTTGACCAGCACGCGCAGGTAGGCGAGGGCGTCCTTGATTTCCTTGCGCTCGTAGAACCGCGTGCCGCCCACCACCTTGTAGGGCAGGCCCACCCGCACCAGGACGTCCTCGATGGACCGCGACTGGGCGTTGGTGCGGTAGAAGATGGCGACGTCCCCGGGGCGGAGGTTGTCCTCGTCCTGCAGCCGGTCAATCTCCTTGGCGATGAACTGGGCTTCGTCGTGTTCGTTTTCACCCACGTAGCCGATGATCTTGTGGCCCTCGCCCTCCGCCGTCCACAGGCGCTTCTCGGGCCGGTTCGGATTGCGGGAGATGACGGAGTTTGCGGCGCTCAGGATGTTCTGGGTGGAGCGGTAGTTTTGTTCGAGCTTGATGGTGCGGGCGTCGGGGTAGTCCTTCTCGAACTCCACGATGTTGCGGATGTCGGCCCCGCGGAAGGCGTAGATGGACTGATCGGAATCGCCCACAACGGTGAGCTCGGCCGCTCCCGGCCCCTCACCCACGATTTCCCGGACCAGCGCGTACTGCGCGTGGTTGGTGTCCTGGTATTCGTCTACCAGCACGTGCCGGAAGCGTCGCCGGTAGGAATCAGCCAGCGCCGGGAACGCCCTGAACATGTAGACGGTCTCGGCGATGAGGTCGTCGAAGTCCATGGCGTTGGCCTGGCGCAGACGCTGGGTGTAGCCCTTGAAGACATCCGCCACGGCCTGCTCGAAGGGATCGTTGTGGTTCGCCGAGGACGCATAGGCGTCAGCGTCGATCAGCTCGTTCTTGAGCGCTGAGATCTTGTGCTGGATGGCCTTGGGGGCGAACTTCTTGGGGTCCAGGTCCAAGGCTTTGGACACCTGCGTGACGAGCCGCAGGGAATCCGCGGAGTCATAGATGGAGAAATTGGACTTGAGCCCGACGTTGGCGGCTTCCTGCCGGAGGATGCGCACGCAGGACGAGTGGAAGGTAGAGATCCACATGATCTTGGCCCGGCCGCCCACCAGCGCTTGGATGCGTTCCCGCATTTCGGCGGCGGCCTTGTTGGTGAAGGTGATGGCGAGGATCTCGCCGTGGTGGGCGCGCTTGGTGGCAATCAGGTAGGCAATCCGGTTACTGAGGACGCGGGTCTTGCCTGAGCCAGCGCCAGCCACGATCAGCAAAGCGCCGCCGGCGTGTTTGACGGCCTCTTCCTGCTGCGGGTTCAGCCCCTGCAGCAGGGCGCCGGCGTCCGGCAGCTGGGGCCGCGCCCAGTCACCCGCCGGGCCTCCGGAAGGCTCCGCCCGGCGGGGGCCCCCGCCGCCGAAGTCGGCCGGCGACAGCCCGGATTCAGGGCGCGACTTGGTGAGGGCGGCCGCCTGCGCGCCTGCCTTGAACGGTCCGTCAGCGTACGGGTCAAACAACATATCCATGGTGACTACAAGTCTAGGCGGTGGGGCTGACACTGATTTCCGGCCTGTGGATGACGCCGGATCCGGCATCGCAACGCTTGTCCCTGAAAAGCCCGTCCCCGAGAAGCGGGGCCGCGCCGCAAAAGCTAGTCCACAGAGCCTGACTCAAGAGCCGCACGCAACTGGTGTACCGCCGTCGCGCCCCCTGCCATGAACCACTCAAGGCCGTTCACGGAGACGCTTCCGGCGGCGCCGCCGGCGGCGAGCACAATCGCTTTCCCCGGAAGCCAGTCCCACTCCGGGCAGCTGTGCTGGAACCAGCAGCCGAGCTCTCCGTCGGCCACGCGCCCGAGGTCGCAGGAGCCGGACCCGAGCATGCGCAGCGTCGCCGCGGAAGTGGCGGCAGCATGCCAGGGCATGGCGCACATGGGGTCCGCCAGCCAGCGGGGGTGGATGTACGTGGCGGCGCCGATGTCGGCGAGCGGGGCCGCGCTGCGGTCCGCGCCGGCCGGCTGGAACGTGGTGAGGGGGGCGCCGTTAAGCGTGGCCGCGCGGCCCGTGCCGCCGAGCCACAGTTTGTCCTCCTCCGGCTGGAAGATGGCACCGAGCAGCACATCGGATTCATCTTTCAGGGCAATCGCCGAGCACCAGTACGTGGATCCGTTCAGGAAGTTGTAGGTGCCGTCCACGGGATCGATGACCCAGGTAAGGCCGCTGCTTCCACGGACGGCCGCTCCTTCCTCGCCGAGCACGCCGTCGTTGGGCCGGCAGCGCTGCAGCTGTTCCAGCACGTAGGCTTCGGCGGCATGGTCTGCCGCGGTAACGACGTCGGAAACCGAGGTTTTGCGCTGGGCGTCAAGGCCGCCCTGCCGCATCATCAGCGCCAGCATTCCCGCTTCGCGGACCAGGCCGGATGCCAGCTCAAAATCGTCAAGGTCGGGGCTCAGGTTGGCCGCACTGTGTTTACCCAGCTTGTGTCTTCCAAGTTCTGTCACGGTCCCCAGCCTATCGGCGGCCACCGGCACTGAACAGGCAGCACTGAACAGGCAGCACCGAACAGGCGGCCCGGAACAGGCGGCCCGGGCACGTGGCGGTGGCACAGCCGGCCGGAGTGGACGCGGGCAGCGGTCGTGAACCGCGGGCGATAATGGACGCATGGCCAAGACACCTGCACAGCGGATCAAGAAGCACGGCGCAAAGGCCGCAGTCCCCCAGCACCACCTGCCGCCGGTGATCAACCCCACCACGGCCCGCACGCCGGAGAAGGCGCAGAACAACAGCAACGTGATCCTCATCGCCGGCCTGGTGGCCAGTTTGTTCCTGTTCTGGTACGTTCACCTGCTCACGCTGAACCAGCTCACCCAGCTTTCAGGCGGCCTGCCGATGCCCGATTCGCTCGTCGGCGGCTTTGATCCGGGCTTCGCGGAGCAGCTGCGCAGGTCGCTGGACGGCGACGCCCGCGGGCAGCTCAACTACATCCACAAGACCGCGGGCACCTTGTTCCCGCTGATCTTCGGCTTCACCTGGCTCCTCCTGATCGGCACGAATGTGGCGAAGAAGGCACTCCGTTGGGCACTGTGGTCCCTCCCGCTGCTCTTCGTGGTGGCCAGGCTGTGGGCCAACGTGGCCGTTGACGCGATGGTGTCCGCTCCCACCCTCGACGCCGGGCAGGTCGCCCTGGCGTCATTTCTCACCGTTGCCGGCTGGGTGCTGCTGGTGCTGAGCCTGGCCGCCGGCGGCGCCGCCGTCTTCCTCGGGCGCCGGGCTGCCAAGGAAGGCGCCAAGACCGCCTAGGTGGGCCCAGCCCCTTGGACGGCACGGGCCCGCAGTGCCCTGCGCACCGACCGCTCCCGCCGGACGCGCTGGGCAATGACCAGCCCGGCGGCAGCCAGGCCAATGGTGATGGGATAGCCCATCAGCCGCTCCAGGGTGCCCGGCTCGGGGACATGAAGGCCGGTGACGCCCGCCGTGACCACGGCCGCCGCGGAGACGCCGCCCGAGGCGAAAATGAACCACCCCAGCGGGGTCTGACGCAGCCACAGACCGCCCAGCAGCAGCAGTGCGAGGGCTCCGGCGCTGAAGTACATCACCGCCCCTGCGACGTGCCAGCCGGAGCCCTGGTCCTCGGGCACAAGACCCACAATGACTGTTCCGGTGCCGGCCGTTCCGGTCAGGACGCGGGCACCCACCGCCGCGAACCACGGGGTCTCGCCGGTGTGGCTGGCCGCCACGCGGACTCCGGGCCGGGCAGCGATCCGCAGGAGCGCCGAACCCAGCAGGAGCGCGCCCAGCAGCATGCCCAGGCCCTGGACCACGAACGAGGCGTTCATGAGGAAGTGCAGCGGCGAGCAGATGCTCCGGTCCTCGTAAATGCCGCAATGGACAGCCCCCAGGTCACTGATGAGCCCCGTCCGCCGGCTGTACGGTTCAGGCCCGGCCCAGGCCCCGATCACTGCGGTCTCCGCGACGAAATACTGCACGACGCTGAGCACCGCCCAGGCCCCGATGTAGTGCCTGGTCGAGGCGGTATCGGGCAGGAAGGTTTCCCGGACGGACGGGGCGTGAGCTGCGGCGGCCATGCCAAGAGCGTAGTACGCGCCGTCACCTTGTATGCTTGTAAGCGTGTCCGAACGGGCCGGCCCCGTGCCGGTTGCGACGGACGCCCGCCCTCGTAGCTCAGTGGATAGAGCACGGCTCTCCTAAAGCCGGTGTCGTTGGTTCGATTCCAATCGAGGGCACTTGAATGCGCAGCACACATCCGGGCTCCGCGCCTACCTGCTGGGTGCTCCGCTTCCGGACTCCGCCCGTGAGGGACGCTGGTCCGTGGAGCGGACGCTTTTTGATCGCGCCGCCGGGACCCGCGGCACCTTTACCGGCGTCGTGGTTTTTTCTGAGACGGCCGACGACGGCGGGCTGCGTTTCCATGAAGAGGGCACCGTGCGCTGGCCTGCTTCGGGCGGCGGGATCTTCGCCGGCCCTGCCACGCGGGAGTACCTCCTCAGGCCGACGGAGTCGCCCGGCGCCCTGGACATGACGTTCCCCGACGGCCGGCCGTTCCACCGGATGAGCTTCTCCACGGACGCGAGCCAGGACCAGCACTGGTGCGATCCAGACACCTACCGCGTCACGTACTGGCAGCGCGGTCCGGATGAATTCGGCTATGTCTGGGACGTCACGGGCCCCCGCAAGGACCTGCTGCTGGAGTCCGTGCTCCGGCGGATCACCGCAACGCATGGCGCCGGGGAGCTAGGCTCGAGGGCGTGAATCCGCGCATCATTGTCTCCGCCGTGTGTGTTTATGACGCCGCCGGCCGGCTCCTCACCGTCCGCAAGCGCGGCACGGACAAGTACATGCATCCCGGTGGCAAGCCCGAGCCCGGCGAGACCGCCGTGCAGGCCGCCGCCCGGGAGCTCGCGGAAGAAGTGGGGATCATCATTGACCCGCGCGAGCTGAAGCCCATGGGTGTTTGGCTGGCCGACGCCGCCAACGAGGCTGCAACGGAAATCGAGGCCACCGTATTCACGGCCCCCGGGACCTGGGTTGCCCACCCCTCGGCCGAGATCGCCGAAATCCGCTGGCTGGACCTGGCAGCCGAGCTGCCCGCCGACCTCGCGCCGCTGCTCACGGACCACGTCCTCCCGGCGCTGGCCCGGCGTCCGCTGACACCGGCGTCCGCCGACACCGTCACCGAGTAGTGAGATCTCGGCACTTTGACGGTGCCTAAGCGCCGAGATCTCGCCCGTCGATGACGGTCAGAGCTCTGGGACCGCTTCCTCGGCCACTGCGGTGGCCTCGGCGAACTGCGTCCGGTACAGCTCTGCGTAGCGGCCGTCGGCGGCGAGCAGTTCCGTATGCGTTCCGCGCTCCACAATCGAGCCGTCCTCCACCACCAGGATCACGTCCGCAGCACGGATCGTGGAAAGCCGGTGGGCAATCACGACGGCGGTACGCCCCTCGAGTGCCGCGCCGAGCGCCGCCTGCACGGCGGCTTCGTTGGTGGAGTCCAGTGCCGCCGTCGCTTCGTCGAGAATGACCACCCGCGGCTGCGCGATCAGCAGCCGGGCGATGGTGAGGCGCTGGCGTTCGCCGCCGGAGAGGCGGTAGCCGCGCTCCCCCACCACGGTGTCCAGCCCGTCCGGCAGCGAGCGGATCATGTATTCGAGCCGTGCCTGTCGCAGCACGTCCCACATGTCCTCCTCGGTGGCGTCGGGCCGGGCCAGCCGCAGGTTGGACGCGACGGATTCGTGGAACAGGTGCCCGTCCTGGGTGACCATGCCAAGGGTGTCCCGCATGGAGTCGAACGTGAGGTCGCGGACGTCCAGCCCGGTTCCGGAACCACGGCCGCCGAGCCGCACGGCGCCGGAGTCGACGTCGTACAGCCGTGAGAGCAGCTGGGCGACGGTGGATTTTCCGGCCCCTGACGAGCCCACGAGCGCCACGGTCTGGCCGGGTTCCACGCGGAAACTGATGCCGTGCAGCACTTCCTCGCCGCCGCGGGTATCCAGTGTGGAGACTTCCTCGAGCGAGGCAAGGGAGACCTTGTCCGCGGACGGGTAGGCGAACCGGACGTCGTCGAACTCCACGGCCACAGGCCCAGGGGGGACGGCAACGGCGTCGGGCTTTTCCTGGATGAGCGGCTTCAGGTCCAGGATTTCGAACACGCGCTCGAAGCTGACCAGGGCGCTCATGATTTCCACGCGGGCGTTGGACAGCGCGGTAAGCGGCGCATAAAGGCGGGTGAGCAGCAGGGCCAGCACAACGACGTCGCCGGGTGCGAGCTGGCGTTCAATCGCGAGCCAGCCGCCGAGGCCGTAGACGAGGGCCAGCGCAAGCGCCGACACCAGTGTCAGGGCGGTCACGAAGGTGAACTGCAGCATCGCGGTCCGCACACCGATGTCCCGGACCCGGCCCGCACGGAGCGCGAACTCACGGGATTCGTCCGCCGGGCGGCCGAAGAGCTTCACGAGCGTGGCGCCGGGGGCAGAAAATCGTTCCGTCATCTGGGTGCCCATGGCGGCATTGTGTTCCGCCGCTTCGCGGCGGAGATCGGCCAGCTTGGAGCCCATCCGGCGGGCCGGAATCAGGAAGATGGGAAGCAGGACCATGGCCAGCACGGTGACCAGCCAGGAAGTGTTGAGCATGACGATGAGGGTCAGAATGAGGGCCACCACGTTGCTGACCACGCCGGACAGCGTTCCGGCAAACGCGGACTGCGCCCCGATGACGTCGTTATTCAGCCTGCTGACGAGGGCGCCGGTGCGGGTCCGCGTGAAGAAGGCAATGGGCATTTTCTGCACATGGTCGAACACCCGGGTGCGGAGGTCAACGATGACACCTTCCCCGATGGTGGAAGACAGCCAGCGGCTCACCATTCCCAGCGCGGCTTCAGCAACGGCAACCCCGGCGATCAGCCCGGCCAGACGGATCACCTCATCCGTCCCCGCGGACGCGACGATGGCGTTGACGACCTGGCCGGCGAGGACCGGCGTTGCCACTGCCAGGAAAGCCATGACGATGGACACGGCCACGAAGGCAATCAGTTTGCCGCGGTGTGGCCGCGCGAAACCAAGAACGCGCTTCAGTGTCTCCTTGGAGAACGGCTTGGAACCGCTCTTGGCGCGGGTGATGTTGTAAAGCGAGCGCCAGGCCACGCCGTCCATGCTCATAGTTTGTGCTCCATCTTGCCTGTCATAACTTCAGTGACCACGCCGTTGTCCACGTTCCAGCGCGCATCGAGCCGGACGTTTTCGAGCAGGCGGCGGTCGTGGGTGACCAGGAGCAGGGCACCGTCGTAGCTTTCCAGCGCCTCCTCCAGCTGTTCGATCGCGGGCAAATCCAGGTGGTTGGTGGGTTCGTCCAGGACCAGCAGGTTTACGCCGCGGGCCTGCAGGAGAGCCAGGGCGGCGCGGGTGCGTTCCCCGGGTGAGAGTGAATCGACAGTGCGGGACGTGTGGTCCGCCTTGAGTCCGAATTTGGCCAGCAGAGTGCGGACCTCTGCCGGCGTCTGATCGGTCAGCACGGCTTCGACGGCGGTCCCGAGGTTCAGGTGGCCGGCCAGCAGGCCGCGGGCCTGGTCGATTTCGCCGACGGCCACCGAAGCGCCCCTGGAAGCGTCACCGGAATGCGGCTCCTGGATTCCCAGCAGCAGGCGAAGCAGCGTGGACTTGCCCGCGCCGTTTGGCCCGGTGATGCCAATCCGTTCGCCGGCGTTGAGCTGCAGGTTCACGGGGCCCAGTGTGAAACTTCCCTGCCGGACCACCGCGTCGCGGACTGTGGCCACCACGGAACTGGAGCGCGGCGCCTGGCCGATGCTGAACTGGAGCTGCCATTCCTTCCGCGGCTCCTCCACCACGTCCAGCCGGGCGATGCGCGATTCCATTTGCCGGACCTTCTGCGCCTGCTTTTCCGATGACTCTGTGCTCGCAGCGCGGCGGATCTTGTCATTGTCCGGGCTTTTCTTCATCGCGTTCCGGACGCCCTGTGAGCTCCACTCGCGCTGCGTCCGCGCCCGGGACACCAGGTCCGCCTTGGTGGAGGAAAATTCCTCATAGCGTTCGCGGGCGTGCCGGCGGGCGACGGCGCGCTCCTCGAGGAACGCCTCGTAACCGCCGTCGTACACCGCCACGGAATTCTGGGCGAGGTCCAACTCCACGATGGTGGTCACGCATCGGGCCAGGAATTCGCGGTCGTGCGAGACGAGCACCGCGCCGCCGCGGAGCCCCTGGACGAACGATTCCAGCTTGGCGAGTCCATCGAGGTCAAGGTCGTTCGTTGGCTCGTCCAGCAGTACGATGTCGAAGCGGCTCAGCAGCAGGGCGGCGAGCGCAACCCGCGCTGCCTGGCCTCCCGACAGGCCGGTCATTTCGGCGTCCGGCCCAATGTCCAGTCCGAGATCGGCGAGGACGGCCGGAATGCGCTCGTCAAGGTCAGCGGCACCGGAAGCCATCCAGCGATCGAAGGCCAGGGAATACGCATCGTCGGCGCCAGGCGCTCCTCCGCCGAGAGCCTCGGCGGTGGCTTCCATCTCGGCGGTGGCCTGGTCGCAGCCGGTGCGGCGGGCGATGTAGGCAGCCACGGTTTCACCGGCCATGCGCTCGTGTTCCTGCGGGAGCCATCCCACGAAGGCGTCTGCCGGGGCGAGGCTCACGCTCCCTTCCTGCGGCAAATCCACGCCGGCAAGGAGGCGGAGCAGCGTGGATTTGCCGGCTCCGTTGGCACCGACCACGCCAACAACGTCCCCCGGGGCCACCGTCAGGGAAAGCTTTGAGAAGAGAGTGCGGTGATCATGACCGCCCGCAAGGTCTTTGGCAACAAGGGTTGCAGTCATTAGTCCATCCTCTCACCGCTGCCCGTTTCGGCCAGAGAAATTCCGGCGGGCATGAAAGAACCCGCTGGTCCGGACTTGGGGGGTGTACGGACCAGCGGGTTCGAGAAACTAGCATAGTTGAAGCTGTGGGCTGCGTAAAATCGAGAGTGGCGGCAGCTACTATCGTGCCAATCATTCGTTCAGCAGAGAGCGTTCCATGCCACTCCCCGCCAAAGCGTTCCAGCGCTGGCTACACGGCATCGCACCTGACACCAGCATGGCCGACGTCTCCAGGCTGTCGCAGGTCAAGCGCACCACCCTGGCCCAGCAGCTCGTCCGGGGCAAAGTGGCCGAAGCGACGGTGGTCAGCATCAGCCGGGCCTTCAACGTCAATCCGGTCGCCGCGCTGGCCTATTTTGAGACCTACCGCGATCTTGCCGGACCCCAGGTCCCTCCTACCCCGCAGGAGCTGGTCAGCCAGATTGCCACGGTAGATCTGCTGCGGGCGGTCATTGCACGATCCGCACCGGAAGCCGGATCCGGCGCCGACCCCGTATCGGGCGCGCAGCAGGCCAAGCGGCCGGAACTCGGCCCGGCGCCGCACGTGACCTCCGTGAAGAACTGGGTGGACGCGATTGACGACGGCGAACTCCGCCACCGCGTCTCCGCCGCCACGGGCATCGCACCGCAGAACTATTCGGCCCAGCTCACCGCAAACCGGCTGGCACCCGAGGTGGCCATAGCCACCTCCCGGGCTGCCGGCGTCGGACTGACGGGAGGGCTGGTGGCCACCGGCCTGATCACCGAAGCCGAAGCCGGGTGGGAGCCAGGGGCCCGGCAAGCGGCGCTGGACAGGCTGTCCGACGGCGAACTGGCAGTCCTGGCTGGAGACCGGCTGCAGGCGGTCGGGAAGACACTGCGGCGCCAGGAACAAGACCAAGAACAAACCGAAAAGATCTGGGAGAACCTCGGATGATCGAGATCCTGCAGTGGACCACCCTGATCGCATGCGGCGCTGCGGCGCTGTCCCGGATCCCCAATCTGGTCCGCAAGAAGAACAGATCGCTGTTCTACATTCTGGCGCTGATGACCGTTGCCATCCTGCTCAGCATCAAGGGCCCCTACATGGCCATTGACAGCCTGCTCGGAAACACTAACGTGGCCAACCTGCTCCTGCGCTTCATCATCTTCGCGGCCGTCTACGTCCTGGGCATGCGCATCGCCAAGGGTTTCGGCGACCAGCCCGGCCTCCGGCTCATCCGCGGCCGCCGCGGCACCTTGGTCCTGGGGCTGATCTCGGCAGCAATGCTGGTCTTCTTCGCCCTGATGGACAGCGAGGGTTCGTCAGTAGGCCTTGTGGGCGTATATGCCAAGGATGAGCGGAACAGGGCGCTGGTCGAGTACTACGGCGCTGCCGGCCGCGCCTATCCGGCCTATGTGTCCCTAGCCATCCTGCCCGGCCTGCTGCGGGCAGTGCGCGGCACCCTTCCCGTTCTGCTTCGCATCAGTGCCCTGCTGCTTGCCATCGGGGGGATAGCCACCATCCTCAGCCTCTTCTTCCCGGTGATTCCAGCCGCATTGGGGTACCTCACGTTCGTTATCAACTACACCGCCATCCTGTGCTTTGTGGTCGGGCTGACGCTGATCTGGCTGGCCAAGCTCCGGGCGGGCAGGAAGGTCACCGGCGCGCTGTCCGCCCCTGACTGACGGGGCATGCCGGACCACCGTCGAGCGCCCGGCAATCCCACGACGCGAGAATCAAGACCAGGAAACAAACCGAAAGATCTGGGGGAATCGCGGATGACAGAGATCCTGCAATGGACCACCCTGATCGTTTGCGCCGTTGCCACCCTGGTCCGGATTCCGAGCACCCTGCAGGGCCGGAACCGCTCGCTCTTCGTCATCTTCCTTTTGGCCACGGCTGCCGCCGCACTCAGCATGGGACCGTTCTACCTGGCCATCGATCGCGCTGTTGGCGGCATTAACATTGCCAACGTCCTGCTGCGGCTTATCGTTTTTGCCACGCTTTTCCTGGTGGCGCTCCGCGTGAGCAGGGCATTTGGCGCCGCCGACGCATACCGCCTCATCACCGGGCGATTCGGGCTCGCCATGCTGGGATTGTTTTCTGCGGCCCTGGTCACGATCTTCCTGGCCATGGACTCTTCCGAGTCATCCCTGGGCCTTGCGGAGGTCGGCGGGACAAGTGCCCGCAACGCTGCCCTGCTGCCTTTCTACTGGGCCGTCGCACGTGGTTACCCGGTCTACGTATCGCTGGCACTTCTGCCTTGCCTGCTCCGGGCCGCCAACAGCAGGCTGCCCTCCCTCGTCCGCACGGGGGCGTCCCTGATGGCGGCAGGCGCCATGGCCACAACAGCAGGACTCGTGCTGGAGTTCACGGGGCCGGCCTTCGCCTTGCCGCGGCTCGTGGTCAACAACGGCGCCGTCGTGTTCTATGTGCTGGGGCTTGGAGTGGTCTGGCTGGCCCGGGTCCGGGCCACAGGTTTCCGTGCGCCGGGGACGTCATCTACTGAAAGGTAGGGCGGCGGGATTCACAAAATCATTAGACCGTGAGAGAATCATGAATGTGTGAAAGCAGTTGCTGCCTAGCCTTCCGTGAAGACGGGGCCGTGGCGCCTGCCAGAGCGCACATTGGGGGGATGAGTGGTGGCGGGACGTTGGGGACCGCCCCCACTCAGCCTGTTTAAGGGCTGTAGCTGTCCCCCGTAAGATGGCGAAATAAAACAACTTTCCAAATGCGTTGTGGGGGGTAGTGTCGCGTGTGACCGGCTCCGGCCGCCGTGACAAAGCCCTACGCAGCCAGCAAGAAGAAGGAACCGCCATGAACCGCCTCCACACCCGCCGCAGTGCAATCGCAGCCACGCTCGCAACTCTCGCGCTCGCGCTGTCCGGCTGCGGCGGCTCACAGGCGCCGGCAGCAAGCAGCAGTTCGGATTCGTCGCTGAGTGACGTGAAGTCCAAGGGTGAGATCGTCATTGCCACCGAGGGCACCTACAAGCCCTTCAGCTTCCACGCCGAGGGCGCAGGCGAGCTCACCGGGTTCGACGTCGAAATCGCCAAGGCGGTCGCCGGGAAACTGGGCGTGAAGGCAAAGTTCGAGGAGACCCAGTTCGATGGCATCTTCGCCGGCCTTGATGCCAAGCGCTTCGACACCATCGCGAACGAGATCTCCATCAATGCCGAGCGCAAGGCAAAGTATGACTTCTCCACACCGTACACAGTCTCCACGGGTGTGATCGTGACCAAGGCGGACAACAACAGCATCACGGGTTTCGACAGCCTTAAGGGCAAGACCACCGCACAGTCGCTGACCAGCAACTTCTACAAGCTGGCCGTCGATGCCGGCGCCAACGTCCAGTCCGTGGAGGGCTGGGCCCAGGGCGTGACGCTGGTCCGCCAGGGCCGGGTGGACGCGATCGTCAACGACAAACTCACCTACCTTGACTACGCCAAGACCAACCCGGACGCCGGACTGAAGATCGCCGCCGAAACCAAGGAAAAGTCGGAGAGCGCCTTCGCGTTCCGCAAGGGATCTACCGAACTCACCGCCGCCGTGGACAAGGCGCTTGCCGATCTCCGCGCCGACGGCACACTGACCAAGATCTCGCAGAAGTACTTCGGCGCGGACGTCACCAAGTAGATGCCGTTTAACTGGGACCTTGTCTGGAGCTCCTTCGGCCCGATTGTCACCGGGGCCATCACCGGGACCATCCCGCTGACCCTGGCCTCCTTTGCCTTCGGCCTAGCCCTTGCTCTGCTCGTAGCGCTCATGCGGCTCAGCCGGAACCCGGTGGCGTCAGGGGCGGCGAGGTTCTATGTCTCGGTGATCCGCGGGACGCCGCTGCTGGTCCAGCTTTTCGTGATCTTCTACGGCCTGCCCAGCCTCGGGGTAAAGCTCGATCCCTGGCCCAGCGCCATCATCGCCTTTTCACTCAACGTGGGCGGCTATGCGGCCGAGGTGATCCGGGCGGCCATCCTCTCGGTCCCCAAGGGGCAGTGGGAAGCCGGGCACACCATCGGCATGTCACGGGCGCAGGCATTGCGCCGCATCATCCTGCCCCAGGCCGCCAGGGTCTCCGTGCCGCCGCTGTCCAACACCTTCATCTCCCTGGTCAAGGACACCTCGCTGGCCTCGCTGATCCTCGTCACTGAGCTCTTCCGGAATGCCCAGCAGATCGCTGCGTTCAGCCAGGAGTTCATGGCGCTGTACCTTGAGGCCGCACTGGTCTACTGGGTCATCTGCCTGGCGCTGTCCACCGGCCAGTCCGCCCTCGAAAAGAGATTGGACCGCTATGTCGCCCACTAGCCAGCCCGCCCGCGCAGGCGCGCCCCAGCCAAAACCGGTGCTGTCGGTCCGCAACCTGGCCAAGGCCTTCGGCAGCAACGTGGTGCTCCGGGACATCGACCTCGATGTCCGCCGCGGCAACGTGGTGGCCCTCATCGGGCCCTCGGGTTCCGGCAAAACCACTGTGCTCCGTTCGCTGAACGGACTGGAAACGCCCGACGCCGGCACCGTCACCTTCGCGGACACCGCCACCGGCACGGACCTCGCGCTCGACTTCTCCGCCAAGGTTGCCAAGAAGGACATCTCGGACCTCCGCGACCGCAGCGCCATGGTATTCCAGCACTACAACCTCTTTCCGCACATGACGGTGCTGCAGAATGTCATTGAGGGCCCCGTCCAGGTGCAGAAGCGGAAGAGGGCGGAAGCTGTCGCCGAGGCGGAGAAACTGCTGGCCCGCGTAGGGCTGGCTGACAAGCGTGATGCCTACCCGTTCGAGCTGTCCGGCGGGCAGCAGCAGCGCGTGGGCATTGTGCGTGCCCTGGCCCTGAAGCCCCAGCTTCTGCTGTTCGACGAACCCACCTCGGCCCTGGACCCGGAACTGGTGGGCGAGGTCTTGGGCGTCATCCAGGAGTTGGCCGAGGAGGGCTGGACCATGGTGATCGTCACGCACGAGCTGGCCTTCGCCCGTCAGGTGGCCGACGAAGTCATCTTCATGGACGGCGGAGTGGTGGTGGAGCGGGGCCCGGCGGCAGAGGTGCTGCGGGCGCCGCGCCAGGACCGCACCCGGCAGTTCGTGCGGCGCCTGCTCCACGAATTCTGACCCGTTTGTGACCGCCGCCGGCGCCGCCCCGCTATCGGGTCAACGGGCGAACCTGAGCGTGACCAGCTGGAACGGACGCAGCGTGAGTTCCGCGGATTCCCTGCCGGCCACTACCCCTGGTGCGTCGACTTCCCGCTCGAGCAGATCCACGGCGCGGACGCTTTTGGCCGGAAAGTGGGCGGTGAGCCGTCCGGCGGAACGTTCACCCAGCGACTCGTAAAGGCGAACGATGACATCTCCCGAGCCGTCCTCCGCCAGCTTCACCGCTTCAACGATCAGTGCCCTGTTGTCCACGGTGACCAGCGGCTCAACGGCATGGCCGCCCGTCATTCTCCGAGGGGCCAGGTTGGCGCGGTATCCTTCCTCGACGGCCTCGGCGATACCTGCGCCGGGCCGGATCCAGACGTCCAGCACATGCCGGCCCCGGTCGGCATTGGGGTCCGGGAACTTGGCCGCGCGCAGCAGCGAGAGCCGGACGGTGGTGGTGGTGCCGCCGTCGTCGTCCCTGATGCTCCTGGCCACATCGTGCCCATACGTGGAGGCATTGGCGATGGCCACGCCATAGCCGGGCTCGGCGACGTGGATCCAGCGCTGGGCGCAGATCTCGAACTTCGCCGCCTCCCAGGACGTGTTCACGTGGGTGGGCCGGAAAACGTGCCCGAACTGGGTCTCGGCGGCTGAACGGTCCGCGCGGAGGTCCAGGGGAAAGCCCAGCTTGAGCAGCTTCTCGCGTTCCTGCCAGTCCACGTCGGTGGAAATGCCCAGCGCGCCGGCGCCGGGCGACAGGGTGATGCGCTGCGTGATGCGCGAGGCTCCGGTGAGGCGCTCAATTACGACGACGGCGTCCCCGCCTTGCTGCTCCAGCGTCACCGAGGCCGCGTCGGTCAGTGACGTGACATTCCGCCGGTAGAACTCGTCGATGTCCCAGGCGTCCCATTCGTTGGGGGTGTCGCGGTGCAGCTCCAGGTGGTTGCCGAACTGGCCCGGGGCGATGGCTTCCCTGCCGCTGGCGTGGTCCCGCAGCGAAGTCAGCAGGCCGTTGGCGTCCAGCACGGCACTGATGATCCCGTTGTCCAGCACGAAGCCGCCGTCCAGGGCGGCAGTCCGAACGGGCGTGCCCGGCTGAACCGGCAGCGCGGCCGCGAGCGCCGGCACCCCGTTGCGCTCATGGGGGCTCGCGTTGAGTAGGAACTCCTCGCTGCCCTCCCCCAGCGCGGCTGCCGCAGCCTTGGCGATGACCGCCTCGAGTCCCCTGGTCACGGCGGCGTAATTCCGTTCGGCGTCCTGGTGCACCCAGGCGATGGAGCTGCCGGGCAGGATGTCGTGGAACTGCTGGAGGAGCACCAGCCGCCACAGCCGCTTCAGCTCAGCCGCAGGATACGCAAAGGAGCCACCGGTGCGGACCGCGGCAGTGGCGCACCACAATTCCGCTTCGCGGAGCAGGTGCTCGCTGCGCCGGTTGCCCTGTTTGGTACGGGCCTGGCTGGTGTAGGTGCCGCGGTGGAGTTCCAGGTACATCTCGCCCACCCAGACCGGCAGCACCGTGTACTCGGCCTGGGCCTGCTCGAAGAAGCTCCGCGCCGTTCCGATCCGGACCTTGGGCGAGCCCTCCAGGTCCTCGGTGCGGTGGGCGGCGGCAAGCATTTCCCGGGTGGGTCCGCCTCCGCCGTCGCCGTAGCCGAAGGGAACCAGCGAGATGGTGCCGTGGCCATGGTCCCGGTAGTTGCGTTGGGCGTGAGCGAGGTCCCGGCCGCTGAGCTCCGAGTTGTACGTGTCCACGGGCGGGAAGTGCGTGAACAGCCTGGTGCCGTCGATCCCCTCCCAGTTAAACGTGTGGTGCGGCATCCGGTTGATCTGGTTCCAGGAGATCTTCTGCGTCAGGAACCACTGGCTGCCGGCGGCCTTGACGATCTGCGGCAGGGCGGCGGAGTAGCCGAAGGAATCAGGAAGCCAGGCCTCCTGACATTCGATGCCGAACTCGTCCAGGAAGAAGCTCTTACCTTCGAGGAACTGCCGGGCCATGGCCTCCCCGCCGGGCATGTTGGTGTCGGATTCCACCCACATGCCGCCCACGGGAACGAACTGACCGGACTTCACCTTCTCCCGGATCCGACCGAACAGCTCTGGATAGAACTCCTTGATCCACGCCAGTTGCTGTGCTGAGGAGCAGGAGAACACGAAGTCGGGATCATCATCCATGAGGGCAACCACGTTCGAAAACGTCCGGGCACATTTCCTGATGGTCTCCCTGACCGGCCACAGCCAGGCGGAGTCGATGTGGGCATGGCCCGTTGCGAGCAACTGGTGGGCGGAGGCGTAGGCGGGCCTCGCGAGCACTTGGGCGAGTGCGGCCCGGCCTGCCGATGCGGTTCCGGCGACGTCGTCCGGATCCATGATGTCCAGCATTCGCTCGAGCGCGCGGAGGATCTCGTGCCGCCGGGGCAGTTCCATGGGCAGTTCGTGCATAAGGCCCCTGAGCGTCCAGATGTCCTGTTGCAGCTCCCATACGGGCCGGTTCAGCTCGGCTATGGCAATGCTGCCCAGGCGGTACTGTGGCTGCGTCCCGGCGGTGGCCTTGTCCCCGTAGGGGGTGGCCGCGAAGCTCCATCCCTGGGCCACGTCCGGGTTCGCAGCTGCCTCCACGTAGAAGTCCACAGCCATCCCGCTGCCCAGGAGCTTGAGCGGAATGTACTGGTTGCGTGGAGAAATTGCCTTGATGATGCTGCCGTCAGGACGCCAGGCGGTTCCTTCGCACTGGAATCCGGGGATCTCGGTAGTGAACCCCAGGTCCACCACCATCTCCACCTCGGTGTCCGGTACCGTGCCCCAGGAGTCGGGAACTTCGCCTTGGAGCCGCAGCCATTTGGTGCCCCAGGGGTGGCCCCAGGCGGCACCGTGTTCCTGTGGCACGAAGTCCTGGCGCAGGGCCTCCGTCACAGGGACGGGTTCATCCGGAACGTCCCAACTGCTGAGTGCCAGGGGTACACTTCGCGAGTAGATCGCGGGGGTGATCCGCTCCCGCAGGAAGCGGTCGAGGCGGACTTCCGTGATCCGGCGGTCGTCGTGCAATGTATTCCTCTTTAATGCTTGAAGCCGGCGCGTCCTGTGCCGGCTTCCTCGCGGGCCTGGGCGTCACGCAGCTGATGTCCGGGCAGGTTCGCTGCCGTGAAAGAGCGGATCAACGTGTCCATTCGATGGATAAAATCTACTGCGTCAGACGGAAATAACCAAGGGTCCGCACCCACTACCGCGGCAGCGGCGCAGGCAGGGAAATCCGCTCGGCGCCGGCGTAGACGTTAAGGCTGCTCCCCCGGCTGAAGCCGGCCAGGGTTACGCCGCTGGACTCCGCGAGCTCGACGGCAAGGCTGGAGGGGGCGCTGACCGCGGCCAATACGGGAATGCCCGCCAGGGCAGCTTTTTGCACGAGTTCAAAGGACGCACGGCCGGATACCTGGAGCACCGTTCCGGACAGCGGCAGGCGACGCTCGCGCAGTGCCCATCCGACGACCTTGTCCACGGCGTTGTGCCGGCCCACGTCCTCGCGCAGGCATAGCAGCCGGGCGCCGCCGTCGTCGTCGATACTGAAAAGACCGGCCGCGTGGACTCCCCCGGTGGCGTCAAATACCGTCTGCGCTTCCCTCAGCAGGTCCGGAAGGGAGGCGAGGGTCCCGACCGGGACCGTCAGGGGGTCCTCAGCGGCGCTGAAGTGCGAGGACTTCCGGACCGACTCGATTGAGTCGGTCCCGCAGATCCCGCACGAACTGGACGTGTACACATGGCGTCCAGTGTCCGGCAGCACCACATCCGGCCGGAGCTGGGCTTCCACCACGTTGAAGGTCTGGACGCCGTTTTCATCCTCGCCGGCACAGAACCTCAGCGAGATCAGCTGCTCAGGGCTCCAGATGACGCCTTCGGAGACCAGGAACCCTGCCACGAGGTCGAAGTCGTCCCCCGGCGTCCGCATGGTCACGGAGAAGGAAAGACTGCCGAGCCGGATCTCCAGCGGTTCCTCCACGGCCAGGACATCCTCACGGTGCCGGACCGGAAATTCGAGGGAAGCCGGCGAGCCGTCCAGGACGTACCGGTGGATCTTGCGCCGTTGCGTCACGCGTCCCATCGGGTCACCCCGGATGCCAGCCTGTTCATGCCTCCATCATCGCAAGTCAGGGTCACGGATACCAACGCCGTCCGTTCTGCTTGGAATTCAGTCCAGGAGCGCGCTCCAGTCCACGGGGCCGCTATTCGCCGCCGGCTTGGCCGAGGACCGGTTGCCGGTCTTGCGCGGCGGAGTTTTAGGCTTGGAACCGGCCGACGTGGGCTGAGGGATGGCTGGGCCCCATGGCAGCGCGAACGCAGGGACGGCCTCGCCCAACTGCACGCCGTGGGGCGGAACCACCATGACGCCGTCCGCTGAGGCCAGGCCCCGCATCATGCCAGGGCCGGTGTGCGGCGCAGGCGAGGCCATGCCGTAAAGGAGCCGGAACGGCATGAGCCGGGTCCGGCCGGGGTCGGGATCGATCATCGCTCCACACGGCACTTCCTGCACAGGCGGAATGGCTCCGTGGCCCAAAGCCGCGAGAAGCGGCGCCCCTACCGTAGACAGCGCCATCATGGCAGCGAGCGGGTTTCCGGGCAGCCCCAGCACGAAGCGCCCGTCCGGAAGCTCGGCCAGGACAGCGGGGTGGCCCGGACGCATGGCCACCCCGTCGATCACGAGCCGGCCGCCGAGTTCAGCCACCGCCCGCCTGAAGTGGTCGGTTCCGGATTTCCCGGTGCCTCCTGTGGTGATGACGACGTCGGGGGGAAGGCCTGCCCCTGATGCCTCGCCGGGGAGGCCGTCCGGCTCGGCACCTGGGCCCTCGTCCTCCAGTGCCTCCAGCCATTCGCTGTAACTGTCGCCAATTCTTACCTGCGCGGCGCAGATGCCGCCCAGCATCCCCACCACTGAAGCCAGTTGCGGGCCAAAGGTGTCGCGCACCTTTCCCGGTTCAGGGATGCCGTGATCCACCACCTCGGAGCCCGTCAGCAGCAGCTTCACCACGGGTTTTCCCAAGACCGGCACGTCGTCGTAGCCGGCGAGGGCGGCAAGTGCCAGATGGGCGGGATTCAGCAGGATGCCGGCTTTGACCAGCACCTCGCCGGCTGTGGCTTCCTCCCCTGCCTTGCGGATGTGCTGCCCGTTCCGGGGTTCCCCGGGACGGGCGGTTCCGCCCGCCGCCAGCACGGGCAGACCCTCGTCATCCGTGGATATGACGCCGCTTTCACTGCGCAGCACAGCCTTGGCTCCGGGCGGAAGGAGTCCGCCGGTCACGATCACGCTGGCCTGGTGCGGGGCCAGCCGAAGCCCGGGTTCGGCAAGGATCCAGGGACCGGTGCCGCTGACGGCCCATCCGTCCATGGCAGAGGACGCGTAATGGGGCATGTCCTGCAGCGCCGTGATGTCGGCAGCCAGTGTCCTGCCCAGTGCCTCACGGAGGGGAACCGGGGCAGCCGGGATCGGGGCGGCGCAATCAAAGGCGGCCTGCCGCGCTTCCTCCCAGGTGTGCGCCAGGTGTTTCCCGGGGGCGGCGTCCTTAGCCTCGGCACCGCTTTCGGCGGAATCGTCCGGGGACAGGGTTCCAGTCCCGGAAGTCCCCCGGGAGGGAGTTACGTTTCCGGCAGCGGCGCTGTCCTCGGCGGGGGCGGCGGTCAGCTCCATGGCATCGGCAGTTGGATGTCCGGGGGCGGCGGTCATTCCCCCGGTGTCCCGCTGGGAGCCGGAACGCCTGTGGAGGTGCCCACCGCCGGCGAGACGGAGTCCTCCCCTTGCTCTTCGGCCGCGTACACCTTGGTGACGGAGCGGGCGACGTCCATTGCCGCTTTCATGGAGGTGGAATCCGGGGCCTGGCCCGAACCGGACGCAAGACCCGCAGCAAACCCGGCTATGAATGTGGTCAGCGGCGCCGCTGGCCGCACCACCGAGTGGGCGGCCACTCCGGCAAGCGACAGCACTTCATTGACATCCACCTGCACGTCTTCGAGCTCGAAGGCCCGAAGCAGCAGCCGGCACCACTCCTCAAGCGTTTCGTCCTGGCTTTTCATGCCTGCCTCCAAACTCAAACTGCGGCTGCGACGTTCCGGGCCGGGCTCATCGTCCCTGCCCTTCGACTCCTAATGCGGCGGCATCATCCCAGGTATCCACATCATCTGTGGAGCCGGCGGGGACGGTGACAGCCTGTACGTCAAGCCTAGCAAGGAGAGCGAAAACTGACCCGTGATCCAGGGTGTTCCGTGCGGCTGCATCGTCCACGGCGCGTTTTAGCGCAGCCGTGCTGTAAAAGCCGGCCAGCGGCTGGCGGCGTCCGTCTCCGGATGCGGCCATGACGCCATCTTTGCCCTGGGAGGCACGCGCGGCATCTCCGGGGGCCGCAGCCCGGAGAGCGTCCAGAAGAGCATGGACGGCATCCGGCGCGCGCGGCATGTCACACGCGAGAACCAGGGTCAGTGTGGCGGCCTGCGTCTCCGTGCCTTCCCGTCTTTCAGCTGTTCCAGCGTCCGGTGCCGGGTCCGGCCGCTGCAGCCGGTCCAGGCCTGCGGCGATCGCCGCAGCAGGCCCGGCGAAGGGAGGATCCTCGCGGCAGTTCAGCACGCCGGGCGGAAGGTTCGTGTCCGGGCCCACCACCACAATCCGGCGGGCACCACGGGCAGCCGCGATGGACCGGCTAAGGAGGCTCTCGCCGTCGTATGTCAGCTCGGACTTGGGCGAGCCGCCCAGCCGCGAGGAGCGGCCGCCGGCAAGGATTATTGCGTCGAATTCCACATCCCCAGCGTAGTGCCGGGCAGGTTACGCGGCGGTCTCCGGAAGCAGGAACGGATCCCACGCCGGCGTGGGCTTCTCCAGTTCCTTGATCTGCCAGATGGTGCCTACGGGCGGCGCCGGGGCGAACCGCAGCTTCCAGCCCATTTCAGCAGGCGTGTGGTCTCCCTTGACGTTATTACAGCGGAGGCAGGCCGCCACGAGGTTCTCCCATGAATCGGCACCGCCCCGCGATTTTGGCTGGACATGGTCAATGGTGTGGGCTGCCTTGCCGCAGTAGGCACACCGGTGCCCGTCCCTGCGAAGGACGCCACGCCGGCTGACGGCGGTGATCATGTTGTAGCGCGGCCGGATGTAGCGGTTAAGGAGGATCACGGACGGGCGGCCCATGATGTCCTGCGGCCCGACGACAGGATCGTCGCCTTCGGCCACCACGCTAGCTTTTCCGGTGAGCACAAGGACCAGCGCCCGGCGGAAGGTCACAACCGCCAGCGGTTCATATCCAGCATTCAGAACGAGAGTGCGCATGCACATACCTCTTCACGGCCGCACCCGGCAGAGGCGCGAGGGCCGGCTGCCCTCTGCATGTCCGGGCTATGGATCGACACCACAAGAGTAAACACTCAAGGGGCAGATCGGCGAATCGACGGAATGCACTCCGACGCCGTGTCGGCATGGCAACCGGGCCTACGGGCATGCAAAAGGACCCCTGCCGCAGTGGCAGGGGTCCTTTTCTAAGCCTTGGTAGTCTTAGCCGCCGACGCGGATGAAGACCGGGCCGGAGCCGACGTTTACGCTGAACAGTGCGGTGGTTCCGCCGTTCCAGCCGCCGTGGACAGCCTGGCCGTTGCCGACGTAGACAGCGATGTGGGCCATGCCCATGCCGCCGTTTTCGTAGTAGGCAAGGTCGCCCGGCTGGGCTTCAGCAGCGCTGACGGTGCGGCCGAGGGACAGGTAGCCTGCCGGCCAGCCGTGGTAGTTGATGCCCACGGCGGCCAGGGAGTTGGTGGCCAGCGCGGTGCAGTCCTGTGAAACACCCAGCTGCGCGTAAGCAGCAGCGGCGATCGAGGCGCCCATGCCGCTTCCGGAAGCGGTCTTGGCGGCGGCAGGAGCAGCCGGAGCAGCCTCAACGGCAGCGGCGGTCTTTACTGCCGGAGCAGCCTCGACGGCGGGAGCAGCTTCCTGCACCTGAACGACGGGCTTGGGTGCCTCGACGACGGGAGCGGCCGTGGTGGAAACAGCCGGCTTCTCGTAGGAGATGGCGATGCTGGACGCAGCGGAAATGGTTGCCGGAGCAACAGACTGCACTTCCAGGGCGGAAACAGGAACCGATTCACGCTGAACGTTGGTCTCGGCAGCGTTTGCAGCGATACCGCTGGTCAGGACCAGGCCGGACGCGGCAGCGATAACTGCGGCCTGGCGGCCCATGCCACCGGCGTTGTCGCCGACAGCCTTGGCGATGACAGCCAGCGAGTGGGTCTTGGTGACCTCGGCGCGGTGGCGTGCAATGGTCGCACGTGTAGTCATAAGTTTCTCTCTTTCGTGTTCCACGGACCGCGGTAGCAGGACGTGGCTTAGCGACGCGCCGGCATCTTGGGGGTAAGCCGGCGCGTCCCGAACGGGATTTTTAGCGAAGGGTGAAGAAGGAGGACGTGCCCGTGGCGGACGCAGCGTGCAGGATCGTTCCATCCGAAGGGTTCAGGGCGCTGATCATCATGCCGTTGCCAACGTAGATGCCCACGTGGGCGCCGCCGTTCTGCATGACCAGGTCGCCCGGAGCGGGTGTCGAGGTGGGCTTCATTGCAGTCCAGGCGTTGACGCGGGGAATGCTGATGCCTGCCTGCGCGTAAACCCACTGGGTGAAGCCGGAGCAGTCCCAGCCGTTAGGAGTGGTGCCACCCCAGACGTACGGGTGGCCGATACCGGTGTAGGCAATGGCCGCCAGCCCTGACGTTGCGGCGGCGGAGCCTGCGGCATCCACCAGCTTGCTCGCCTTGGCAGTAACGGTTTTGGCAGTATCGGTTGCACCATTGGCCGCGTCGTCGCTGGACTGCGCGGCCAGAGTCTCGATGACCGGCGCTGCCTCGGTGGTGACGGCAGGACGCTCGAAGGAGACAGTTGCGGTTGGTGCGGCGGTCACAGCAAGCTGCGTGGCCTGGGATCCGGACTCCGTGGAGGCGGAAACACCGATGTTGGTGTCGGCTGCGTTAGCCGGCATGCCAATGCTCAGGATGAGCCCTGAAGCAGCTGCGATAACAGCTGCCTGGCGACCTACTGTGCCGGCATTGGCGCTTACTGCCTTGGACACTGAGTCCAACGGGTTCGTACGAACCGTTTGCGCACGGTGGCGCGCAGAATTGTGGCGTGAAGACACGAAGGTAGCCTCTCCCAATGCCTACGAGGTGAGCTGTCGGATTCGGATGGGAGTCACCCGGCCGCGCCGCTTCCTGGGAAGCTTTGCGACTTAACCCCAAGGCCTTCTTGCGAAGACCAAAATTGGTTCCCCCGCCCCTGCCAGACGATGTCATGCGAACGGACCTTGAGCGGTGGCAGAGTTAGGCAATCCACTCAAAGGCGTCAACTTCGGAAAAGTTGACGCGGTTTAGACGGTACAGCAGTTCGGAGCGAATGTCACATTCAGGTCACGGCATGTCACAAGAATGCGAGAGTTCTCCATCGGTTTTGCTTAAAGCCAGCCCAGGGGGTCAACGACTTCTCCGTTGACCATCACCTCGAAGTGGAGGTGGCAGCCCGTCGAGGCGCCGGTGGTCCCGCTGAGAGCGATTACGTCACCGCGGTTGACCTTCTGGCCGACGCGGACACTCGAAGAGGACAGGTGGTTATACGTGGTCTCGAGGCCGTTGCCGTGGTTGATCACAACCCTGTTGCCGCCCCCGTAGGGGTGCCAACCGGCGAAGGTGACCGTGCCGCTGGCCGCGGCGAACACCTGGGTTCCGCACTCGGCGGCAAAGTCCTGGCCCCGGTGAAATTCCCCGGAGCCCCCGGTGATCGGGCTGACGCGGTATCCGAACGGAGACGATTTGACCATGGTGGTCAGGGGCGCACCAAGGCTGCCCGCCGAGGCGGCGCGGGTGATGCTGCCGGCCGACTGTGCACTGAGGAGCTGCTTGAGCTTGCTGTCCGGGTCACCCTGGGTGGAGACGGACGTTCGGCTGAAGTCGATCTTTGCGGCCGCCTCAGCGGACACCTGCGGCTGGACACGGGAGGACAGCGCCGCGGCGCCGCCCTGGTCAGCGGTGGCCATGACCGGACTGGTTGCAGGAACCGTGACTGTCAGCAGGAGGCCTGTGGCAGCCAGTGCGACTCCCGCCTTCTGGCCCACTCCGCTTGCGGCTGCGAAGTCGGTGACCTGGCGGAACGGACTGCGGTGCCTCCGTGCTTCGCGCTGCGCATCCCGCGGACGCTCCCCTGCGAAGACTTCGGCGGCGCGCGGCTCCGCAGCGGGGCCGGCCGCGCGGCGGCGGCCCCGGGCATTCTGCATGGTCAAGAAGTGTTCCTCTCTGGATAGCCTGCGAAGTTAGCTGTCGGATTCGGGTCAGAGAGATCATCGACCCGGTCCGCCGTGACAAGCGTTTCGGCACAGGGGTATCCCGGGAGATTCCATCTGCGGAAAGTGGCTTGCTGCTGCGGACTTCACCCCAAGGCCGTTTTTCAACGGCCGGTTGTGGTTCCCCCGCCTCTGCCAGAAGGTGACTCGTGCGACTGATCCGCTGGCAGAGTTCGGCTCCAGATCAGGTAACGCTTTAGTATCGGCGCTGCTGTTTAACTATAAGTGATTAAAGTGGGCAGTAATAATTCCGTTATCTAAGCTGTGCAAAAGTCGTAGGGCATCCTGCCACCTGATGTCAGACAAATCACGGGCCAGCACGTCAGCTGACGCGGACAAACACGTGGGCGGCCACTTCCGGTGGCAGTTCGAGGGCGCCTTCGATCCCCGGCACACGGACCGAGATGTACTCCCCCACGCGTTCGAGGGAAACCGCGGCACCGGGGCGGATCCCGCCTTCATCGAGCTGGACCAGCAGCTCCGGCTCCACCTGGATGGGTTCTGCCAGCCGGCTGACGGTAACGCGCGAATCCGGACCGTAGCCGGGCATGGCGTCCAGCAGGTTCATCACGCCGTCGGTGAAGGCCAGCGAAGGCTCGCCGCCGAGCGCAGCCAGCCCAGGAATCGGGTTGCCGTAGGGCGATTCGGTGGGGTGGCCAAGCATTTCAAAGATCCTGCGCTCCACGCGTTCGCTCATCACGTGCTCCCACCGGCACGCCTCGTCGTGGACGTAGGCCCAGTCGAGGCCGATGACGTCGGCGAGCAGCCGCTCCGCCAGGCGGTGCTTGCGCATGACCTCCGTGGCCCGTTTGCGGCCTGTTTCTGTCAGCTCCAGGTGACGGTCGCCGGACACTACCACCAGCCCGTCCCGTTCCATCCTGCCGACGGTCTGGGAGACGGTGGGGCCCGAATGGCGGAGGCGTTCGGCGATGCGGGCTCGCAGCGCCACGATGTTCTCTTCTTCAAGCTCCAAAATGGTCCGAAGATACATCTCCGTGGTATCGATCAGATCCGTCATTCAGCTCAGCTCCTCGAGCACAGTACTTGTGTCCGTCCCACCGTACCGCGGGCCCACCGCACGGTGGCCCGGCGTCAAGCTGCCGCGGCCGCAATTCGACGACGGAGCAACACCGGCTCTCCGCCCGTACGTCCAGTGAAAGCTTAGCCTATTTTGAATTACTCCGGATAATTCGGACGAAGCGGGCGGCCGGTTTCAATGACTGGACTGTGACGGCAACGTTTCCCGGGATTTCCGGGCTTCGGGCAGAATAAAAGGGGCCTTCGTGGCAGACATGATTGCCCGCCGGCCACCTCTTGTCCCCGCCGAACTGCATGTCCATGCCGAAAATTGGAGCCACTGTGAGCGACACCAGCATCACTATCCCAGCAAACCTCCTGCCCAAGGACGGACGGTTCGGCGCCGGGCCCTCCAAGGTCAGGCCCGAGCAGATCGAGGCGCTTTCCGCAGCCGCCACAACGATCCTCGGCACATCCCACCGCCAGGCGCCCGTGAAGAACCTGGTGGGATCTGTCCGCGAGGGCCTCAGCACCTTCTTCCGCGCTCCCGAGGGCTACGAAGTGGTTCTGGGCGTGGGCGGTTCGACGGCGTTCTGGGATGTCGCGAGCTTCGGCCTGGTGGACCAGAAGGCCCAACACCTGTCCTTCGGCGAGTTCGGTTCCAAGTTCGCTTCCGCCACCAACAAGGCGCCGTTCCTTTCGGAATCCTCTATCATCAAATCCGAGCCCGGAACGTGCCCGGCGCCGCAGGCCGAGGCGGGAGTTGACGTCTACGCGTGGCCGCAGAACGAGACGTCCACTGGCGTTGCGGCTCCGGTCAAGCGCGTGGACGGGGCAGACGCCGATGCCCTCGTGCTGGTGGACGCGACCTCCGCCGCGGGCGGGCTGGACGTGGACGTTGCCGAGACCGATGTGTACTACTTCGCACCGCAGAAGAACTTCGCTTCCGACGGCGGCCTGTGGCTTGGTCTCTTCTCCCCGGCGGCCCTCGAGCGCGCCGCCCGGATCAAGGCCAGCGGCCGGTGGATCCCGGACTTCCTGGACCTGCAGACCGCGATTGACAACTCCAAGCTGAACCAGACGTACAACACCCCGGCGCTGGCCACCCTGGTGACGCTCGATGCCCAGGTGCAGTGGCTCAACGCCAGCGGCGGCCTCGACTTCGCGGCCGGCCGGACGGCGGACTCCGCGAGCCGCATCTACAAGTGGGCCGAGGCTTCCGATGTCGCCACGCCCTTCGTGGCCAACGCCGCCGAGCGTTCCAACGTCATCGCCACGATCGATTTCGACGACTCCATCGACGCCGCGGCCATCGCCAAGGTGCTGCGCGCCAACGGCATCGTGGACACCGAGCCCTACCGCAAGCTGGGACGCAACCAGCTCCGCATCGCCACCTTCGTGGCAATCGAGCCTGCTGACGTCTCCGCACTGCTGGAATGCATCGACTACGTGGTGGGCGAACTGAAGAAGTAGTCTCCCCAGACCGCGGTGACGCTTACAGCGTCAGCGTTCGACGGCGTCGTCCGGGCTTGTGTCCCGGGCGGCGCCGTCCGCCGTTCCGCCACCTTCACCGGTCCGAGTGCCGGTCCGGGCTGTCGGGCGACCGGCCTGGTTCAGCGAGACGAGCCGGATCTGTGGCAGCCCGCGGGGCTGCCGGCTCACACGGATCCGCAGCATTCTGGTGCGGATGATCCACACCAGTCCGATCGCGGCCGCCAGCAGGCCGGAGGCCGCCGCCACCGCCAGCGACCAGCGGGCCCCGGCGACGTTGGCCACCCAGCCCACCAGCGGTGCGCCGATGGGGGTGCCGCCCATGAAGATCGCCATGTACAGGGCCATTACGCGCCCCCTCATCACGGGGTCCGTGGTGGTCTGCACATACCCGTTCGCGCTGGTGAGCATGGTCAGGGCGAAAAGCCCGACGGGCACCAGCGCAACTCCGAACCAGAAGTAGCTCGGGGCGAGGGCGGCGAGCCCGGACGTGACGCCGAAGGCGGCGGCAGCACCGAAGATGATGCGCAGCCTGGGCCTGCTGCGCCGGGCGGACAGCAGGGCACCTGCCACCGAGCCGATGGCCATGATGGAGTTCATGAGGCCGAAGGCGCTGGCGTCCAGGCCGAATTCGGTGCCAACCATCGCAGCGATGAACAGGACGAAGTTGAGTCCCAGCGTTCCCACGATGAAGATGGCCACCAGGACCACCACGATGTCAGGACGGAAACGCACGTAGCGCAGCCCCTCGCGGATCCGGCCTTTGCCTGCCCCGGCGCGGGGCAGGGACCTGAGCGACGCCGTCGGGATTTTTGCCAGGCTGGCCAGCAGCGCAAGGAAGGTGACGGTGTTGATCAGGAACACCCACCCCGGCCCCACCGCCACTGTCAGGATGCCGGCAACGGCCGGGCCAATCATGCGGGCTACATTGAACGAGGCGCTGTTCAATGCAACGGCGTTCGGCAGGAGGTCGTCCCTGACCAGCTCGGACACGAACGTCTGGCGGACGGGCGCGTCCAGCGCGGAGACCATTCCCAGCATGAGCGCGAACGCGTAGACGTGCCAGAGCTGTGCCGCCCCCAGCACCACCAGGATGCCGAGGCCGGCACTTAGCAAGGCCATGACGGACTGGGTCACGACCAGCAGCTGCTTGCGGTTGTACCGGTCGGCGACGAGCCCTGCCACGGGCGCCAGGAACAGCTGGGGACCAAGCTGGAGCGCCATGGTTACACCCATCGCGCCGGCGTCATGGGCTGTCAGATGGTCAAAGACGAGCCAGTCCTGGGCGGTCCGCTGCATCCAGGTCCCGATGTTGGAGACGAGGGCGCCGACGAACCAGATGCGGTAGTTGAGGATATGCAGGGATCTGAAGGTGGACATCATTGCCTGCCTTCGGAGTACTCAGTCCCGGATGATCCCAACTGTGCGATCAGCCCCGTCCGCGGCTCTCGGCGTCGTAGCCGGCTTCGGCGTCTGTGGGTGCGTCGTCCGGGTCGGCCTCGGAAGCCTCCGCAGAATTCCCACCGTTAGCCTCGGCAGGTTCATCCTCCGGAGATGCGGCAGGGCCGTCCGCGGAATCCGCCTCGCGGGCAGTCTCGTCCTGGGGCGCGCCCTCTTCAGATGCCTCGTCCTCGCGGGCGTCCTCGGGACGTACCCGCTCGGCCCACGGAACCCATTCCGGGGCCAGGATTGAATCCTCGGAGGGCAACAAGCCCAGCTCATTCACTGTGATCACCTTTGACCGCGAGTTCCGCGTCAGCACGGCATACCACTGCCAGCCGAGGTACCCGGGCAGCCGCGACTCGAAGAGATGCGTCACAAGGCGGTCGCCCTCGGTGCGCGCCGCCAGGTGTTCGCCGATTTCGGATGCCTTCGCGATGCCTTCGATGGCGGTCCGTGCAAGGTCCACGGCAGCGGCCAGCACGGCATCCGGCTTACCGGTGCGCCATGCGGGGACGCCGGCGCGACGCTTGGGCGCCTTTGGCTCCACCTTGGATTCGCCCTGTTCAGGTTCCGGGTTCATGTGGATGCCTAAGCGTCCAGCTCGTCGGCAACCTTGCGCAGGGCGGCCGCGATGGCCTTGCCCTTGTTGCCCTCCGGGTATTTGCCCGCAGAAAGGGTTCCGGACAGGTTATCCAGCACTGTGACGAGGTCCTGAACGAGCGGCGCGAGATCCCTGGCGCTGGGGCGCTTGGCCTTGGCGATGGACGGCGTCTTGTCCAGGACGCGCAGGCCGAGGGCCTGGGCGCCCTTGCGGCCGTCGGCCACGCCGAACTCCACACGGGTGCCGGCCTTCAGTTCGGTGACGCCCTCGGGAAGCGCCGACTTGGGCAGGAACACTTCCTGCCCGTCCTCGCCTGCGAGGAATCCGAATCCCTTGTCCTTGTCATACCACTTGACTTTGCCGGTAGGCACGTAATCAACCTTCTTCGTTCTGGCGTTATATAAGACATGTCCGGCCATCAGCGCATCCGCACGGATGTGCGGGTTCAGGGTGTGACTGCCTGGTCCATGTTGGTCTGTTGCCTCAAGGTTATCCTGACTGGCTTGGGATTCCTGCTTTGAGGCGCGGCCGCGGCCGGACTGTTAGCGTTACGTGCATGATACCCACGCGTTTCCGGCGTCCCCTGATGATCGCCGCAGCGGTCCTGGCAGTGCTTTCCGTGGCCGCCGTGGGAATGGTGATGGCGTTGGCGTTTGGCGGCCAGCCGGCCCCTCCCTGGATAACTTCCGCCGCCCTTTACGGACTTCCGGTGGCCTTCGTCCTGATGTTCGTCCTGGTGATCGACGGAGTTACCGCCCGCCGCCGGGCAGGAAACGGCGGCGGGCGGTAACGTTGGACTGATGTCCCTTATTCGTGCGCTAAGCAAGGAACTGGAGGCACGCAGCGACGAGTCGCTGCGGGCTCTTTTCGCTGCGCGGCCGGATTTGATTTCGCCCGGTGTCCCGGATTTTGCGGCCTTGGCAGCACGCGCGAGCGCACGGGTCAGCGTGCAGCGGGCGCTGGAGCGCCTGAATCGGCCACAGATGCAGGTGCTGGAGACCCTTCACCTGTGCACGAACACCGATACCGGGCACAGCGCCTCGGCCACGGGCGTCAGGAAACTGATCGCCGGCTCAACGGTGGCCGCCGTTGAGCGGATCCTGATCTCGCTCCAGGAGTTGGCCCTGGTCCACCGGGCCGAGCCCCCTCACAGCGCCGGCCCCTCCGCGCACCGGCAACGGTTCTACCTGCCGGTGGGCAGCCTGAAGGACGTGGTCGGAATCTATCCGGCCGGGCTGGGCCGCAGTTACACCGAGCTGGTCCGGCTGCAGCCCGCCTTCGCCCAGCGCGTGGTCCATCTGGTGGCCGAACTGCACCGCAGCGGTGCCGAAATCCAGCCGGCCACCACGCCGATGGAGGCCGCGCTGGCGCTGCAGCACTGGACATCCTCCCCGGAGGCCCTGCGTGCCATCCTCGCCGGGGCGCCGGAACGCACGACGGCGCTGCTCGCCCGGTTCAGCAACTGGGCCATGGGTGCCGTCCCCCAGGCGCAGCGGAAAGCGTCCGTCACCGCTGAGGGTCCCGACGTCGGGCCTGTTGACTGGCTGCTGGCCCGGGGCCTGCTGGTGCCGCTGGATGCCGCGCACGTGGAACTTCCGCACAGCGTCGGCATGTCGCTCCGCGGCGGCGCGGTGATTGATGATTTTTCGCTGACTCCCCCCCGGCCGACGCTGGGAACAACCACAGGGTCCCTCCGCCGGAACGCCGCACTGGGAGCGATCGCCGAAACCCTGCGGCTTACCGGCGAGCTGCTCCACGCGATCAGGGAACAGCCGCTGGCCACGCTGCGGAGCGGCGGAGTGGGCATCCGCGAAATGCGCAGGCTTGCCGACTCGTTGCGGGTGGACCAGCATATTGCCGCCGTACTGCTGGAGTTCTGTGCGCTGTCGGGGCTGGTCCGGCTGGACGTGGACAGCTCCTGCTGGGTGCAGCCGCCCCAGCTGGAATGGCTGAGCCTCCCCCGGCAGGAACAGTGGCTATGGCTTGTCAACGCGTGGCTGGCCAGCGAAAGGGCTCCGTCCCTGGTGGGGCAGCCCACCAGTGGCCCGCCGGCCGGCCCGCCAAACCACCGGACGCCCACTGGAACCGTGGTCAACGCACTGTCCGCTGAGGCGCAGCGGTCCGACGCGCCCGTTGTCCGCAAACGAATCCTGGAAATACTGCAGGAGCTGACGCTCGAGGCCGAAGCGCCCGATGGCACCGCTCCCGTCCTTAACGCCGATGCCGTGCTGCAGCGCGCCGAATGGTCCCAGCCCCGCATGGCGCGGCGCTTCAGCTCGCTGATCCGGGGAGTCCTGGCAGAGGCGGAGATGCTCGGGCTGGTCGGTTCCGGTGCCCTCAGCCAGCTGGGAGCCGCCATCGCAGCCGACGCGCCGGACGACGCCATGGACATCCTCGGCGAACACCTGCCTGCCGCGCTCAACCACGTCCTGCTGCAGGCCGACCTGACCGCAGTCGCTCCCGGGTATCTGACGCCCGAATTGAGCGAACAGCTGCAGGGGATGGCAGATGCCGAGGGACAGGGCCCGGCCACCATCTACCGCTTCTCGGTGCAGTCCATCCGGCGGGCCCTGGACTCGGGGCAGGATGCCGCGGCCATCCTGGAATTCCTCCGCCGGCATTCGGCCACCGCTGTACCGCAGCCGCTGGAGTACCTCGTCGAGGATACCGCCCAGCGGCACGGCAAACTGCGGGTTGGCGCCGCCGCCAGCTTCATCCAGAGCGACGACGAAGCGGCCCTTTTGGAGCTGGCCGGTGAAGCCGCGGCGGCCTCCCTGAACCTGGTCCGGATCGCCCCCACCGTCCTGGTGTCGCATGCATCGCCCCGGCAGACCGCCTTGGTGTTGCGCGGGCTGGGACTGTCGCCCGCCGTCGAAGAGCCGGAATCCGCCGTCGTCCGGTTTAACCGCACCACACCGGTTGCGGGCGCAGGCGCCCGTCCGGTGTACAGCGCGCCGCGGACGGCGCCGCCGGACGCCGACATTGCGGCGCAGCTGGCGGTGCTCCGCAGCCGTGCGGCCGTGGCAGGCTCCAACGGCCACCATTCCAGTGCGGCCCTCAACGGCGGAGAGGAAGCAACGCAGCTGGGACTGGAAACACTGCGGAAGGCCATCCGGCTCAAGCAGCGCGTGACCATGAACGTGGTGGACAGCCTGGGGAATGCCAAGCTGGAAACGGTTGTTCCGGTGTCTGTAACCGGCGGACGGGTCCGGGTTTTCGACCCTGCCAAGGACACCGAGCGAGTGCTGTCCATCCACCGGATCATCGACATCGAAGCTACAGAGGAAATGCACCAGTGAAGGTTTTCGCCGCATGAATGACGGCCCGCTGATTGTCCAAAGCGACAAAACCATCCTCCTCGAAGTGGATCACGAGCAGGCCACCGAGGCCAGGCACGCCATCGCGGCCTTTGCCGAGCTGGAGCGCGCGCCGGAGCACATGCACAGCTACCGGCTGACCCCGCTGGGACTTTGGAACGCACGGGCTGCGGGGCTGGATGCCGAGAAGGTGCTGGACACCCTGCTCAAGTACTCCCGCTTCCCGGTGCCGCACTCGCTCCTGATCGACATCGAAGAAACCATGTCCCGCTACGGCCGGCTCCGGCTTGAGAAGGATCCGCAACACGGGCTGGTGATGCGCACCAGTGACTACCCGGTGCTCGAGGAGGTCAGCCGGGCCAAGAAGATCCAGCCGCTGCTGGGTCCGCGCATTGACGGCGAGACCGTAGTGGTCCACTCCTCGCAGCGCGGCCAGCTGAAACAGCTCCTGCTTAAGATCGGCTGGCCGGCGGAGGACCTGGCGGGGTACGTCGACGGCACGCCCCACCCCATCATGCTCAACGAGTCCGGTTGGAAGCTGCGGCCGTACCAGCAACTGGCGGCGGAGAACTTCTGGGCCGGCGGCAGCGGTGTTGTGGTGCTCCCCTGCGGTGCCGGCAAAACCCTGGTGGGCGCCGCGGCGATGGCCACGAGCTCCACCACCACCCTCATCCTCGTCACCAACACCGTCTCCGCGAGGCAGTGGAAGGACGAACTCCTCAAGCGGACCTCGCTCACGGAAGATGAAATCGGCGAGTATTCGGGGGCGGTCAAGGAAGTGCGGCCAGTCACGATCGCCACGTACCAGGTGCTTACGACGAAGCGTGGAGGCCTCTATCCGCATCTGGAGCTTGTGGACGGCCACGACTGGGGTCTGATCATTTACGACGAAGTGCATCTGCTCCCTGCACCGATCTTCCGGATGACGGCCGACCTCCAGGCCCGCCGCCGCCTGGGGCTGACTGCCACGCTGGTGCGTGAGGACGGCCGTGAAGGCGAGGTGTTCAGCCTCATCGGCCCCAAGCGCTATGACGCGCCGTGGAAGGACATCGAGGCCCAAGGCTATATTGCCCCGGCGGACTGCGTCGAGGTCCGCGTGGACCTTCCCCGCGATGAACGCGTCGCCTACGCCATGGCCGACGACGCCGACAAGTACCGGCTGTGCGCCACGTCCGAAACCAAGACCCAGGTGGCGGAGCAGCTGGTGGAAAAGCACCGCGGCGAGCAGGTGCTGGTGATCGGCCAGTACATCGACCAGCTGGATGAGCTCGGCGAGCGCCTGGGCGCTCCGGTCATCAAGGGCGAGACATCCGTCAAGGAGCGCCAGAAGCTCTTCGCGGCTTTCCGCGCGGGCGACGTCCAGACGCTCGTGGTCTCCAAGGTGGCCAACTTTTCCATCGATCTCCCGGAGGCGTCAGTGGCCATCCAGGTCTCCGGTTCCTTCGGGTCGCGGCAGGAGGAGGCCCAGCGGCTCGGCCGGCTGCTGCGCCCCAAGCAGGACGGCAGGGCGGCGCGTTTCTATTCGCTGGTGGCCAGGGACACCCTGGACCAGGACTTCGCCGCCAAACGCCAGCGGTTTCTGGCCGAACAGGGCTATGCCTACCGGATCATGGACGCGAAGGACGCGGGCGCGGTGGGGTAGCCACAACCAACACACAACTTTCATTCAGAAAACTCCCAGTTTCTGGGAGCATCATGGGAGATATGAAAAAGAACGGTGCCGAAGCAAAGCTCCTCGTGGTCGATGATGAACCGAACATCCGCGAGCTGCTGTCCACGTCGCTGCGCTTCGCAGGGTTTGAGGTGGTGTCTGCGGGCAACGGGCGCGACGCCCTGGCCGCAGCAGAAGCCCATACCCCCGACCTTGCGGTGCTCGATGTGATGCTTCCGGATATGGACGGGTTCACCGTGACGCGCCGGCTCCGCGCCGCGGGCAAACATTTCCCGGTCCTGTTCCTCACCGCCAAAGACGACACCGAGGACAAAGTCACCGGACTCACGGTGGGCGGTGACGACTACGTCACCAAGCCGTTCAGCCTCGACGAAGTGGTGGCCCGGATCCGTGCAGTGCTCCGCCGCACCCAGCCGATGCTCGACGACGACGAAGCTGTCATCCGCGTGGACGACCTCGAGCTCGACGACGACGCCCACGAGGTGCGCCGCGGCGGGACGGTGATTGAGCTGTCCCCCACCGAGTTCAAGCTTTTGCGGTACCTGATGCTCAATCCGAACCGGGTGCTCTCCAAGGCACAGATCCTGGACCACGTCTGGGAATACGACTTCAACGGCGATGCCTCGATCGTGGAGTCCTACATCTCGTACCTGCGCCGCAAGGTGGACATCGATCCCGAAGCCCCGGCCCTCATCCAGACCAAGCGGGGTGTGGGGTACGTGCTCCGGACAGCAGAAAAGCGCTGATCTTGCTCGAACGTTGGAAGTCCGCCACCCTCCGGTCCCAGCTGGTGGCCATCATGATGGCACTCATGCTGGTGGCACTCGCCGTGACCGGAGTCGGCACACTGACGTTGTTGCGCAGCTTTCTTGAGGGCCAGGTGGACGACAAGCTCCGGGCCGCCGTCGAGTCCGCCGAGCAGCAGCGGTCCTTCAGCCAGCTCATTGTGCCCAACCCGGTGATCCCCACCGATTACACGGTCACGGTCTACTATCCGGGGGCAGCTGGGCGCAACCTCGATGGAAAGACTCAGGACCGCCCGGACATCGACCACATCACAATTGATGAGGCCCGGCTGCGGGGGTTCAAGCCGTACCAGGTCCGCGGTACGGACGGTGCAAACTGGCGCGTGGTCGCCGTCAGCATCCTGGACAGCAACCAGCAGAGGGCAGTGGTGGTTGTGGGGCTGCCGCTTTCGCCGGTGGACGAAGTGCTGCGCCATGCCACGCTGGTCGTGGTGGGCGTTGGCCTGTTGACCCTGATCCTCGCCTTCTTCATCGCGTCCTGGATGGTAACCAGGTCGTTCAGGCCACTCGCCCGGGTGGAGAAAACTGCCGCCGCGATCGCGGCCGGTGACTTGTCGCGCCGTGTGGCCGTGGGTAATCCGGCCACGGAGGTGGGCCGCCTCGGACGTTCGCTGAATGCCATGCTGGCCCACATCGAGGCCGCCTTTGCCGCCCGGATGGCATCCGAGGACCGGATGCGGCGCTTCGCGGCGGATGCTTCCCATGAGCTGCGCACTCCGCTGGTGACCATCAGGGGCTATTCCGAGCTCTACCGGCACGGGGCGCTGCAAACTGACGAGGACGTGTCGACTGCCATGGGCAGGATCGAGAGCGAAGCCAAACGGATGGGCTCCATGGTGGAGGACCTGCTCCTGCTTGCCCGGCTGGACGAGCAGCGGCCCCTGCAGGAGAAGCCCGTTGACCTGCAGCTCATCGCCCACGATGCCGTGGTGGACACGCAGGCGAGCGACCGGGACCGCACGATCACCCTGACCGGGCTCGACGGCGGAAACGCCGCGCCGGCACCCGTGCTCGGCGACGAGTTGAAGCTCCGCCAGGTGGTGGGCAACCTGGTGGGAAATGCACTGCGGTACACGCCCGAGGGAACGCCGATAGAGCTTGCCGTGGGCGTGCGAAATGACGAGGACGGTGCGCCGCTGTCTGTCCTCGAAGTCCGGGACCACGGACCCGGTATTCCTGAAAGCGAAGCGCCGAAGGTCTTCGAGCGCTTCTACCGGTCAGACACCTCACGCACGCGGGAAACCGGCGGAAGCGGCCTTGGCCTTGCCATCGTGGCGGCCATCATCGGTTCGCACGGCGGCTCCGTGCGGGTGGAAACCACCGACGGCGGCGGCGCAACCCTGGCGGTCAGCCTCCCGCTCCGGGATGACTCAGAGGACGGCCACCGCGGGGACGGAGCCAGCGAGGACCTGGGCAGCCATAACGACGGGCAGGACCGCGGCAGCCAGGACGACGGGCAGGTTATCCACATATAGGAACCGGCTGTGGTGCGGGCTGCCGTCATGTTCGTAGGCTCGACTCAGCGGACCGGGAGACCGGCTGCTTCTTCCAATACCGGTCCGCGGACCCCGGTTCCGCGCACGTCGAGAGGCCACAGCCATGAGCATCATTTCCGTCGATACTGAACTCCTCCAGGTGAAGTCAGCCAACGTGAAAGCGACAGTTGACCGCATCAGCGCCGACGTCCAGGCGATGAAGCGTGGCCTGGATGAACTCCAGGCCACGTGGCGCGGTTCGGCCGCCACGAACTTCCAGGCGCTCGTCACCGAGTGGACCCTGACGCAGGGAAAGGTGGAGGCGTCCTTGGCGTCGATCAACCTCGCGCTCTCGTCCGCTGCCGCCACCTATGCCCAGGCCGAACAGGGCAACGCCCAGCGCTTCAGCTGAGACGCCCGTCAGGGCGTGGCAGGTCGTCGTGGACCCGTCAGGCCTCCGGGGTGCCCTGGTGGAAGCGGAGGCGCCATTGTCCGCCGTCGAGGACCCACAAGGAGCTGCGGAGGTCCGCGCCGGCGCGGGAGTGGCTCCGGTAGGTGAGCAGGATGGCGTCCGCGCCGATCCGGTCGGCACTAATCACCTCCAGCTCGGTCGGACCGCCCGGGCTTTCCTCGAGCGACATCATCATGGCATCGCGGGTCCAGATCCGGCCGGAGCTGCCGATCTCCGTGAACTCCGGATGCAGAAGCACGCCGGTCCGCCCGATGTCGCTGCGCACATCCGGGCGGAGGAGTTCGCGCTCAAGCGCCTCCACGGATTCCTCCGGGCTGGGGCTGCCGGGGGCCGCGGCAAAGGCATCCGCACCCAGTTCACTGAAGAGATCCGGCTCGCTGGCGGCGGACAGACCCATGCCAGCCACGTCGCCGCGGGCTTGCCTGCGGAGGTCCGGTCCTGAGATGTCCTGGCCGCCGAAAAGGTCCAGTTCGTCGGCCTCGTCCGGTCCGGTGCGGTCCGGACGCGTGCGGTCCGGACGCGTGCGGTCCGGTTCCGTGCTGGCCGGTTCCGTGCTGGCGGGCCCGTCGGTGCCGGCCCGGGCGTTCGGCTGGGCGCCTGCCCGGGCCTCCTCTGCGCCGAGCGCCGGCGCTCCGCGGAAGCCGGGCCCGGAGCGTGCGGCCACTCCCTGCTGGAAGGCCACGGCCACGGCCCGGGCACGCTCGTCGGCCGCTTCGTTCAGGTCATGGCCGGCGTGGCCCTTGACCCATTCGAAGGTGTACTTCCGCCCTGCCAGTTCCTTGTCGATCTCCTTCAGGAGGTCCACGTTCAGCACCGGCTTGCCGTCGGCCTTGCGCCATCCCTTGCGCTTCCAGCCCGGCATCCATTTGGTCACCGAGTTGATGACGTACTGGCTGTCGCACAGGATCCGGAGGTCCTCCTGGGGAATGTGGGCCGTAGCGCGGAACAGGTCCAGCACAGCCATCAGCTCGCCCTGGTTGTTCGTTCCGTGCGGCCACCCTCCGGCGCGCCAGCAATCGCCCCACCCGAAGGTGGGGCCGCCGCTGCTCTTACGCGTTATTCAGCGATAGGAAGGCCGGGGGTTAGAAACCGCCCATGCCGCCCATGTCGTCGCCGCCGCCCATGGCCGGAGCGTTCTTCTCCGGCTTGTCGGCTACTACTGCCTCGGTGGTGAGGAACAGGCCGGCAATCGAAGCCGCGTTCTGCAGGGCAGAGCGGGTTACCTTGACCGGGTCGTTGATGCCGGCAGCCAGCAGGTCGACGTACTCGCCGGTTGCAGCGTTCAGGCCGTGGCCTGCGGGCAGGCCGCGGACCTTGTCGACCACAACGCCGGGCTCAAGGCCTGCGTTGAAGGCGATCTGCTTCAGCGGAGCGTCGATGGCAACGCGGACGATGTTCGCACCGGTTGCTTCGTCGCCGGTCAGGTTCAGGTTGGCGAATGCCTTGAGGCCTGCCTGGATGAGCGCAACGCCACCGCCGGCCACGATGCCCTCTTCAACAGCAGCCTTCGCGTTGCGGACGGCGTCCTCGATGCGGTGCTTGCGTTCCTTGAGCTCAACCTCGGTTGCGGCACCGGCCTTGATGACTGCAACGCCGCCGGCCAGCTTGGCCAGGCGCTCCTGCAGCTTCTCGCGGTCGTAGTCCGAATCGGAGTTTTCGATCTCGGCACGGATCTGGGAGACGCGTCCGGCGATCTGGTCGGCGTCGCCGGCACCTTCGACGATGGTGGTCTCGTCCTTGGTGACAACAACCTTGCGGGCGCGGCCCAGGAGCTCGAGGCCAGCGGTCTCCAGCTTCAGGCCGACTTCCTCGGCGATGACCTGGCCACCGGTGAGGATGGCGATGTCGGCGAGCTGCGCCTTGCGGCGGTCACCGAAGCCCGGAGCCTTGACGGCGACGGACTTGAACGTGCCGCGGATCTTGTTGACGATCAGCGTGGCCAGAGCCTCGCCCTCGATGTCTTCGGCGATGATCAGCAGCGGCTTGCTGGACTGCATGACCTTTTCGAGGACAGCAACCAGTTCCTTGACGTTGGAGATCTTGGAGTTGACGATCAGGATGTAGGGGTCCTCCAGGACCGTTTCCTGGCGTTCGGTGTCCGTGACGAAGTACGCGGAGATGTAGCCCTTGTCGAAGCGCATGCCTTCGGTGAGCTCCAGCTCCAGGCCGAAGGTGTTGGACTCCTCGACGGTGATGACACCTTCCTTGCCGACCTTGTCCAGGGCCTCGGCAATGAGAGCACCGATTTCATCGTCACCGGCGGAGATGGAGGCCGTAGCGGCGATCTCTTCCTTGGTTTCGATTTCCTTGGCGTTGTCCAGCAGTTCGCGGGTTACCGCTTCAACTGCCTTCTCGATGCCGCGCTTGAGGGACAGCGGGTCAGCGCCGGCCGCGACGTTGCGCAGGCCTTCCTTGACCAGTGCCTGTGCCAGCACGGTAGCCGTGGTGGTGCCGTCGCCAGCGACGTCATCCGTCTTCTTGGCAACTTCCTTGACCAGCTCGGCGCCGATCTTCTCGTAAGGATCGTCCAGCTCGATCTCCTTGGCGATGGAAACACCATCGTTGGTGATCGTGGGGGCGCCCCACTTCTTTTCGAGGACGACGTTGCGTCCACGCGGGCCGAGGGTGACCTTGACGGCGTCGGCGAGGATGTTCAGACCCCGCTCAAGACCGCGGCGTGCCTCTTCATCAAATGCAATGATCTTGGCCATAACGGCAGTAGTCCTTTCGGGACAGTCGTTAAGAATGAACCTCGCTGCGGTGCCCGCGACGGACGATCTTTCCTGCAGGCCTCTGTATGCCGGCAGTACGGATCTCACCCCAACCAGGTGTTTCTTTCGCTCCATGCACGGCCGCCGGCCTCGCTGACGGCCTAAACCGGGCGATGCCTTAGCAGTCGATACGCAGGAGTGCTAATCAATAATTAGCACTCCCCCGGGGAGAGTGCAAGCAGTAGGCGCGAAATTCCGGGAGCTTGCGTGCCCGCTTCGCTCCCAGCGATTAATCGGCGGTCCGGCTGGCCGTTTCACTCCCGGTGAGTTTCGCCTTGTTATCAGCGCCGTAGGTGAACACCATGTAGTTGGCCACTGTGACCTCGCCGTCCGCATCGAACCGGACCGGCCCCGACTCGCCGTCGTAGTCAACCGCGGTTCCGGCTTTGACAGCGGCGAGGCAATCCTTGTACGTCCTGCATGCGGACGGCTTGCCGGCGGGTTGTGTTGCCGCGACGGAGGCGCCTCCCGAGACGGAGATCAGCTTCGCGGCCACCGACGCACCGGCGTCGTCATCGGCGGCGGCAGCGGCAAGGGCCGCAAGGTTCACCGCGTCGTAGGTTTCCGCGGCGTAGGTCATGTCCTTGAGGCCTGCGTCCACCGCCACGAGTTCACCCTGCAGGTGCGCGGAGGGGAAGACTCCGGGGACGATCCCGTGGGCCCCGTCCAGCGCCTTGGAGGCAAGGTCCGAACCGTACTGCTTGAAGGCGCCGTCGGCCAGGACTAGCTTCTTTCCTGACAGCCCAGCATTGTTGAGCTCGGCAATGGCGCCCTGTGCATCTTCACGGGCAACCACGACGACGGCGTCCGGGGCGGCATCGCGGGCAGCCGCTGCCGCTTCCTGGGAGTCGCCCGGTTTGAAGCCAGCCACTGTCACAGGATCCAGCCCTGCGCTCTTCGCGGCTGCGGCCACGGCCGTCGACACTTCCGTGCCATAGGCGCCGTCCTCGTGGACCACAGCGATGCTCTTGGCGCCGCCGTCCTTGGCCAGCTTCACCAGCACGGCTGCCTGCGCAACGTCGGCGGCCGCGGTACGGAAGTAGTATCCGCCGCTCTTGTAGGTATTCAGCTGCCAGGCAGTGTTGGCGGGTGAAATGAGCGCCACCTTGGCCTTGGACAGCACGTCGATGGCGGCCGGAGCGTGGCTCGAATCGGTAGGGCCGATCACCACGTCCGCTTTCGCGTCCACGAGTTCCCGCGCCAGGGCGGCGGTGTCAGCGCTGACCTTTTCCGGCAGCAGCTCCACGGGCTTGCCCTTGTGGCCGCCGGCGGCGTTGATCTCCTGGATGGCGAGTTTGGCGGCCGCCAGCTGCGCACCGTTCAGGAACGCCTGGCCGCCGGTGTTGTCCAGAATCAGGCCGATCCGCAAGGTGCCGTCGCCGCTGGCCTCGACAGATGCTGTCCGGGCATTTCCGGCTGATCCGGAGCACGCACTCAGCGCCACAACGGCTGCAGCACCCCAGGCGGCGGCGCGGGCGGATGTCCAGGTGCCGGTCCGCCGTCGGGCTGTCACGGGGGCAAGGCTGCGGGCGGCGGGGAACACCACTATGCGGGCCGGACGCTTTCCGCCTGGGGGCCTTTTTCGCCTTCGCCGACCTCAAGTTCAACGCGCTGTCCCTCATCGAGCGCGCGGTAGCCATCACCCTGAATCGCAGACCAGTGCACGAAGACGTCATCGCCCGAGCCGTCAACTGTAATGAAGCCGTAGCCCTTTTCAGCGTTGAACCACTTCACGGTTCCCAATGCCATGATCTCCACACTTTCAGATTGCTTCCGTAAGGCCCACCTCAGCGTGTGCCGTGAATTACGCTTCGAAGCCTGAAATCACTCTATCCACTGGGGCCCGCCGGGAGGCAGGCAGAAAGCCGGAACCGGCGGCAATAGTTATTCAGGCGTAACCCAAATCGTCACTGGAATCCGGGGCCGAGCACCACGGCAACGGGGGTCTGGAACTCTGCACTTTCCACGAACGTCGTGATGTTCAGCAGGGCCCCGATGGCCTCGGCGCTGGCCTTGTGCGCCGCATCTGAGTAGAAGATGACCGACTGCTGCTGAGGCGCGCCCTGCCAGTTGGCCACCTGGCCCAGGGCCCAGCCGTCGGCCTGGACCGTGGCTCCCACCCGGCCCGCGAGTCCGGACGTCAGCGTGCCGTTGTAGACCGAAACGGGGAGGGTTTTGTCCACAGTTGACCCGAGAGCCTGGGCCGCTGCAGGAGCTGTGGCAGAGGGCGATGATGACGGGGTGGCGGACGGCGCAGCGGCGTTCGAGGCGCCGGACGCCTTCACCTCCGTGGACGGCTTGGCTGAGGAAGTCGCTGACGGCGTCGACGACGGTGCGCCTGCGGCGTTGGCTGACGACGGGCTAGCAGCGGCCTGGAACCCAAGTTGCGGCAGCAGGAGGAACGCGACGAGGCCGACGGCAAGGGCGCCGATCCCCACGCTCAGAATGGGCCACAAACGCGGGCGGGACGGCGCCGAAACGGCACGGTGTACGCCCTGCCGGGAAGAGGCTTCAGGGACCCTGTCGAATTCGTCCCGAGCATAATTGGTCATGGTAAAGCGACGTCCTTGTTGGTCTTCTGCCGGCGGTTCGGCACTAACGATTACGCGTCAGACCCCAGGCGGCGTGCAGTGCGGGCCCGCTGACGTGACGTACGTAGTCTACGCAATCTCTTCACCAGCATGGGGTCGTGGGCCAGCGCAGTCTCGGTATCGATCAGTGCATTGAGGATCTGGTAGTAGTGCGTCGCTGAGAGGTCGAACAGTTCGCGGATGGCCTGTTCCTTGGCGCCGGCGTACTTCCACCATTGCCGTTCCAGCGCCAGCATCTGCTGCTCACGCTCACTCAGCGGCGAGTCCCGCAACTGGAAGTCATCCAGCAGCGAACCGCGCCGCGGTCCGGTGTTCTGCGCCTGGTCCGCCTGCGGGTTCGGCGCCGCATGCTGTTCTGCGAGATGGTCCTGCAACGGCTCCGCCACTGCATCCTCCTTCGCTGAATCCGGTAAAAGTCCACCACCCATGTTACGGACGAATAACAGCGTTGTCATTTACGCCGTGTGACGTGGGTGGCGCAGCGGGCGGCTGCTGGGAGAATGGGTGCTGTGACTGAACCTGAACCCCTGTTTGAGCTGGGGGCAGCCGAGACGGAGACCCTTGGCTTCGCCGAGATGGCCGGGATGCCCCTGATTGAACTTATGGCTCCTGACTGGGCCGGGGCGCTGGCCGCGGTGGAGGGTGAGCTGAGGTCGGTGCTGTCCTTCCTGGCCGGTGAGGTGGCGGCGGGGCATGCGGTGCTGCCTACGCCGTCGAACGTCCTCAGGGCTTTCCGCCAGCCTCTGGCGGATGTGCGGGTGCTGATTGTGGGCCAGGATCCGTACCCCACGCCGGGCCACGCAGTGGGCCTGGCCTTCTCCGTGGACGGCCGGACACGGCCCATCCCCCGCAGCCTGGCGAACATCTACAAGGAACTTGAATCGGACCTGGGGCTTCCGGCAAGGGTCCACGGCGACCTCGGTGCGTGGGCCGGCCAGGGCGTGCTGCTGCTCAACAGGGTCCTGAGCGTGCGCGGGGGCGCCGCCGGCTCACACCGCGGAAAAGGCTGGGAATCCATCACGACGGCGGCGGTCACCGCCGTTGCTGCGCGCCGGACGGCGGATGGCGGCAGGCTCCCGCTGGTAGCTGTGCTTTGGGGAAAGGACGCCGAAGGCTTGCGCGCCCTGCTCGGCGACACCCCGGTGGTGGCCACTGTCCACCCCAGCCCGTTGTCTGCATCCCGCGGGTTTTTCGGCTCCAGGCCCTTCAGCCGGGCCAACGGATTATTGCAGGAGCAGGGCGACGGCGGAGTTGACTGGGAACTGCCCGTTCTGTGACGCCCCGATGCAGCCGGGCAGGCTACTTAGCCTAGGCTTACTTTCATGACTTCTGTTCCAGCCGCGACGTCCGCCACGCGGAAATCCCGCCCCCAGATCAACCTCACCGTCATCAGGCGCGAGCAGCTTTCCGCGCACATGGTGCGGATTGTGGCGGGCGGCGACGGGTTCGCGGATTATGTGAACAACGGCTTCGTGGACAGGTACGTCAAGATTGCCTTCCCGCAGCCGGGCGTGGAATATCCGGAGCCGCTGGATCTGTGGGCCGTCCGCGAAACGATGCCGCGGGAGCAGTGGCCACACACCCGGACCTACACGGTCCGGTGGGTGGACGAGGCTGCACGTGAACTGGCCATCGACTTCGTCATCCACGGTGACGAGGGGCTGGCAGGTCCGTGGGCCGCTTCCGCCCGGCCCGGCGACAGCATCATCTTCACCGGCCCGGGAGGCGGCTACAACCCGGATCCCGCGGCGGACTGGCATCTGCTGGCCGGCGACGAGGCGGCTCTGCCCGCGGTGGCCGCCGTCATCGAATCCCTGCCGTCGGACGCCCGCGGGCTCGCGTTCCTGGAGGTGGAGTCCGACGCCGACATCCAGGCGATTGCCGCCCCCGCGGCCCTCCAGCTGGTCTGGCTTCCACGCGAAGGCGTCCCCGCCGGGGGCAGCGAACTGCTGGTCAACGCCGTGCGGAATGCCCAGTGGCCCGACGGCCGGGTGGATGTCTTTGCGCACGGCGAACGGGGCTACATGAAGGGTCTGCGAGAGGTGCTGTTCCGGGAACGGGGGCTGGAGCGCAGCCAGGTGTCTCTGTCCGGCTACTGGGCCAAGGGCCGGGTGGAGGACGACTTCCAGGCCGAGAAAAAGCTGCCGATCGGGAAGATCTAGCGGCGTTAGCGGCGCCGTGCCCGCCGTCGTTCGTTGCTCGCCAGGCTCCGGGTCAGCGGCCTGGCCAAGGTGTCGCCGAGCACAATCCCGCCGGCAACGCCGAGCACAATCGCCCCGGCGTTGAGCATGCCGCCGGCACCGAGCAGGATCTCCGATTCCTCAATCGTCAGCACATACATCGAGCGGAAGATGGTGAGCCCGGGCAGGAGAATCAGTGCCGCCGGAACGGCGACCACCAGCTGGGGTGCGCCCATTTTCAGCGCCACCACGCGGGCCAGCAGCCCAATGACCACGGCTGCCAGCGCCGGGGCGAAACGGGGACCAATGCCGATGGCTTCTCCCCAGATAAGGACGAGGTGGCCCACCACGCCCACGGCCGCCGTCGGGAGCAGCAGCTTCCAGGCCGTCTGTTCAGTGATGCCGATGGCCACGACGGCAATCGCCACCAGGACGACCTGTACCCACAGCACATACGCGGGAGGGAACGTCTCGGTCACATTGATCGTCTCCATGCCGGTCATGTCACCGACCACAAACGCGACGGCAATCCCGGCAACAAGCGCGCCGAACGTCAGCATGGTGGACAGGAACCGGCCGGCCGCCGTGACCGGGAAGCCATTGATCGCATCCTGGACCGAAGACACAAGGCGCCCGGTAGGCAGCAACAGCAGGATGCCGCCCACCACCACAATGGCCGGCGCGATCTGGATCCCTGCCAGGGGGCCGAACCGCCACAGGAGCAGCGCGACGAAGGTGACCACGAAGGAACAGGCGGCCGTGATGAAGAAGTCGGGCACCCGCCACCGGCCCAGCTGCCGTGCCAGAAGGCTGATCAGCAGGTTCGAGGCGAACGCAATGGCGGACGCTCCCGGTCCGCCGCCCAGCACCCCGACGAACACCGCGGAAAAGACGCCGAACGCCACCGTGACCATCCAGCGGGGAAAGGGCTTGGGGCTGCGGATGATCTCGTCGAGCCGGCGGATGGCCTCGTCCCTGCCGACGCCCCCTGCCACGATGTCGGTCACCAGCTGGTGTACCTTGGCCACCCCCGCGTAGTTGTTGGTCCACGAGCGGACCACCCGCAGAAGGGCGATGGGCGTCTGTTCCTTGGGCGCGTAGTTGATGGCCACCGACTGGTTGGTGATGTCCACTTCGATGTTCTTCAGGCCCAGCGCCGCAGTGACCGCGATGATGCTGGTCTCCACTTCGAGGGCACCGGCCCCATACCGGAACATTGATTCGGCCAGGTGCAGGGCGAAGTCCATGGTCTTGCGGGCCGAGGTGTCAACGCCGCTGACCTGGATCATCGGGTTGGCGTAGGGGCTCCCGGCGAGCCGGTCCACGATGCTCAGCGGCGCCGTCGGCGGGTTTTCCCCCTGGACCAGCCGGCGGAGCATGCGCTTGGCCGCCGCATTCTGGTGCAGCTGGGAAGGCGAGAGCGGTTCCGTCTTGGGCAGTCCGTCGGTATGCGGCCTGTTGGCTCCGCGGGGTTGTTTGGTCATTCCGGCCTCCCTCCGTGCAGTGCCGCTGATCTGGGCATAATTGGCTGTCTTAGTAAAATTGCTGTCCGGTCCGGCGGGTATACAACTGCCGCGCCACCCGCTCGCCCGCGGCCATCCACGCCCTGTATTTCAGTGGGCTAATGACCTGGTCGTAGCAGCCCACGAAGTCGGTGACGGTCTTGCTGAAGCTGGTCTTGAACAGGCCGAGTCCGTGGAACGGGTTGGACTTATCCTTGAGCTTGTCACTCGGCGGGGTGCCGCAGAAGTCGTATTCCGTGCAGCCAAGTTCCTTGACCTGATTGATCGCTGTCCACTGCACCAGGTGCGAATCGCCGTACTGGCTGCGTTTCTGGAGGGAACCGCCGTCCTTGTAGGTGCCCTTGCGGCCGTAGTTGATCACGAAGGCGCCCACTGAGGGCGCGCCGTTCTCGTAGACGAACAGCAGCCTGCCCTGGCCGCGCTTGATGAAATTGGTCCAGAACTGGCTGTAGTACTCGTACTCCCGGACCCGGACCTGGGACTTCGCCTCGACCGTCGTGGTCATCAGCCCGTACATGGCGCGGAAATTCTCCTCGGTGGGCTCCACGTTCCGCACCTCGACGCCCTCACGCAGGGCGCGGCGTACCGCGTTGCGGCCGCGTGAGTGCAGGTTCCGGAGCAGCTGGTTCTCTTCGGGGGAAATATCCAGGAGCGCGGTGGAGTCGTTGGGCTGCAGGTTGTGGGTCTTGACCAGCCCCGCCCCTTCGATGGCCTGACGGGCTGAGTCGGTGAGCACGATGTCCGGTTCGATCTTGATGGCGAAAACGCCGAGCCGCGCCCTCTTGACGAAGTCCGCGTTGGCCCTGGCGATACCGGAAATATCCTCGACGTCGGCCACGTCGGGCCCCTTGATGAGGTACCAGAGTTTACCCAGCACCGGAAAGGTCTTTTCCAGGACCAGGTTGTAGCTCGTGTAGTCGGCTGTTTCGTAGACGAGGTGGAGGGGTTTCCAGCCGAAGTGCTGTTTGACGTCGGCGAAGGCCTCCGACTGCAGCAGGTTTCCGCCGTTCGGATTCGCGGTGACGTGGGAATCCCAGTTGGCGACCTCCTCGGAGGAGGCAAAGCGGGCAGTGAATTCTCGCAAGTGTGCCGTGTCCAATCTTCGCGTACGTGTCTGCAGCTGGTGCCCGGTGAGGCAGCCTCAAGTCTATCCGCCGTGTCTGGCTGCGGGCTTGATACACCCGGGCGCCGCCCTGCTCAGAGCCGTATTTGCGCCGTGTCCGTGAGCAACATCGCATTGCTGTCCGGGCGTGGCCCGTCCGGACCGGCAATGAAGCGGTCGGCGTCTTCCAGCTGCGTGAGCGGCATTCCGGACAACGCTGAAATCTGCCGCACAGGCACCTGGAAGGTCCGGAAGGGCCCAAGGGGCGGGGGCTCGTCCGCCAGCAGCCGCTCCGTGATGGCCCGGGCCAGCTCCTCCTTGCCCAGCAAGGGCGACTGATCGAGCAGGAATCCCGCGGCGGCCAGCTGCCCCTCCATGGTCCAGACGGCGATTTTCCAGAATTTACGGGGTATCTGCACTCCCCTGTACGGCAGATCGTCATCTGCCAGGACCGGGCCGGTAAAAACGCTGATCCTGGCGTCGTACTGTTCCGCGTGGTTGAGCACATGGTCCTCAAGGCCCCGCCACAGTTCCACTCCCTGGTTGAAGTCCGAGGCCTGGGGAGCGGCGTTGGAGTAGGTGAACGTGTCCTGGTTGGCCGTCCGCGCCGTGGTTTCATCGCCCCACACGGGGTCAAGGCGCCGGACCAGATGCCCGCGGTCCAGGTCATTATTCTGGTAAACCTCGGGGCCGGCCTGCACGTTCCGCGGAACCCTGGTGTCAAAATGCCAGATTCCCTCACGGGCCAGCGGCACGAGTTCGCTCCCGTTGATATTGACGGCGGCCACGACGGCCAGCCTGCGCGCAGCTCGAAGCCGGATGGAGAAGTGCGTGTAGTCCAGGAGGACGGTGGAACCGGCGGGGGCGGGCAGTTCGACAGAGACCCGCAGAAAGTCGGGAACATATCCGCCGCCGCCAGTGCTCAACATAGCTCAATGGTGGCACCCGGGACTGACACTGTGGAGTGCTCGAGCGGTGCGGCGCTGCCCGGATGCGGCGCGTGCGGCTGGTGCGGCCGCATCCTCCGGCGAAGGCTCCCTTGACTCTGGCTCTTCCCGTGGCAAGTGTTGAACCATGGCGACGAAAGACCACGGACCGGTTGCCGCCGAGCGCCGCGATCCGCACGGCCGCAGGGGAACAGCCGTCCAGCTGGCCGCGCTCCTGCTGTTCCTGGCTGGCTCCGCGCTGGTGGCCCTCCTCGGTTCACAGGCCACCATCAACAACGTCGACGGCTGGTACGCCTCGGCCAGCAAGGCGCCGTGGTCCCCGCCGAACTGGGTGTTCGGACCCGTGTGGACGCTGCTCTACACCGCCATGGCGGTGGCCGCGTGGCTCGTCTGGCGCCGCCAGGCTCCCCCGGCCCGGTCAACCGGAACTCAGACCTCCGCAACCCGGACAGCGCTCACGGTGTACGGCGTTCAGCTGGCCCTGAACCTGGCCTGGACGCCCGTGTTCTTCGGTCTCTATCCGGCGCTGGGCACGGCCGCGCTCTGGCTGGCACTGGCGATCATCCTCGCCCTCGCCCTGGCTGTGGCCGCGACAGTGCTGTGCTTCGGTCCGATCAGCCGCGCCGCCGGATTGCTGATGTTGCCCTACCTGTCGTGGGTAGTCTTCGCCGCGAGCCTGAACCTCTGGGCAGCCGTCAACAACTGACGGCTCAGCACTCCACCACGTTGACGGCGAGTCCGCCCATGGCCGTTTCCTTGTATTTGGAGCTCATGTCCCGGCCGGTCTCCCGCATGGTAACGATCACTTCGTCGAGGGACACCCGGTGCGAGCCGTCGCCCCAGAGCGCCATCTTGGCGGCGTTGATGGCCTTCGCTGCCGCGATTGCGTTCCGCTCGATGCAGGGCACCTGCACGAGCCCGCCGATCGGGTCGCAGGTCAGGCCCAGGTTGTGCTCCATGGCGATTTCCGCGGCGTTCTCCACCTGCGCCGGCGTGCCGCCCATGACCTCGGCCAGGCCCGCGGCCGCCATCGACGACGCCGATCCCACCTCGCCTTGGCAGCCCACTTCCGCCCCGGAGATTGACGCCTGTTCCTTGTACAGCACCCCGATGGCGCCGGCGGTCAGCAGGAACTTCACCACGACGTCGTCGCGGTCCTGCTGGGTGGCCTTGTCCATGCCCGGGGCGAAGTGCAGCGCGTAGTACAGCACCGCGGGGATGATGCCCGCGGCACCGTTCGTGGGCGCGGTCACCACCCTGCCGCCCGAGGCGTTTTCCTCGTTCACGGCCAGGGCAATCAGGTTGACCCATTCCTGCCAGTACTTCGGGTCCCGGTAGTCGGGATCATGGTCCCGGCTTTCCTTCAGGAGCCGCTCGTGCCAGTCGGGAGCACGACGGCGGACCTTCAGCCCGCCCGGAAGGAGACCCTCGCGCTTGAGGCTGGTCTCCACGCAGCCCTCCATCACCGAGTAGATGTGAAGAAGCCCTTCGCGGATTTCAGCTTCGGTGCGGGACGCGCGCTCGTTGACCAGCATGATCTCGCCGATCGAGAGTCCCTTGGACTGGCACCGGCCCAGCAGTTCCGCGGCGGTGCGGAACGGCAGCGGAAGCTCCTTCTTAGACTCCTCAAGCTCCTGCTGGGCCGCGTCCTCCTCGCCCTCACGGACGATGAAGCCGCCGCCCACCGAGTAGAAGGTGGCGCTGTGCAGCACCCCGCCGTCCGCGTCCGACACCGTGAAGGTCATGCCGTTGGTGTGCCTAGGCAGGATCGTCAGCGGACGCAGGACCATGTCCTTCACCCCGTAGGGCAGCGGCACGGAACCGGCCAGCTGCAGCGTGCCCGTCTCGGCGATCGCCGCCAGCCGTTCCTCGACCTCGTCAGGCAGGATCTTCTCCGGGTGGAAACCTTCGAGACCGAGCAGGATCGCGGTCATGGTGCCGTGGCCGTGGCCCGTGGCCGCCAGCGAACCGTACAGGTCCACCCGCAACGACGCCACCCGGCCAAGGTCTCCGGAAGCCTTAAGCTCCTCTGCAAACACCGCGGCAGCACGCATGGGGCCCACCGTGTGCGAACTGGACGGGCCAATTCCGATGGAGAAGAGGTCAAAGACTCCAACAGCCATTGTCGGTTCCTAACTAGGTCTTGCTGTGGCCCGGCAGATGGTCCTGCCGGATGACTGAGTGGCCGCGGGTCGCGGCTTGCAGCCGGTCAGTACGGCGGCGGGCGGCAGCTAGTGGCGGCCGCCCGCCGTCGTGCTGTTTTAATCCACGCTACGCGGTTTTTGCCGCGGCGAGGTCGAAGCGCTTACAGCTCGCCGCCGTTCTTTGAAGCGTATTCCTCGGCCGACAGCAGCGGGCCCTCCGATTCGGCGGCGACCTTGAACAGCCAGCCGGCGCCGTACGGATCACTGTTGATCAGGGCCGGATCGTCGACGACGGCGGTGTTGATTTCCGTGACCTCGCCGGTCACCGGCGAGTACAGGTCCGAAACGGACTTGGTGGACTCCACCTCGCCGCAGGTTTCCCCCGCCGTCACCGGGGAACCAACCTCGGGCAGGTCCACGTACACGATGTCGCCGAGGGCGTCCGTGGCCACGGCGGAGATGCCGATGGACACAACGTTCCCGGCCTCGCGCGCAACCCACTCGTGCTCGTCGGAGTACTGCAGTTCACGGGCAACTTTTGCCATGTGTTTTTCCTTTACTTTTGAAAACTTGGTGCTAAATCAGTTGTGGCTGGGTTACAAACTGGCGGTGGCCGGGTTGGCTGGCGGATGAGCGAATTCCTCCGCGTGCTCGGTCGCGAGGGCGCCCGCTGAGCGGACGCGACGCTCCCTTAGACGCACGCTTCCGGAATCCCCTCACCCGCCGACCGCCGGGTTTCAGTTCTGGACGCCAACAGTTTTCGAAAAGACGTCAGTTCCGAAAGAAACCGTCGCTCTTCGATATCTTCTAGAGCCAACCCCCGGCAGGCGGTCCATCCACCAGCACCTTTGGCTTTCGAAGGCGCCGGTGCCCGTTGGTCCCGATGCGGCGGCGCGTCTCAAAAGGTGAGCTGCTGGCACCCTTCGGGGCTGGCATCCGGAAGCGTGCGTCTAAGGGAGCGTCACGTCCGCCCAGCGGGCGTCTACGCGACCGAGCACGCGGAGGATGTCAGCCCCGACGGGGCCAGCCCCGGGGCCGGGTACCGATGAGGTACCCGGGCGGGCGGCCTACTTTGAGCGCTTGTAGAAAGGCAGTGCGACGACTTCGAACGGCTCCGTTTTGCCGCGCAGGTCGATGTCCAGGGCCGTGCCGGGTTCGGTGAACTCGACGTCGACGTAGGCCATCGCGACCGGGTAGCCGAGGGTGGGGCTGGGCTGGCCGGAGGTGACTTCGCCGACAACGTTGCCGTCTTTGAGGACCGGGTAGTGGCCGCGCCCGGCACGGCGCCCGAGCCCCTTGAGGCCCACCAGCTTGCGGCCAGTGGTGGAACCGGCGCCGACTGCCTTGAGCTCGCTCAGAGCCGCCTTACCCACGAAGTCCCCATCCTTGGACAGCGCGACGACGGGACCCAGGCCGGCGGCGAAGGGGTCGCCGTCGAGGGAAAGCTCGTTGCCGTACAGCGGCATCCCGGCTTCGAGGCGGAGCGAATCGCGGGAGGCGAGTCCCGCAGGCGTCAGCTCCCCTTCGTCCGCAATGGCGACGATGGCCTGCCAGAGGGCGGCGGCGTCGTCGTTGTCCACGAAGATCTCGAAGCCGTCCTCGCCGGTGTAGCCCGTGCGGGCGAGCAGAAGTTCCTGGCTCGCACCGCCCACCAGGAAAGGAACTTCCACGGCGGCGTAGTACTTCAGGCCGGTGACGAGCTCGTGCTGCGCGGCGGGAACCAGGCGGAGGAGGATCTCCTCGGCCTTGGGACCCTGGACGGCGATCAGCGACGTGGCGGCGGAGACATCCTCAACCACGGCGTCGAACCCGGCGGAACGCTCAGCCAGGGCCTGGGCAACCACCTTGGCATTGCCGGCGTTGGGCACCACCAGGAACCTGTCCGTACCGCCTTGTGCGGTGTCCTCAGTAGCGGGCCGGCGGTACACGATGAGGTCGTCGATGATGCCGCCGTCTTCCTTGCAGATCAGCGAGTACTTGGCCTTGCCGACGGCCATCGCCGAAATCTTGCCGACGAGCGCGTAGTCCAGAAAGGCTGCAGCGTCCGGGCCGGTGACCCAGACTTCACCCATGTGGGAGAGGTCGAAGATGCCTGCCGCGCTGCGGACGGCGCGGTGTTCGGCCAGCTCGGAGCTGTATTTGAGCGGCATCTGCCACCCGCCGAAGTCGGTGAAGGAGGCGCCGAGCTTCTTGTGCTCTTCGTAAAGGGCGGTGTAGTTCTCAGACATGGGCGGATCCTCAGTTTTCAAACTCGGAAAGCGGCGGGCAGGAGCAGATCAGGTTGCGGTCGCCCAGGGCGCCGTCGATCCGGCCCACGGGCGGGAAGTACTTGTCCTGCTTGAGGGAGTGCACCGGGAACACCGCCTGTTCGCGCGGGTATTCGCGGGCCCAGTCGGAGCTGATGACGACGGCGGCGGTGTGCGGGGAGTTACGCAGCGGGCTGTCCGCCACGCTGAAGTCGCCGTTGGCCACCTGGTCGATTTCAGCCCGGATGGCAATCATCGCCGTGATGAAGCGGTCGATTTCGCCCAGGTCTTCGGACTCCGTGGGCTCCACCATCAGCGTGCCGGCAACAGGGAACGCCAGGGTGGGCGCGTGGAAGCCGTAGTCGATGAGGCGCTTGGCAACGTCCTCCGCCGTGACGCCGGTCCTGGCGGTGAGCTCGCGCAGGTCCAGGATGCACTCGTGGGCCACGAGCCCGCCCTCGCCCGTGTAAAGCACCGGGAAGAAGTCGTTCAGGCGGGCCGCAATGTAGTTCGCGGCGAGCAGCGCGGACTTGGTGGCGTCAGTCAGGCCGCTGCCGCCCATGAGCTTCACGTAAGCCCAGGAGATCGGCAGGACGCCTGCTGATCCGTAGTTCGAAGCGGAGATGGGCACGTCATTACCTTCGGTCCAGGTCGCGGCGTTGCCGGGCATGAACGGCGCCAGGTGGGCCTTGGCAGCGACCGGACCGACGCCCGGGCCGCCGCCGCCGTGCGGGATGCAGAAGGTCTTGTGCAGGTTCAGGTGCGAGACGTCGCCACCGAATTTGCCCGGCTGGGCGAGCCCCACGAGGGCGTTGAGGTTGGCGCCGTCGATGTAGACCTGCCCGCCGGCTGCGTGTATGGCGTCGCAGACTTCCCGGACATCGGCGTCGTACACGCCGTGGGTGGACGGGTAGGTGATCATGATCGCGGACAGTGCGTCCTTGTGCAGCTCGATCTTGGCGTTGAGGTCGGCGTGGTCGATCGTGCCATCTGCCGCCGTGGCCACAACAACAACCTTCATGCCGGCCAGGACGGCCGAGGCCGCGTTGGTGCCGTGGGCGGAGGCCGGGATCAGGCAGATGTTGCGCTGGTCATCGCCGCGTGAACGGTGGTAGCCGCGGATGGCCAGCAGGCCCGCGAGCTCGCCCTGGGAACCGGCGTTGGGCTGGATGGACACCTGGTCATAGCCCGTGATCTCGGTCAGCTGCGCTTCAAGATCTGCAATCAGTTCGCGCCAGCCCTCGGTCTGGGAATCCGGGGCAAACGGGTGGATGGACGCGAACTCCGGCCAGGAGATCGCTTCCATTTCGGCCGTCGCGTTCAGCTTCATGGTGCACGAACCCAGCGGGATCATGGTGCGGTCCAGCGCGAGGTCGCGGTCGGACAGCCGGCGCACGTAGCGCAGCAGCTGGGTCTCGGAGCGGTGGGTGTTGAACACCGGGTGCTGCAGGTACTCGGACGAGCGTTCGACGGCGGCGTCCAGGGAAAAGGCGTCCGTCGCCTCAACGGCCGTGGCACCGAAGGCGCCGAGGACGTCCTCGACAATTGCCGCCGTCGTCGTTTCATCGGTGGAGATGCCCACGGTGTCCGCGTCGATGCTGCGGAGGTTGATGCCCCTGGCCTCGGCCGCGGCGATGATGTCCGCCGCCTTGCCCGGCACAGACACGGTCACGGTGTCGAAGAAGCTGTTGTGGAGGACGACCAGCCCGGCAGCCTTCAGCGAGGTGGCGAGGGTCCTGGCGTGGCGGTGAGCGGTTTCGGCAATCGCCTTCAGCCCGTCCGGACCGTGGTACACGGCGTACATCGAGGCGACGATGGCCAGCAGGGCCTGCGCGGTGCAGATGTTGGACGTCGCCTTCTCGCGGCGGATGTGCTGCTCCCGGGTCTGCAGTGCGAGGCGGTAGGCCGGAACTCCTGCAGAGTCCTTGGAGACACCAACGAGGCGGCCCGGCATCGAGCGCTCGAGGCCCTTCTGGACTGCCATGTAGGCGGCGTGGGGTCCGCCGTAAAACAGAGGCACGCCGAGGCGCTGCGCCGAGCCGACGGCGATGTCCGCACCCTGCTCGCCCGGAGGGGTAATCAGCGTCAGTGAAAGGAGGTCCGCGGCAACCGTCACCAGTGCACCGCGCTCCTTGGCGGCAGCGATGACCTCGGAGTGGTCGAAGACGCGGCCGGAAACCCCGGGCTGCTGGAGGACAACGCCGTTAATGACGCCGTCAGGCAGGCCCTGGGACAGGTCGGCGACCTCCACCTCAAAGCCGAGGGCCTCGGCGCGGCCCTTGACGATGGCGATGGTCTGCGGCAGGCAGTCGGCGTCGAGCACCGTTTTGCCGTCGTGGGCGGCCTTGTTCTTGTTGGCCCTGCGCATCATCAGCACGGCCTCGGCCACGGCGGTTGCTTCGTCCAGCAGCGAAGCGTTGGCGATGGGCAGCCCCACGAGGTCCTGCACCATGGTCTGGAAGTTCAGCAGGGCCTCGAGGCGGCCCTGGGAGATTTCCGGCTGGTACGGCGTATAGGCCGTGTACCAGGCCGGTGCTTCGAGGATGTTGCGGCGGATCACCGGCGGGGTCACGGTGTCGTAGTAGCCCTGGCCGATCATCTGCACGGCCGTCTTGTTCTTCGCGGCAAGCTTGCGCAGCTCGGCGAGGGTTTCAACTTCGCTCAGGGCCGGGGCAAGCTCCAGCGGGGAATCCTGCCGGATGTCGTTGGGAACTGCGGTATCAACCAGAGCATCAACGGTGTCGTAGCCGACAGCCTTGAGCATGGCGTCGACGTCGGCTTCACGGCGGGCGCCGATATGCCGGTCAACGAAGGACGTGGAGGCTGAATTGACAGTCAAGGGAACTCCATAACTAAGGCGGCGCAGGGTACGCCACATCGATCGGGTTCCTCCCCGCTCTGTATTGGACCTGAGAGTTTCCGCGTTGCTGTGGTTTGCGCACAGCCCCGCTTGCACCGTCGGTGAGCACAGCATGTCCTGATGTTCGGGATCATCCCGGGACTCCAGACGGACAGCCTGCTACTTTCCAGAGTTGCCTTGCCGCGGCGGTACATGGGCCTGAGAGATTCCTGGGGAGGATTTGCTCCTACGGCGCCTGCTTGTACCTACTTGCAGAACTCTCCCGCCGCAGATCAAAGGCATATTCAGTTAGCGGTGACAACAGCCACAGAGGCTATTCTCCTATGTCCGGAACGCGTCCGCAAACTGTCTCGTAGCGGCCGGATGGTATTGCCGCCGGCGCTTTCAGCACCGGCCGGTCAGCCCCGGAGCCGCTCCAGCGCGGCAAGCAGGCTCTCGACGTCGGCGGCCGTCTCGGCAGCTGTCGCGGCCGGCCCGATCGACAGCATCGCATTGAAATACAGGCCGTCCCCCATGTACAGGACCGCCTTCGCGAGCCCGGGCCCCACATCCTTGGCGATCTCATCGAGCCAGCGCTGCTGAATATGGGCGAAACGCCGCCGGGTCTCCTGATGGGCCACCTCTGCGAGCCGCGTTGCCGCCACAATGACGCGGTCGAGGGGGGTGTCTGCCCACACTGAGGATTTGATGAAGTAGGCGGCCGCACCTTCGGGCGCCGTGGCCATGGCCCGGGCATCGGCCTCGGCATGCTCGTCCAGGCGGTCCAGCAAGACCCCGATCAGGGCCTCCTTATTCGGGAAGTGGTAGAGCAGGCCCCCTTTGGAGACCCCGGCGCGCCCGGCCACGGCATCCAGGGTTGCTGCTCGCTCGCCTACCTCGATGAGGAGGGATTCAAAGGCGTCGAGGACGGCACTGCGCGCTACTGGTTTTCTGGCCATGGCTCCCATCATGCCTGTTCTGGTCATTCGTTCGATAACTGTACCGTCCAGACGGTACAGTTAAGTTATGACCGCGTCCGCAGACCTCCAGCAGCAAAAGCCCACCACCCAAGCAGCAGCACAGCCCTCCCCCGCCAACGGCGGAGCCCGCGACTGGCTTGCCCTGGGTCTGCTCATGTTTCCGGTCCTCCTCGTGGCGGTGGACAACACCGCGCTGACCTTCGCCCTGCCGGCAATCGCGCGGAGCCTGGATACGTCCGGAGTGCAGCTGCTGTGGATCGTGGACGCCTACGCCCTGGTCCTGGCCGGGCTCCTGGTTGCCATGGGAGGCCTGGGTGACAGGATCGGGCGCCGCCGGCTGCTGCTGATTGGCACCATGGGATTCGCCGGAGTCTCGGCCGCCACGGCGTTCGCCCCAAGCGCCGAATGGCTGATTACCGGCCGTGCCGCACTGGGCTTCTTTGGCGCCATGCTGATGCCCTCCACGCTCTCGCTCATCCGCAACATTTTTCCGGACCCCAACAGGCGCAGGCTGGCGGTCGCAATCTGGGCGGCAGGCTTCTCCGGCGGCGCAGCCCTCGGCCCGATTTTCGGCGGCTGGCTCGTGGAGCAGTTCTGGTGGGGCGCGGTCCTGCTCGTGGCCGTGCCCATCATGCTGCCGCTGCTCATCTTCGGCCCGTTCTTCATTCCGGAGTCCAGGGACCCCAGGCCGGGCCGGGTGGACATGCCCAGCATCCTGCTGTCAATGCTGACCATGGTGCCCGTGGTCTACGGAATCAAGGAACTGGCCACCGAAGGCCCGGGCGCACAGGCCCTGTCCATCATTGCCTTTGGCATGGCCATGGGCTTCGTCTTCGTTCGTCGCCAGCAGCGGCTCGCGTCCCCGCTGCTGGACCTGTCCCTGTTCAGGAACAGGGTGTTCAGCACGGCCATCACAGCCAACGTGCTGGCGCTGTTCTCCTTCAACGGCTTCATCCTCTTCCTGGCACAGCACCTGCAACTGCTGGAAGGGATGTCGCCCTCGGCGTCGGGGACTGCCATGCTGCCCGCACTGACGGCCACCGTGGTGGCGGGGCTTCTGGTGGTGCCGCTGGTCCGGAAGATTCGGCCCGGGTTCGTGGTGGCCGGCGGCCTGTCGCTGAGCGCGTCGGGCTACTCCCTGGTGGCTTTTGGCGACCACTCCGCCGGACCGGCCCTGCTGCTTGGTGCACTGCTCCTCCTTGCCCTCGGCGTGGGTGCCGCCGAAACAATCTCCAACGACCTGATCCTAGGCGCCGTGCCGCCCGCGAAATCCGGGGCCGCGGCGGCGATTTCCGAGACGGGCTACGAAGTGGGCTCACTGCTCGGAACGGCCGTTCTTGGATCGATCCTGACCGCCTCGTACCAGAGGCAGCTTGCACTGCCCGCAGCCGTTACCCAGGTGGCGCCGGCAGACTCCGCGGACCGGGCCCGGGAAACCCTGGCGGGGGCCATGGAGCTTGCGGGAACGTTGCCGGCGCCGCTGTCCGAGGCCCTCGCCGCGGCCGCCCGGGCGGCCTTCGACTCGGGCGTCCACATCACGGCGGCCATCGCGCTGGTACTGATGGCGGGAGCGTCAGTCCTCTCCGCCGTCGTTCTCCGCCGGGTGCCGAGGGCCCGCTAAGGGACCGCGGAGGAGCGACGGCGGCCTGCCGCGGCCGCTGCTCAGTGGCCTTCGACGAAGGCCTGCAAGGCATCGAGCAGGCCTTCGGTTCCCTCCTTCCTCCCGGCCACCTGGTCAACCTCCGTGAAGTAGGCGCCCTGTTCGGTCAGCGTCAGCAGGGTACCGTCGCCCTCAGCCTGAAGCTCCACCGTGCTGAGCGAAACGGACGTGCGCTGACCGTCCAGCAGCATCTCGTAGGTATAAACGATCCGCTCGTTATCCACGATGTCGTAATAGAGGGCATGCATGGTCGAAACGAAACCGCCCTCGGGCCCTCCGACGTCCGTCTCACGGCCGCCCTCCCGGAACTCGAGGCTTGATTCGCCCTGGTTCCACTCCGGCGGGCCGCCAAACCACTTCTTCTTGCTGGCGAAATCCGAGAACGCTTCAAAAACGCGCGACGGCGGGGCGTTGAGCGTGCGTGACAACGTGAAGCTGGCATGCGTGATGGGGGTGCTCATGGCGTACTCCTGGTTGTTGTTGTGGGTGGATCATCTGAATCAAGGAACGACTCGAGCCGGTCGAGGCGGCGTTCTTCAGCCGTCCGGCGCGAGCTGAGCCAGCCCTCCGCACGGCGGACGGCAGCGGGGACAATGGTGCAGCTGCGCACGCGTCCGATCTTTTCGCTGCGGACCAGGCCACTGCCCTCCAGGACCTGCAGGTGCTGGAGGATTGCCGGCAGGCTCATGGCAAACGGTCGGGCCAGCTGCGAGACTGACGCCGCGCCGTCGCAGAGGCGGATAAGGATCGCCCTCCGGGTGGGGTCGGCGAGCGCCTGGAACACGGAATCCAGGTCCGAATCCTCCGCCAGCTGATTGTTAAGCACATGCTTAAGTATTCTCCGCAACCCCGGAAAGTCAAGGGTTCAAAGCACAAAACAGCCCCGGAGGAACTCCGGGGCTGTTTTGTCGGTTCCGCGGGCGTCGGCCGCCTGCGGATCTCAGATTTTTAGGCTGCGGTTACTTGCTGTCGGGCTGTGTGACGCTGGCCGAGGCCTTCATGTTCTCGGCACCCACCATCCAGGCGTACTGCTCCAGCTTTTCAATGAAGGCGTGCAGCAGGTCTGCGGTGGTGGGGTCCTCTTCATCCACCTCGTCATGGACCTTGCGCATGGTGCCCACGGCGGCCTCAAGCGCGGCGACGATCCGGTCGATCGCGTCCTTGGTGTTGATGAGGCCTTCCGGGAACTGGGCCAGGCTGGTGGACTTGGCCACCGTCTCGCTGCGGCCATCGGGCAGCGCGTGCAGGGCGCGCATCCGCTCCGCCATGTCGTCAGCAAACGCCCTGGCGGCATCGACAATCTCGTCCAGCTGCAGGTGAAGGTCCCTAAAGTTGGTCCCCACAATGTTCCAGTGCGCCTGCTTGCCCTGGATGTGCAGTTCGATCAGGTCCGCAAGCACGGCCTGCATGTTGTTGGTCAGTGTCGGTGAAGCTTTCATTCGTCCTCCTCGAGTGGTCCAGTAGCTCCGACGCTACCGCAGGCCGGGTCAGGGCAGGCAGGAGCAGGCCCAAAATTTCACGATCAGCTTACTTACCATTCCTGTCATATATGAATGCTATTCAAATTAACCCTTGCCAGCCGCCGCCGGGCTGTGCATACTAAATGAACGTCATTCATTTAGTGACGGTCGTCTCTCTGGAGTAGTCATCATGATTGAAATCACCTGCCTCGATTCACCCTCCTCCCTGGCCCGGACAGTGCCGTCCGCGCGTCCGGCACTGCGGATCGGCGTCGTCCAGCACCGTTGGCACAGCAACGCTGCTGCTCTTCGCGCCGAACTGAACGACGGCATCGAGCGCGCAGCCCGCCTCGGCGCCACAGTTGTCTTCCTGCCGGAACTTACGCTGTCCCGCTATCCGGCGGACCAGATTCCGGACAACGATCTGTCCCTCGCCGGACAAACCAGGCCACGCCCCTCGGACGCGGCCGAGGACCTGCTCACCGGCCCCACCTTCCGCTTTGCCGCCGAAGCTGCCCGCAGGCACGGCATCTGCGTCCACGCCTCGCTCTACCAGCGGGCGGACAACCCCGACGGCCCGGACGACGGCTTGGGACTGAATACTTCCGTCCTCGTGTCCCCCGGCGGCGAACTGCTCGCCCGCACGCACAAGCTGCACATCCCCGTCACCGCCGGCTACTACGAGGACCGGTTCTTCCGCCAGGGCCCGCCCGCGGATGACGCCTACGAAGTCCACTCGCCTGCCGAACTCGGCGGCGCACGCCTCGGCATGCCCACCTGCTGGGACGAGTGGTTCCCCGAACTGGCCCGGCTGTACTCGCTCGGCGGGGCGGAACTGCTCGTCTATCCGACGGCCATCGGGTCCGAACCGCTGTTCCCGGAGTTCGACACCCAGCCCCTGTGGCAGCAGGTGATTGTGGGCAACGGCATCGCCAACGGCCTGTTCATGGTGGTCCCGAACCGCTGGGGCCAGGAGGGCAGCCTCAACTTCTACGGATCCTCCTTCATCTCCGACCCCTACGGCCGCATCCTGGCGCAGGCTCCGCGGAACGAGTCAGCCGTTCTCGTCGCGGACCTTGACCTGGACCAGCGCCAGGACTGGCTCACGCTGTTCCCGTTCCTGACCACCCGCCGCCCGGACACCTATGCCCGGCTCACCGAACCCGTCCGCCACGATGCACCGTTCGGGGACGAGGCGGGTCCCGCGATTTCGACCAGTTCAATCAGTGGTTATGCGCCTGCCGAGGTGACCGCATGAGCGCGTGGCGCATGCCCGCCGAAACGGCACGCCAGGACCGGCTCTGGATGGCGTTCCCCACGGGCGGCTACACCCTGGGCGACACAGCCGAAGAGGCGCACGCCGCGCGTTCCGTCTGGGCCGCCGTCGCCAATGCCGCCGTTGAATTTGAGCCGGTCACCGTGGCGGTGGCCCCCGACGACGTCGATACCGCCGCGCGTTACCTCGATCCCGCCGTCGACGTACTGACGGTGGAACTGAACGACGCCTGGATGCGGGACATCGGCCCCACCTTCGTGCTGGACGGCGCCGGCCGGCTTGGTGCGGTGGACTGGGTCTTCAACGGCTGGGGCGCCCAGGACTGGGCGCGGTGGGACAAGGACTCGCTCATCGCGGCGGAAGTCGCCGGCCGGTCCGGCGCCCACCATCTCGTGTCCGGTCTGGTTAATGAAGGCGGCGGCATCCATGTGGACGGCGAGGGAACCGTGCTGGTCACCGAGACCGTGCAGCTGGACCCGGGCCGCAATCCCGGGCTCACCAAACCGGAGATCGAAGCGGAGCTGGCCAGGACCGTCGGCGCCAGGCACGTTATCTGGGTTCCTAGGGGCCTCACCCGTGATTCGGAGCGGTTCGGCACCCGCGGACATGTGGACATCGTGGCCGCCATCCCCTCGCCGGGCACACTGCTGGTCCATTCACAGCAGGACCCGGCGCACCCGGATTTCGAGGTCAGCCGCGAGATCGTCAGCTTCCTGTCCACCACCCGGGACGCGGCCGGGCGTGAATGGAACATCATCGAGGTTCCGGCCCCCACGGTCCTCACGGACGCCGAGGGCTTCGTGGACTACAGCTACATCAACCATGTGGTGGTCAACGGCGGAGTCATCGCCTGCACCTTCTCCGACCCCAACGACGAGAAGGCCCTCCGCATCCTTGCCGACGCCTACCCCGGGCGCCGCGTGGTGGGCATCGACGCCCGCGAGCTCTTCGCCCGCGGCGGCGGCATCCACTGCATCACCCAGCAGCAGCCCGCTGCGTCCTGGAAAGGTCAGTCATGAGCCAAACCACCCGCGCCAGCGCACCGGCGGGCGATCCTGCCGGCGGCCCCGGCACAGACGCCCCGGGAACTGTGCACGGCATTACCGGGAAGGGACTGAAGGGCGGGCAGCTGGGCCTCCTCGCCGTCGTGGTTCTGGGCATTTCCACCATCGCGCCGGCCTACACGCTGACCAGCGCGCTGGGCCCCACCGTCAACGAGGCCGGGCTTCAGCTGCCGGTCATTTTCCTCATCGGCTTCATCCCCATGATCCTGGTGTCCCTCGCCTACCGGGAGCTGAACGCCGATTCTCCCGACAGCGGCACCACCTTCACCTGGGTGACCAAGGCCTTCGGCCCGTGGGTCGGCTGGATGGGCGGCTGGGGCCTGCTGGCCGCCAACATCATCGTGCTGTCCAACCTGGCCGGCGTGGCGGTGGACTTCTTCTACCTGTTCCTGGCCCAGCTGACCGGATCGCCGGAACTGGCGGACCTCGCGGCGAACAAGCCGCTGAACGTGGTCACGTGCTTCGTGTTCGTGGCGCTGGCAGTGTGGGTCAGCTACCGGGGCCTGCACACCACCAAGGTGGTCCAGTACGGGCTGGTCGGATTCCAGCTCCTGGTGCTGGGCCTGTTCGTGGGCATGGCGTTCGCGAACTGGTCCTCGTCCGGGACCGCCATCCCGTTCAGCTGGGAGTGGTTCGACGTCACCAAAATCGAGACGTTCGGCCAGATCGCCGCCGGCATTTCCCTGTCCATCTTTGTCTACTGGGGCTGGGACGTGTGCCTGACGGTGAACGAGGAGACCGCCAACGGCAAGAAAACGGCAGGCCTGGCAGGCACGCTGACCGCCGTCGTCGTCCTGGGCATCTACCTGCTGGTGACCATCGCAACCATGATGTTCGCCGGCGTCGGGGACACGGGGATCGGCCTGAACAACGAGGAGAACCACGCCAACGTCTTCACGGCCCTGGCCTCGCCCGTCATGGGTCCGTTCGCCATCCTGATGTCGCTGGCCGTGCTCTCCAGCTCGGCGGCCTCCCTGCAGTCCACGTTCACCTCGCCGTCACGGAGCCTTCTCGCCATGGCGCATTACGGCGCGCTGCCGGAGCGGTTCAGCCGCCTCAGCAGGAAGTTTTCGACGCCGGGATTCGCCACCGTCGCCGCCGGCGCCTTTTCGGCGGTCTTCTACGCCGTGATGCATGTGATCAGCGAGAACGTCCTGAATGACACCATCCTGGCGCTGGGCCTGATGATCTGCTTCTACTACGGGCTCACGGCGTTCGCGTGCGCCTGGTACTTCCGCAACAGCGTCTTCAGCAGCGCACGCAACTTCATCTTCCGGCTGTTGTGCCCGCTGCTGGGCGGCCTGGGGCTGCTGGTAGTCTTCCTGCAGACCGCCGCGGACAGCTGGGCGCCGGAGTTCGGCAGCGGTTCCGAGGTCTTCGGCGTGGGGCTCGTGTTCGTCCTCGGGATCGGCATCCTGGCCCTGGGAGTGGTGTTCATGCTGATCATGGCCAGGCTGCGGCCGGGGTTCTTCCGCGGCGAAACCATCCGCCAGGACACGCCGGCGCTGGTGGTGCCCGACTAGGCGTGGCAGGAGCCGAATGGTCCAGTGGCCGGGTTCCACCCTCGTCCGGGCTTGGCGGGCACCGACGGAATCCGCTTAATGCGGGCTTCGGAGAAGGCAGGGCGGCGTTACCGCCACCCTGCCTTCTCCCCATGGGCGCACTTCCCACGCCCGACTTTCGGGCTGCCTGTTGCGACGGAGTGCGGGAAGAGCGCCCATCTGTGCCGGACATAGGGCAGGCGGTCGGTGGTCATGGTCCAATCGGGGACCAGTTGTTCGTCCCTGGAACGCTAGTCCCGGGACCTATCGCAAAAAGTGCAGTGAACCGTGCCCTACGCCAGAACTCCGGCTCGCCGGCCGAAGACACATCCGGCAGCAAGTCCGGTGCCGCCGGGGTAGTTGACGCTGAATAGTCCGCCGAGCATTTCACCTGCCACGAACAGGCCTTCGATGTGCTTGCCGTCCGCGTCCAGGACGCGGCCGTGGGTGTCGGACTTGATGCCACCGAAGGTGAACGTGATTCCGCAGGTGACGCCGTAGGCGTAGAAGGGTCCGGTTTCGATGGGGGCGGCCCAGTTGCTCTTGACCGGTTCGGTGGCGGCCTTCCGGCCATCCTTAATGTTGGGGTCGAACGGGATGGAGCGCTCGATCGAGTTGTTGAAGTCCGTCACGGTTTTGGACAGGCTTTCCGGGTCGATGCCGATTTTGACGGCCAGGTCCTCGAGGGTGTCGGCGACCTCAACGGAGATGCCGGGCATCTCGTATTCTTCGCTGCGCAGCATGGGCCGAAGGCCGGCGTCGAAGATCTGGTACGCAACCGAGCCGGGCTGCTTGAGGATTTCCTTGCCGTACTTGGCGTAGGTGTAGTTCCGGAAGTCCGCGCCCTCGTCCAGAAAACGCTTGCCGTCGGTGTTGACGATGATTCCAAACGGGTAGCTTTGCCGGGTGAGGCGGTTGGTGAGTTCGCGGTTGCTTTCGTTGGTGGCGGTGAAGGCATCCCACTGGACGCTGTGGCAGGTGCCCCAGTCTCCGCCCTTGGTGGCGCCGATCTCCAACGCTGCGGCGATCATGTCGCCGGTGTTGTAGGGCGTGCCGCGTACTTTGGCGTTTTCCCAGCCTTCGCCCAAGTACTCCCGCCGACGCTTCGGGTCGGCCTCGAAGCCTCCGGCGGTGAGGACCACGGATTCTGCCGGCAGGCGCAGCTCCCCTTCAGAGGTGTTGACGACGACGCCGGCTACACGGCCGTTCTCAACGATGAGGCTTTGGGCCGCGTGGCCGTACCTGACTTCGATGCCCAGCTCTGCAGCTACCCGGGTGTGGTCTTCGATCAGGCCTTCGCCGCCGCCCACGTTTCCCACGTGCAGGCCGCCCCAGAAGAGGTAGGACCCGTCGGCACGCTCGAAGGCCTGGCGTTCGTACATCAGGCGGTACTTCAGGCCCAGGCCGTTGAGCCAGCGAAGGGTGGACTGGCTCTCGGCAATGAGGACTTCCGTCAGTGCCTGGTCGTTCCGGCCTTCGGTGACCTTTGCCAGGTCTGATGCGTATTCTTCAGCACTGTAGGGCGGAACGACGGTCCGGCCGTGCCGTTCGTCCGGTTCCACGAGCCCTTGGAGGTCATCCAGGCCGTTGTGCACGATGCGAGTGGCGCCGGCGGTGTAGAAGCTGTTGCCGCCGGCCATGTCTTTGGTGCCCTTTTCGAGCAGGATGACTTTTCGTCCGCGGACGGCAGCGGCGTGGGCCGCTGTGAAGCCGGCGTTGCCGCCACCGACGACGATCACGTCGGCCTTTGTGAGGTTTGCAGCTGCGGATTCGTTCTGATCAGCCATTGTTCTTTGGCTCCTTAATTTGTGAATTTATAAGTATTCGTCTGTATACAGAGCCGGCCAAGCGTACTTGGCCCGTATGGGGCGACCCCGGGGTGTCAGCGGCGGGCCGGCACGAGGTCTGGTTCTGCTGCCGTTACTGGCAGCGGTTCCTGCTCGGCGAGGCGGTTTTGGCGGCGCTCCAGGGCCACGGCCAGGGCGCCCAAGGCGACGTTCACCACCAGGAACCCCAAGGCGGCAACAAACTGCGCCTGCAGCAGCGACCGGGTGTAGTACTGGCCGATGACGGTGGCCGACCTCAGCAGTTCCATGTAACCGCCGAGCACAAAGGCCAGCGCCGTTCCTTTGAAGAGGATGATGAGCTGGCTCACCAGGGCGGGACTCATGGACCTCAGGGCCTGCGGAAGCAGGACCAGGCGCAGCGTGCCGACCTGGGAGAAACCCAGCGCGAGGGAGGCCTCGGCCTGTCCCGGTGGCAGCGCGAGGATCCCGGAGCGCAGCAGGTCACCGATGACAGCCCCGCTGTAGAGGGTCAGTGCGATTACCAGGAACCAGAAATCCCCGAGTTTAAGGCCATAGTTGGGCAACACCAGCGACGTGAAGTAGAGCAGCAGGAGCAGGGGGATGCTGCTGAAGACATCCGTGTAGACCCGGCAGGTTCTGCGGATCAGGGTGTGGGTGGAGACCAGCCCGAACGCCAGGAGGCACCCGGTGATCATGGACAGCACCATGCCGACCGCTGCGGCCGCAATGTTGTTCCACAGGCCTTGGCCGAGAAGCGCCCAGAGCCCCGGCTCGGCGAACGGAGCCCACGCCGCAGCGCTCAGCTCGCCTTTGTCGTAGAGGACCCTGAAGACCAGATAGGCGCCGGCGGTCACGATGACGGCGGTGAAGATTTCCAGTAGCAGGTGGCGGCGTTTGCCGCGCGGACCGGCCGGGTCAAAAAGCGATACGGTACTCATCGGCTGAACGCCACCTTCTGATCGACTGCGGATACGAGCCGGCCGATGACCAGCCCGATAACGAGGTAGCAGACGGCGGCCCCGCCGAAGATAATGAACGGTTGTGCCTCATCCACCGCGATCTTGTCCGAGAGGAACGTCAGTTCGGATACCCCCACCAGGGCAGCGACCGATGTGTTCTTGACCATGGTGATGAAGACGTTGCCCAGCGGTCTGGTGACCGTGGCGAAGGACTGCGGAAGGACGATGAGCTTCAGGGACGCCATTGGCCCGAAGCCCAGGGCGCGCCCGGCTTCAAGCTCGCCGCGGTCTACGGTGTTCAGACCCGAACGCAGGGTTTCGGCCACGAACGGCGCCGTGTAGAGCACCAAGACGATCGCGGCCGAGGCGTAGAGCGAGTACTGGATGCCCAGGACCGGGAGGCCGAAGACAAACAGCACCATTTGTACGGGAAGCGGCACGTTCCGGAAGATCAGCACGTAGGCCAAGGAAACCGCCCGGGCCGTCCTGACGGGGCTGGTCCGTAGTGCAGCGAGCAGCGTCCCCAGGATCATCGAACCCGTGGCGCCCAGGAGAACGAGTCCCAGAGTCACCAGCACGCCCTGACCGAAATCGACGAGATGATTGACAAGGAATGACATAAGCCGATCCCTACAGGGTTACTTTGGGCGGGGTAACGTCGCCGGGCTTGACCTTGCCGATCGTGGAGTCGTAGGCCTTCTTCCAGTCCCCGTCCGCGATGGCCTTGTTCAGAAGCTGATCAAGGTAGTCATGGAATGCTGCATCGTCTTTCGCGGAACCGATGGCAAATTCCTCGGCATCGGCCAGATGGCCGTCCGCGATGCGGTAGGCGTCCGGATTCTGGGACTGGACACCGAGCAGGATGGCCTCGGTGGTGGTCACCGCATCGACCCTCTTGTCCTTCAATGCCTGTGCGCATTCACTGTAGGTGCTGAACAGGACCACGTTGGCCGCGGGCACGGCCTCACCGATCAGCTGGGCAGCGCGGGCGCCGGTGGTGGAACACACGGTCTTGCCCTGGAGATCCTCGGGTTTGTTCACTGAGCTGTCGTCCTTGCGGACCAGCAAGGCCACGTTGCTCTCGAGGTAAGGTCCGGCGAAACTGACGACTTTCTTCCGCTCTTCCGTCACGGCGTAGGAGGCGATCACGACGTCGACCTTGTTCTGCTGCAGGAACGCTTCGCGGTTTTTGGTGACCGCCTCCACGAACTCGACATTGTCTGCACTGCCGGTGAGGTCCTTGGCCAGGATTCTGGCCATCTCAATGTCCAGGCCTTCCATCTTGCCGGTGACTGGATTTTTCACGCCAAAAAGCGGCTGGTCGAATTTGACCCCGACGATGACTTTGCCGCGTTTCTGGATCTTGTCCATCGTGCTGTTGCCCGGGAAGCTCTGGGCGGGCTGACTGTCGGCGGCCGGGGCGGTGCCGGCGCAGGCTGTGGTGCCCAGGATCAGGGCGATGGCCAGTGCGGGCAGGAAGTGCTGGCGTTTCATGGTTACTCCTTAGGGTGGGTGCGTCTTTGCACAGGCTGTTAGTGGACCGAGGAGAGGAAGACTTTGGCCCGGTCGCTGGAAGGGGAGGTGAAGAATGTTTCAGGCTCGGCAATTTCGACGATGGCTCCGGCGGCCATGAAGACGATCCGGTCGGCGAAAGCACGGGCGAAGGACATCTCGTGGGTCACGACGATCATCGTCGTGCCGCTCTGCGCCAGGTTCCGCATGGTTGCCAGAACCTCGCGGGTGGATTCCGGGTCGAGCGCGGACGTGGGTTCATCAAAGAGCAGGACCTTGGGTTCCATGGCCAGTGCACGGGCGATGGCTGCGCGCTGTTTCTGGCCTCCGGAAAGCTGGGACGGCCGGCTGTGTGCCTTGTCGGCGATGCCCACCATGGCCAGCAGCTCGTGGGCCCGCGTCTCTGCCGCCTGCTTGTTCAGGCCCAGGATCTTCCGTGGAGCGAGGGTGATGTTCTCGAGGATGGTCTTGTGCGAGAAGAGGTTAAAGGACTGGAAGACCATCCCCACCTCGGTACGGAACTTGTACAGGTCCCTGCCCTCGACAGGCTGTTCGTGGCCGTCGATGAGGATGTGACCCTCGTCGATGGCTTCCAGCCGGTTGATGCACCGGCACAGCGTCGATTTGCCCGACCCTGACGGGCCCAGTATGACGACCACCTCGCCACGGCGCACCGACAAATCAATGCCGCCCAGGGCCTGCATGCTGCCGAAGCGCTTGCCGACCCCGCGGAACTCAACGACGGTGTCCGTCTCTGTGATCGCTGTCATGATCTATCTCCTTTGATGGAATACGACTGTATACAGTGAAGTACAGTGTTGCATAGTGACCGCAATCACGGCAAGTCTTGGGAGTCTCCGGTGGGTGCTCATGCCTGCACCCGCCCCGGCAACGGATAGGAGAGCCAGCGGCACCCCGGGCAATACTGGCATGCCAGGGGGACACGGATGGCTGGTACTCCGCGGAAGAAGGTTTAGCGGCAGAGCCGCTGGGGAATCTTAGTAGGAGGCCGATTTCCGCAGCAGGTCGAGCCTGATCATGCGGGCTGTCTCCATGTGTTCGCGCGCGGTGTTCCGCGCACCGGTTTCGTCGCCGGCAGTGATGGCCGCGACCAGCTTCGCGTGCTCGGCCAGGGCCTCATCCCAACGCTTTCCTACCGACAGAGTCGAGTGGGGGGTGCGAATCAGGTGGGTGGAAAGCCGCTGCAGGAGATCCTGTAGGACCGGATTATGCGCGGCCGCCCAGACAGCGGCGTGAAACTCCAGGTTCGTCGAGGCCCGGGTCTGGTCATCCGGACCCGAAAGCGCACGATCACGTTCCACCAGGCCTTCGAGCTGCATTATGTCAGTGATGCCGCGGGACAGGGCTGCCTGCCCGGCCGCCTCCTGTTCCAAAAGAATCCGCACGTCGTATACCTGGATGACCTCCTGCGGGGTCGCCTGATGGACTTGCAGACCGCGGGCGCCACGGTCCAGAAGCTGGTCGTGCTGGAGACGGCGAAGAGCTTCGCGTACCGGAGTGCGGGAGACGCCGAAGCGTTCCCCCAGGGTAACCTCCCGTAATGGAGTCGCCGGAGGAATTGCGCCGCCCAGGATTTCAGAGCGCAGCTGGGCATAGATCGAATCTCCGTCGTGCCGCATCGGTGCAGAACCAGTTGACACAGCATTCCTTCCACAGAGGCGACTTCGGATGGGAGACTTGTCCTGCTACTCGATCCCGCCAGATTTCACAGCCCTGAAGTCGTCTCCCGGGCAGCTATTGTATTCACACGGACACTGCGGTGTCCAAGATGTGGCTTCCTTCCCCATCCTGGATGGTGCTTAGTCAGGCCGACGGTCCCACGCCGCGTCCGGCGTGCGACTTCGGAAACTAATCACCGTTGTACCAAGGCACGGCCGGCCCGAAACGCCGTCCCTTCGAAGCACAGCCCATCTAGAACAGCAAAGCGATGCCCCGTTCCCGGCTTGCCGGGGGCGGGGCGTCGCTTGGTTAATCGGCGATTCGCGAGTTCAGGGTTTCAAGGGTTTGAACAACCCGGCTCGTCACCAGTGGTGGGCAACGTCTATGACGAGCCGTGTGCCCGAGCCCGGTCCGGCGAGGGTGAAGACCTTGTACGGCAGCCGGGCGCGGACGCCGAGTCCAAGGGTGGTGTAGCCCTCGAAGCTGCCTGCCCAGGCCACCTGCCTGAAGGTCTGGTATCCGGATACGTTAGTCACCTCTGACCGGTTGGCCGGAATGAATGTGGCCTTCCCGGTGACGTTGTCGTAGGCCGGTGAATGGACGGTTACCTGAAGGAACGCGCCGCCCCTCAGCTTGATGGGCAGGCCGGAGCCATCCTGGACCACCTTGGAGACGTAGCGGACGTTGTAGCCTCCCGCCTTCCCCTTAATATCGATCACCATCCGGTCGAAGCAGTAGTGCTGCCCCGTCCGAACATTGGTTACTGCAGCGGTGCTCATGGCCTGGTTGGTTTTTGCCAACGAGCCCCAGACGAGTCCGCAATACGAGGCCGCGGAGGCGGACCCCGGAACAAGAAGGCCTAGTCCGACAGCCATAAGGATAGCTGTCAGCCAAGCATAGATTTTTTTCATTTTGGCCACCCCCTCGAGTGATTGGATAGCTCAAGCGTAGGAGTGCCGGAACCCCAAAACGAGGGTTGTATCCGGTTCGGGGCGGAACCGTTAGTCTCCTCGGCAACCGATTACGGGAACGTGATTCCAGGCTCGGAATTGGGGCGTTTGAGAGCTGTTCGTGCCGCTACCTCCATATTCCTGTTACCGCTGATAACGGCCGATATCAGCGGAAGCGGAAGCAGTATTTTCCGGCCGGTCCGCCACGTCCGGCAGATCGGCTGTGGGGTTATAGGACAAAACGTGTGTATGGGAGGGGCTCGCTTCCCAGTGTTGGCGGGCGAATTCCGGGATGGCTAAGCTTTCGAAGCTTAGGGTGGCTGGGGTGCTTGCATATCTCTGGAATGTCTTGTCTGCGGTCAATCGCTGGTACG